>JBHIWP010000091.1:0-16758 GCA_041987425.1 Promineifilaceae bacterium (SeqCode) | reverse complement strand
ATACTGCCGCCGGGCAGGCCTGGGCCAGCGCGCGGGGCATTGCCGTGCCGCTGCGCCTGCCCCCCAGCCAGGCATGTGATGAAAACACCCCGCGGCCCCAGATCACGATCAGCGAACCGGTGGCGGGCAGCGAAATAAGCGGCATGGTAGAAATTAGAGGATCGGTAAGCGCACCTAGCTTTGGCGGCTATCAGGTAGAGTATGGATTTGGCAATAATCCAGAAGGCTGGGGTTTGGTGCAGGAGCGGCAGGATATCAGCGTAGAGAACGGGCTGCTGGCTAGCTGGGACACGTCTACGCTGAATTATTCCGGGCCGCTGACCATTCGGGTGCTGCTGTTTGGGCCGGATAACCCCACCACCCCCGAAGAAGACAGGACGATAGTGGGAGAACGCGTTACAGTAATGCTGCTGGAGCCCACGCCCACAGCCACACCTACGGCTACAGAAACGCCAACGCCCACGCAGACGCCTACGGCCACCACAACCAATGAGCCAACCGGTACGCCGACGGTCACAGCTACAGCGTCACCGACCGCTCTAAGTACGCCAGCGGAAACGGCCGTGCCTACCGAAACGCCAACGCCTTAGAGATTAGTTCAGGTCTTGTAGTTCCTCTTGAACTTCGTCGAGTTCTTCTTCCGTCACGTCGCCTTCAGCCAGAGCGGTCTCGACGATCTCTTGCTCGATGGGTAAGTTACCTGGCTGCTTCCAGCGCTCTTTCAGCTTTTCGCGCCGCTTGCGCACCTGGCGTTCGACGGCATCCAGCGCGCCCTTCAGTGCGATCATGGGGGAAGAATCTTTTTCGGTGGCAGCAATGTGTTCTGGTCGGCTATAGACCACAACGGTGACCTCGTGCAGATAGGCAGATTCACCCGAAGCGGGCCGCCGCACGTTGATGGCCGCGCCCGTCATGTCGTCGTGAGCGGCTGCCAGCGTGCGCAAGCGTTCTTCCGCCTCGGTATAGAGATCGTATTCAGCCTCTTTGTTCAAATTTTCGCTGTTTAGCTCCAATGTAAAATCTAATTCGTCCATTTTTGCTCCCTCTTATTAAACTGATTTTTTAATTTCGCTCCTGGCGGAACAGGTTAATTTGCCCACCGGCCAACACCATTTCTACCTGTCGGCCGGATAGGGTATGTTCCACCCTATAAGTCTCACCTTTCGTGTCATTGCGTAACTTTACCTGCTGGTCGTCCTGGATGGCCTGAGCAATATCGGGCAGAATGAGGCGGTCACCCTGATCGATACGGCCGTAGTCATCCTCATTCACAAACGTGAGCGGTAAGATGCCAAAATTGATGAGATTTTGCCAGTGAATACGGGCAAAGCTTTTGGCCACTGCGGCGCGCAGGCCCAGGTAGCGTGGGGCAATTGCTGCGTGTTCCCGACTGGAACCCTGCCCGTAGTTGTCACCTGCCACCACAAAGTGTCCTTCTTCCTGGTGGTCCATTGCCCGCTCGTAATACGATTCATCCACCTGGCTAAAGACAAACTTGCTAATTTCTGGAATGTTGCTGCGGTAGGGCAGGATCTCGGACCCGGCGGGCATAATCTCGTCGGTAGAGATGTCGTCTCCCACCACCATGAGTGCTTTACCGTCCAAGCTGTCTGGCAACCCTTCAAAGTGGGGCAAGGGCTTGATATTTGGCCCTTTCTCCAGCTCTACGTCGGCGCTGGTCGGAGGTGGGGCTGCCAACATTTCTTCATTAATGATTATTTCTTCTGGCAGTTCAAATTTTGGATACGGCATATCTAAATCACGCGGATCGGTGATTTTGCCGGTGAGGGCGGCGGCAACGGCCGTTTCTGGGCTGCACAAATACACCGCGTCTTCTTTGGTGCCGGAACGACCTGGGAAGTTGCGCGGCACCGTGCGCAGGCTGATCCGCCCGCTGGCGGGGGCCTGCCCCATGCCAATGCAGCCGTTGCAGCCCGCCTGGTGAATGCGCGCCCCTGCGTGTACCAGCTTCGCCAGCAGGCCCATCTCCATGAGGTTCTCCAAAATTTGGCGGGAGGTGGGATTAATGTCAAACGAAACGCGGTTATGAACCTGACGGCCGTCTACCACCAGCGCAGGCAAAGCAAAATCACGCAGCCCAGGATTGGCTGAAGAGCCAATATATGCCTGATAAATCTCTTTACCAGCCACCTCACGAACCGGCACCACATTGCCCGGGCTGCTGGGCAGGGCAATAAGTGGCTCCAGTTCAGCCAAATTAATCTCGTCTTCTAGGTCGTAGGTTGCTCCCTCGTCGGCCTTGAGCTCCACCCATTCATCTGCCCGACCCTGCCGCTGCATAAAGCGGCGTACCACGTCGTCGGAGGGGAATACGGTGGAGGTAGCGCCCAGTTCAGTGCCCATGTTGGCGATCACATGCCGGTCCATTGCCGTCAGGTTTGCCAAACCAGGGCCATAATATTCGATGATTTTGTTGACGGCCCCATCCACCCCGTGGCGGCGCAACATTTCTAAAATGACATCTTTAGCGCTAACCCAGTCTGGCAGCTCGCCCGTTAGCCGTACGCCCATGATTTCAGGCATGGTAAAATACAGCGGTTCTCCGGCCATGGCCATGGCCACCTCCAAACCGCCTGCGCCCAGGGCCAACATGCCCAGAGAACCGGCCGCCGGTGTATGGCTGTCTGACCCAACAAGCGTTTTGCCAGGCACGCCAAATCGCTCCATATGCAGGGGATGGCTCACGCCATTGCCAGGGCGACTGTACCAAACGCCAAACTTCCGGCAGGCGGAGCGTAAGAAAAGATGATCATCTGGATTGCGGAAGTCGGCCTGAATAAGATTGTGGTCAATGTATTGGGCGGATAGCTCCGTTTTTACGCGATCCAGGTTCATTGCTTCCAGCTCAAGCATCACAAGCGTGCCGGTAGCATCTTGGGTAAGCGTCTGGTCGATAATCAGGCCAATCTCGCTGCCCAGCTCCATCGTGCCTTCGGCTAAGTGGCTGGCGATCAATTTTTGAGTAACGTTTTGCTTCATAAGATTTTGTGGGTGGTATAGCAAAACGGCCGTTTTGCCGTTTTGGTAGAGGTGTATTTCGCATTGCTGTAAATTTTTTGCCGATTGCTTAATTGCATGACATAGTTGACCATAGCAAACCGTTCTTGGGAGTTCAATGTATCTCGATAGAGGGAATAGGTATAAAGTGAAGGGAAAATAGCCTACTATAACCAGATTTGATGTGACTTTCACGCCAAAAAATCCTTTAACTGGCTACAATGGCAAACCATAATTGATAGCATTTAAACAAGGTAGCGTTATGAACTCATCGCTCGATACATTGCAAACACAGTTTACGGCCGTTCTCTTTGATTGGGATTTCACTCTGGCTTACTCTTTAGGGAAAAATGTTTCTCACATTGCTCGCACAACCACGCTGTTTCAGAAGTATGGCATACCCTGCACCGAGGCAGATGTGTCTGCGGCGCAGGACGGGCTAGAAGCAGACATCGCCAGTGGAGCCATTACCGGGTCTTTGCGGCCTCAGAAAAAACGAGAAATTATTCATCTGTATCGCCAGCTATTGCGCCGACTGGACCACCCAGACGACAGTTACGAATTTGCTTATGAGATCTACGCGGGATACGGCCGTTTGCCCCACTATCTTTATGAGGACGTCATTCCTACCTTGCACAAGCTGCAAGGTTACGGCCTGCAAGTAGGTATTCTCTCGAATCACTCCAATTCGGTGCGGCGCACAATTGAGCAGCTCGTGGGCAATATCATTCCTCAGCAACACGTAACAATAAGCGAAGAGGTTGGCGTCCACAAGCCAGGCAAAACAATCTTCCGGCGAGCAGCGGCTAAGCTGGGGCAAGCTCCAGAAAATTGTCTCTACGTGGGGGATAATTTAGAAGTGGATGCAATTGCGGCCGTGCAGCGAGGCGGCTTTGCGGCTGGCGCCTGGCTGGATCGCTCACACAAGGGGGCCACCCATACCCTGCCAGAAAACGTTTACTATCTCACCAGCCTGGCTCAAGTGCTGTTGCTCCTCTGATGCTATAGACGTTACCATACTGCTAAGGTTGTAGCAGAACCCTACACGATGTTATAAACAAATCCATAAAAGGAAGTCATGGGTGAAAAATCACTTTTTGTTGGATCCTGATGTCATTTTTCTGAATCACGGCTCTTTTGGGGCCACGCCGCGGCCCGTTTTTGCGGAATACCAGGAGTGGCAGCGGCGTTTAGAGCGGCAGCCGGTACGCTTTATTCTAACGGAATTGTGGGAGCATCTGGCGGTTGCCCGCCAAAAGATGAGTAGCTACCTGGGAGCAGATGCCGCTGACCTGGTATTTGTCCCTAATTCAACATTTGGCCTGAATATTGTTGCTCGTTCTCTCCAGCTAACGGCAGGCGACGAAGTGCTTACCACCGATCATGAATATGGCGCCTGCGACAACGTGTGGGAGTTCATGAGCGAAAAGCAAGGTTTTTGCTATGTGCGGCAGCCCATTTCGCTGCCGCTTATGTCCCCAGAAGCGGTTGTAGATGAGCTGTGGCAAGGCGTTACGCCCAAAACGCGAATTATCTTTATCAGTCACATTACTTCTGCAACGGCCGCTTGCTTCCCAGTGGCAGACATTTGTCGTCGGGCGCGTGAGGCCGGAATTTTAACCATTATCGACGGCGCCCATGCCCCCGGGCAGGTTGCTCTGGACCTCCAGACGATGGCGCCCGACTTCTACTTTGGCAATATGCATAAATGGCTGTGCGGTCCAAAAGGCTCTGCTTTTCTTTACGTGCGTTCAGACAAACAGTCCATGATAGAACCGCTGGTTATTGGCTGGGGCTGGGGAAAAAATAAAAACTTATCGTTTGGCTCTGACTTTTTGGATGGGATGCAGTGGCTGGGAACCAATGATTTGTCGGCGTATTTGTCCGTGCCTGCTGCGATTAACTTCCAGGAGGCGCACGACTGGACGGCCGTGCGCCAACAGTGCCATTCGCTTCTGCGGCAGGCGATGCAGCGCATCTGTACCCTGACTGGTTTATCCCCCATTTATCCAGAAGACGGTGGGTTTTACCACCAAATGGCCTCGATTCCCTTGCCCCAACTAACGGATACCGCCGCATTTAAAGAAGCGCTGTATGAGGGATACAAAATCGAAGTTCCCGTTTTGGCCTGGAACGGCCGTCATTTCATTCGCGTTTCTGTTCAGGGCTACAATACACAAAGCGATATTGACACCATACTGGAGGCATTAGCTGAACTTTTGCCTCAGTTCACTGAGTAAAATCAACTTTGGAAGCTAAGGAGTGCACATGTCTACCACACGACTGGATGAGTTTGAGGCTTACCGGGAAAGAATGAATGACCGGGTGATGGCGCTGGACCATTTGGGCATTAAACGGTTTTTTAATTTGGATACGGCCGCTTACCGCGATGGCCCGCTGCCAGGCAACACCAAAGAACTGCTGGGCCTGGTGGCGTCGGCCGTGCTGCGCTGCAATGACTGTATTGACTATCACCTGATTCAGTGCGTGAAGGCGGGCTGGTCTGACGAGGAAATAGTGGATGCGCTCAACGTGGCCCTGGTCGTGGGCGGCAGTATTGTCATCCCTCATTTGCGGCACGCCGTGGAAACTATTGATTTGCTGCGGGCGAAGCAGTGAGCTAGCTGGGCTGTGATTAATGGTGCCGATGGTAAATGCGGCGGCCGTTCCAGCCGCACTGTTTGCACTTAAAGCGGCGTACAGGCACGCCAAGCAGATCCACCACATAGTCTGATGTCTCGCGGCTCGTGCGCTGAAGATCGTTTGCTTCACAGTTGGGGCAGCCTGCACTATATTGCCACTCTGGCCGCAGCACAATCCGCCTGTAGCCTACTTGAGCACCTAGAACAAAGACGCCCAAAAGGGAGATACCCATCATAATTCTGGCGCCCCAGCCAAAGCCGAGCCAGCTTAGCCACCAGGGCATGCCGGTTAACACCGCGATGCGATCTGTTGTTGCATCAAACTGAATGACGACCATTTCTGCCGGAAACCTGGTGGTAAATCTCAGCGGAACGGGCTCCATAGAACGGCCGCTGGCACCAATGCCTTCATTCCGACCCTGTATAGAGACGTACGCCTCATAGGTGTTGGGCAGCGCAATCCGGTAGGCCAGCTGATACTTTCCATTGCCAATAGGCTCCATGGCCGTGCGCGAATCTTCGTTGTCCCAGCGCGTGTTTTGGAAAGAGCCAACCGCCACGGCGCGAGCAGGCAGGGTATCGTTAGCAGTTAAGGCATAGCTGCGCGGCCAGAGGTTGCTGGGCGGCATGGCAGGGTTAAAGGTAAAGGTGATCGCTTGATCTGGCGCTGTGGCAAACACCCAGGCAGATTTTTCAGGAACGGCCGTTGCCCACTGACCGCACGGCAGCACCCGCCACAAATAACGGCCGGGGTCAGCAAAAGTAATCGTGCGGGAATAAATGCCGTCTCCCGCCGTGCGGTCTCCCTGCGTGCCGTCATCCAGCAGCGGCGTGCTCTGCCCGTCCCACTCCTGAAAATCACCGGCAATGCAGTAGCCGCCTTCTGGGCTGGCCAGTGGCGTTACGGCCAGGGGCTCTGCTGGTTGAGCAACGGTGGCTCTTGCCTGGGCCAGGCGGGGGAAGGGATTGATGAGGAAGAAAATAGCTACGAGCAGGCATACAACCAGGAGGGCTTCGCGCCACCATTGCAGCTGGGGCAAGCGTCGCCGCTTACGCGAGGCAAACCGATAGCGTCGTTCTTTCCGACGTCGTCCTCGAGAAGAGCTTGTAGATGACTCCTCGGGGATCGCTTCTTCTGTCAGCGTTTCTTGCTTATCCATAGCAGTCTAACTGGTACTCACTTTCCACAGGACATTTACCTGTAGCTTAAAACAGCTAGCCCACAATCAGCCTTACGCCGAGCAGAATGAGAAGAAGAAGCACGCCTTTGCGAAATCTGTCTGCGGCCAGACGGCCGTCTACCCAGCGCCCTAAAACCAGACCCAAGGCCACACCTGGCAGCGCCCACAGATAGTTTTGCCAGACAACGGCCGTAAAATTACCGCTAATCAGATGGGCAGCGAGGGTAAAGAAGCTGTTGAGCAGAAAGTAAGCCTGTAGATTGCCCTTAAAAGTGGAGGGTTCCCAACGGCGACAGGTGCCATAAATAATGACAGGTGGACCGCTGGTATTGTAGGCACCGCTCAAAACGCCGCCCACGAAGCCAAAGCCGTAGGCCCATCCGGCCTGGCTGAGTGCAGGCAGGCGCGGCGCTAGCAGCGCGTAGAGAGCATAGCCGGTTACAACAACGCCCAAAATGGTGGTGACGATACGGCCGTCTACCTCACGCAGCACATACACTCCCAGGGGAATGCCCACAATAGAGGCCAGTGAAAGTCGCTTAACGGCCGAAAAGTTGAGCGCATGCCAATAGCGACGCAGTAGAAAGACCTCAGCCGTAATACCAATCACCGCTACCAGCGGTGTAGCTGTGCTCACGCCAATAACGCTCACCAGCAGCGGCATGGAAACCAGCGCCAGCCCAAAGCCAGAGGCCGCCTGCACAAAAATGGCGAAAAACACAATCAACATCACGATCATAGCGTAAGCGGGGGATTGTATCGTCGGGGGAGATTAACAGCCAGCGCAGAATCTAGAAATAGAACACGGATTACACGGATGAAACGGATTGGCGCCGATGAGATCAAAGGAAAAATCCGTGACCATCCGTGCCATCCGCGTCATCTGTGTTCCAATAAGAAGTGGATCAACGTTTTCTGCGTACCCGGCTGTCGTAACACAGTAACGGAGGTTCCGAATCCTCAAATGAAAGCTACCGATTGACGCCAACGCGATGCCACTGGCGCACGCCGAGCGGCGTCAGCATAAAGCCATCTAAATCTGGACTGATGAGGGCAGCTTGCAGGCCGTGGCTTACAAACACAACCGGGGCGTCGGCCACAATCAGACGCTCAATTTCAGCGTATTGGGCCAGACGAGCTACCACATTTGGCTCAACCCGGGCCTGCTCCAGCAGAGCATCTGTCTGGGAATTGACATAACGCCCAACGTTCTGAGGCGAATCGCTGTGGTACAAAATGTCGAGGAAGTTTTGCGGGTCGGCGTAGTCGGCGCACCAGCCGCTGCCATAAATATTGCCTGTGTTGCCGGCATACAGTTCATCGTAGTAGATGAATGGATCAATGACAACGGGCTGGATAGTAACCCCTAACGTTTCTTGCCAGAGCGAGATTACGGCCGTTACATACCCGCTCACATCACCATAGCCAGACGTCGTGTAGGTAAGCAGTGGGAAGGTGCTGCGGTCGGCGTAACCCGCTTCATCTAAAAGCTGATTGGCTTTAGCCGGGTCAAACGGATAGCCACGCGTGGGATCGGCCGTGTAGCCCGGCATTCCCGGCGGCAGGGAGCCTGTAGCTACCAGCGCATCCCCACCGGAAAATGTTTCGATCAACAGCTCCTTGTCCAGCGCGTAGTTAAACGCCTGCCGCACCCGCACGTCGTCAAATGGCGCGAGCTGCGTGTTCAGGCCAATCGTCGTGGTGCAAAGACTAACCCCCAGCTGAAGCTGGTCGTGAAGTCGATTGTTGGGGTCTTCGACACGGTCCAGATTGGCGCCGCCCACGCCCACCAGGTCAATCTCACCCTCTTCGTACAGCGACAGCGGCAGCCCCGGGCCTAAATCGTAGACAATGTGGCGTACGCGGGCTGGCTCCAGAAAGTAGCTTTCGTTACGCACCAGGATGATTTCTTCGTCGTCTTCCCAGCTTTGCAGGCGGAACGGGCCGGTGCCGTTGGGGGCATATTCCCAGTTACGGCCGTCTACATTCTCACGATCCACCACAAAGGCCACCGGGTAAGCCAGCTTCTGCAAAAAGTAGACTACGGGCGCAGTTAGCTGTACTTCCAGCGTGTGATCATCAATCGCTCGCAGCCCGCTGATCTGCTCCGTCTCGCCATCAATCACCGCCTGGATACCGGCAATATCGCCCAGGTAAGTTTGCACCGTATCGGAGCCAGTGGCGGGGTTAGCCGCTCGCTCCCAGCTAAAAATGACTTCCTGCGCGGTGAACGGCCGTCCATCATGAAACAGCACATTTTTGCGCAGGTAGAAGGTGTAGGTACGGCCGTCGCCGCTCACCTCCCACCCAGCCGCAAGCTCTGGCTGCACCTGCAAATCCGTGTCCAGCATCACCAATCCAGAGAATATCAGCCCCAGCGGGCCGTCTGGGCCACCGATGGTTTTGGCCGGGTCCAGCGTGCGCGGCTGGCTCCCCAGCAGGAAAATGGCATCATCCCGCTCAATATCTGCGTTATCTTGCAGCAACTGTGGCGCGCGGGTCAAAAGTTGACAACTTAACAGGAAAAAAGAGATGGTAATAAAAAGCAGAGATTTTTTCTGGAACACAGAGTGACGCAGAGATGCCGCAGAGGTTCGCAGAGTATTCTCAGTGCAACTCTGTGTCTCCTCTGTGGTCCTCTGAGTTCCGCTTTTTTCCTCAATCATTTGCGCCTCCGGGTGATGAGGCCAAGGCCAATGAGCAGCAGTGGGAAGGTGGGGAGATTGCAAATACCGCTGCCGGAGTCACTGGTGCTGGGCGGCACGGCCGTTGCCGCGGCGGCGGGTTCGGTCGGCACAGATTTGGGTAGGCCAAAGGGTTCGATGGTGGGGATGGCGTTGGCAGATACGGCCGTTGGCGTTGGGGGAATCTCCCGTGGGGGAAGCCCCAAGCTCTCGCGCCATGCCTGCTCCAGACCATCGACGTTAAAGCCGTAGACTGCTTCCAGCGCCTCATCGTAGCCAGCGCCCTGCGCCAGGGTCAGCAACAGTTCCTGCACCTGTTCCTGCCCATAGCTTTCCAGCAGAAACTTTACTACGCTGTAGCTCTGGCTGTAGGCAATGCCTGCCTCTGGGCCATGTGCAGAAAAAGCGCCATTGAGGCTGCGCACCGGTTCAAAGCTGTTATTTTCGGTGGCGCGGGCCAGGTCTTCCTGAATCGTTTCGCTGGGTTCGCCCTCGGCAATGACTGCTAGCCCTTCGTTTAGCCAGGTGGGGCGGCTGCCGCCCACGCAGCTCTGGCCAAATTGAGCAATAACCAGATGAGCCAATTCGTGGCGCACGGTTGGGCGGCCCCAGCTTTCGGCAATCCTCGGCGGCACGCCCATGAGGATGATGTTGTAATCGCTGAAGGCCACGCCACCGGCCCAATCCTGAATGTAGAGCACGGCGTCACGCATATCGCCAGATTCTTCGTAAATAAAAATCTGCACTTCGCTGTCCAGGGTGATGCCCATCTCGCTTTGCAGCTGGTCCAGCCCGGCCACGGCCGCATCCAGCAATAGCGGGCCCACCTCCTCGCCTTCATACCAATGCAGGCGAATGTTGGGCGCGGCTACCGTTTGCCAGTCGAAGCGATCATCAACAAAGGTGTGGCTTTGGCGCTCTGTGGTGGTGACGTTGCCGCTGCGGTCCGTGATGTGCCATTCCCAGCGTAGGGTGGCTCCCGGCGGCGGATTACCAGAGCGCACCATCTCCCAGGTCCATTCGGCCTCATTGCCATTAAGCTCAACGGGAACGGCCGTATCTGCCTCCAAACAGCTCAGCCGGTCAACCGCGTACACCAAGCTCACGCTGGCCACCTCACTGGCGTCGGCCAGCGCCAGCTGAAAGGTCACCGAGCGAGGAAAATCAACCAGGGCCTCATTTTGGGTAACGGTAACGAGGCTTTGGGCCTGAGTGCCACCCACCCCCAAAAAAATAATAAGAACAGCGATTGGGATATATTTCTTCAAGATTCTCCCTTTTTAGTTGCAGGCGCGGATTTTTTCCGCGCCTACTGTGGTTGGCGACGGCCGTTCCACCACCAGCCGCCTATGCCCAAAACAGCGACGCCAACTATCCCTAGCACAATAAGCGAAGCGTTGCTGTTTCTGGCGGTTGCCGCCACGGCCGTTTCCTGGGTGGGTTCCGGCGTTGGCGGCAGCGCAGCAACTTCTGTGGCGGGAACGGCCGTTTCGGTTGGGTCTGGGGGCGCTGTCTCGGTAGGAACGGCCGTGGGCGATGCCGTGGCGGTTGGCGTCTGCGTGGGTCGCCGCGTCACCGTTGCCTTTGGCGTAGAAGTTGGCTCTGGCGTGGCCGTTTCTGTTGGCGCGTCAGGGTCAACGGTGGCCGTTGCGGCTGGTGCATCCTCTACGGCTGGCGGACCACTGACGGGCGGCGGTGCAGGCACTGAAGCGCCATCTAGCGACTGCACCAGGTAGTAGACTGGCCCGCCAATCATGCAGTAATCCCCGGCGGTTTGGGCGCAAATTGCGCCAGACAGCTCAACCGTAAACACGCCGTTGCTGGCCGTAATGGTTCGGCGGCTGCCCCACATATCGACGAGAACGGCCGTGTCTGCTTCAGCGATCACTTCCACCGTCTGCGGCGCGGGCAGGCGTGAAAAGAGCACCGTCGTAGCGTGCGTGCCCTGGTTCAGCCGAATCTGGCCCCAGTGCCCCCAGTGCTCGCGCTTGACGCCCTGCATCCCGGCCAGATACTGCACCGCTATTTGATACGTGGTAAACGCCGGCCGGCGCGATCCATCCATGCGCAGCAGCCCGAACGGCTCTGGGTTAGCCGCTACGTCATCGGCCGTATCCTGCATTTTGTAGATGCCAATCCGCTGCGCCCCGGCGGCCAGCCCCACGGCAAAAACCTGGGGAATAAATGCCGCCTGCTCCTGCTGCGACACGCGGAACGTCCAGTTAGACACTGGCCAGGCAGGATCATCTATTGGTGGCGCGTTGGTTTCTACCAGCCAGACCGGCTTCCAGGGAATGCCGCGGCTGCCCACTGCGCCATAAAACTGCTGGATGATGTTGTAGATAGAGTCCGGCTGAAAGTAAAGATGGGCCGTGAGAGCATCGAAATAGTAATTGTTGTCCGCCGCGGCGGGATCGGCTACCACGACATCTAAAAAGTCATAGATGTAGTTTGGGTTCCAAAAGTGGGTGAAGGCGCTCAGGTGAATGGTGGCATTGGGGTTAACTTCTTTGGCGGCCATATAGGCTGTGCGCTGGAGCTGAAAAAAGTCCTGGACTGAACCGCCCCAGGTGTACCCGGGCGCGTTAGGGTCATTGACGTCTGGCTCATTCCAAATAATCCAGTGATTGATACGGCCGTTGTAGCGCCCCACGGCCTCTCGCACAAAGTTGGCCCAGGTATTGTTGGGATCCGAATGGGGCAAATGGAGGCCGCGCGGCAGTTCCCCTTCACGCGCCCAATCAGGAATGCCAATAAGCAAACCGACAACGGTGCGCCCGGCGGCAATCTCACCGTTTATCTGGCCCTCGCTCACGCTGGCGGTCCAGGTGCCCGAGCCACCTGCCTGCGTTTCGGCCCATTGGAAGCGCACGCGGGTCCAGGCGGCCCCCAGGCTGTTGGCCTGCGCTGGATTTTCGTAACTCTCGATAACGCCAAAGCGCCAATCCACTGGCGCCGATGCGGGTACGGCCTCTGGGGCCGCACTACTTTTTTGTGGAACGGCTGCCAACAAGCTGCAGCCAAGTAGACATAATAATATTAATCGAATTCGGCTCATGCCCTCAAGTTTACCGAGAGAGAGAGAATTGTGACAACTTTACGGCCGTACCGCTCCCTCAACGTTCACAAACCCGACATTAGTTGCAGATTGAGGTGCCGCAAATGCACTGACCGCAGTAAGAAGGCGCCAGTAGGCGACTAAACACATTCCCAATCTGTGGTCCGAGCAGGCTCAAAATGCCGATCACAATTACGGCCACTAAAACCAAGATAAGGGCATATTCTACCAATCCCTGGCCCAGCTCATCTTGTTTGCCACCGGCTAGCCTGCGCTCCAAATTCCAGGCATGGAATAAAAATTGGAGGCAACAAAAACTAAAGAGTTCAACACTCATCATATTTTACCTAAGCTGCTTCTAGCTTAATTCTGCGCTGGATACGAATCTGACATGCTGCTGCCCCCATCTGCTGTAGCTGTGACCGTGCCGGGATTGGGGCCAACAGAAGAAAGCGTCACCGAACAGCTTGAGCTACAGCTTGAAGTGACAGACTGCCCGCTCTGGGAATCCACAACGGTGATATTGGTGGCGGCTGAAACAGTTACAGTAACCACGACATCTCCACCCCCGCGCAGGGCATTTACGGCCGTTACATTAGCGGGCGTTGGTGGGGTGCCTCCGCCTCCGCCACCACCGCCACCACCGGAATCATCCACGACTCCCAATCCGGCCACAACCCGGCTAAAAACGTTCCCCACCTGTGGCCCCAGCAACGTGAGAATCGCAATGACGACCACCGCTACTAACACCAAAACGAGAGCGTATTCTACTAATCCCTGACCATCTTGTGCTTTATTATATGATTTCATTTGTAACTCCTACTGTGTTGATTGCTTGAATGACATGTTACTATGTATTGTAAAAGCCAAAAGTTAAGGGTGATTTGTTCAAGTAGATGCAGAAACGATTGCAGAATCCTTCAATGATGCATATTATATTGTAATCAGTTTTTACGAAAAACAGGAAATTAAAGGCCAAAGTGAATATCGGGTACGGCCGTACTCTCCAAAATGATCTCGCGTTCAAATGCCATTTCCATTAAAGAAACGGCGTTGCGCTCGGCTTCCCACAGCTCAACCGCCGGATATTCGTCCGCAATTAGCGTCAGGCGAAGCGTCTTCTCGTCCCAAACGGCCGTTACATCATCCACATTAGCATTGCGGCCCCGCTCTAAAAATTCCGCCAAGCGCAAGATAGCTGCCAGCCGCAGCAAAATTGTATGGTCTTCTTCCGTCAGAAGTGAAGCAAAGGAATCGGCCGTGGGCCGCCCTTTGCGATGGTACCGCGTCAACAAGGCCACCAGCGCCGTCTCTCGTGGCGAAAATCCTGCCAGTCCGCTGTTAATAATCAGCGTCTGAGAATGTTTGTGATGATCATCATAGCTGATCACCGTGCCCAAATCGTGCAGCATGGCGGCAGCATCTAGCAGCTCACGCTCTGCCATGGCATAGCCATGCAGCGGGGCTAGCTGGTTGAACAAGCGTCCCGCCAGATAGCGAACGTGGCTGGCGTGGGCTTTTTGGTAATTATACACTCGGGCCATGTTGAGCACGCTAAAGCGCCGTACGCTGGCCACCACCGGGTAAGCCAGATGGTGCCAAAAATGCTCAAAAAAAAGCCCTTCGCGCAGACCATTCTTGGAAATTGTTAATCGTTCGACCTGTAGCCGGTCCATGACTGCCGCCAGCACCAGCGCGCCAGTGAAAATAATG
Organism: Promineifilaceae bacterium (SeqCode); assembly: GCA_041987425.1. Classification (GTDB taxonomy): domain Bacteria; phylum Chloroflexota; class Anaerolineae; order Promineifilales; family Promineifilaceae; genus Leptofilum. The sequence goes on along the minus strand of JBHIWP010000091.1, from coordinate 2,462 downwards.
TCGGCTCGGTCACTGCTAAGTCCCGCAATCTGACCTCGCTCGGCAACGGACATTTGCTGTAGCTGCCGCAGCGTTTCTGCCACGGAGCCGCGGCTTAGTACAAAGCCGTGTAAGGTGTTCAGCGGGTAGCTTTGCCGGGCAGCCTCTATGGAGGCCAGGTTACGAATAGTGCCACCTAAGCCAACCAGATGAGGGTGCGACTTCGCCTGATTTTCTTGCAGCCAGGGAACTGAATCTAACTGTTGCGCAATATAGGACTGAACGGCCTCCACCTCGCCTGGCTCAATTGGATCTGTGCTTACAAACTGCTCCGTAAGCGCCAGCGCCCCCAGCGGCAGCGAGCAGCCTTCCTGGAAGCGATTGCCGCGCACTTTGCTCACCTGCGCGCTACCACCACCAATGTCTATAACGTATCCATTGCCCAGCTGCACTTCGTTGAGCGCGCCTAATGTACCATAATAGGCTTCTCGTTCGCCATCCAGCACCTGCAAGTCCAGGCCAATTTCTTGGGAAACAGTTTGTAGAAAGGCGGGGCCGTTGGCCGCATCGCGCACGGCGCTGGTGGCGGTGGGAATAATGAGATCGACAGGATAGCTTTGGCAAAATCGCTTGAACAGGCGCAGAGTGAACAGGGCACGAGCCACGGCCGTATCGCTTAGACCCACCTCTGTCATCCCCTCCCGCAGCCGCACAACCTCTCGAATTTCATCCTCCAGGCGGTAAGCGTAGCCAGGAACCGCATTAAGGATCACCAACCGAGCAGTATTAGACCCAAGATCGATCACACCAATGCGCTGAGAGTTGTTTGCAATCATTTGTTGACCTTATACAACAATGACAGCATTGTATCATGCTTTCAAGCAAAATTTCTACTATGTTTCGAAGTTTGAGGGCCAGAAATATCAGGCCGGTTCTTTGAAATCGTAGAGGTTATTTTGGACCTGCCATCGTCGCTGGCACTCTGGATTAGAACAAATCAAAAGTTTATCAACTGCGTCTGGCAGCGGCGTTTGGCAATGAGGGCAGGCAAAAAAGGTATGTGGCGCGGCCGTTTCCCCGTCAGTGGGATGAGCCACATCGACAAATACGCTGGGGCTAAGCTGCCACCAGTTGCCCGTCCACTGCGCCATTGAATCCAGACCCACGAGCAACCCCGTGGGCACGGTCTTTTTGAGAGGTCCAAAACGATAGTGCGAGACCGTAAGCTTCCGCCCCGGGTTAAATCCCGCTCTGGTTAGCTGCCTTTGTATCCAACGAGGATGAAAATCAAAGTTGAGTTCGGCAAATTCAATCGGTTCCTGATCAAACGGAGACCACGCCTGCCGCCGCAGCGCGTAGCGCAAAATGGCCTTGAGATTTTGTTTGTTAGCAAATTCCAGGACGTAACGGCCGTTTGGCCGGGCAATGCGCGCCAGCTGCTGAAACAAAGCAGGCACGTCGGCGGCATGGTGTAGCGTGCGAATCTGCACCATCGTGTTGAACAGGCCATCTACGAAAGGCATCTGGTACCAGTTGCCCGCCACATAAATAAACCTGGGATCATCCCCTAAGTGGGACTGGGCTTCGCGCAAAAGCGAGCGAGAGTAGTCGAACAGCACAACCTTTTGATAGCCCAGATATTCATCTGCCAGGCGACCAAAGCCTGCGCCTATCTCGATGAGCGTATTGCCAGTGGGTGGCATGAGCCGTCGCAAGGCAATGCGTTCAACACGATCTTCATAGTCCCGTCCCTGGCCTTCCCAAAAGCGCGTGCGGTAGTCAGACCCTTCGTAGTCGCAGACGGGCGGAATGTCACCTTTGTTCATATGAATCTAGCAGGCTAGCGAACGGCCGTTTCCTGCGTTGTTGGCGGCCCGTCTTGTGTTACCCGATCCCGAAGTTCTTCATTGCTGGAGGGCAATCCCTTAATTAAACGGTCCAAAGGCTCAAACAAGCCGCGCAGCGTGTTAAATGGCCCTCCCAAATCCGTGTCTTGTAGCGGTATTTGTACGGGAACTTCCATCTTCACGGGAATAGTTTGATCAACATCCACTTCCAGATCTAAGGCCACAGGCAGAGGAAGCCCGGCTGGTAATTGTAAACTTACATTACCATTAATCTGACCACCCCCATTGGGAAGGGTAAATTGCGCTGGAATATTCAAAGGAACATTGCGCACAATTACCACATCTGTCTCCGTTTCTAACGGCAGCGTGAAGCTAATGGGCATCGTTGTGTCCAACGAAATTGTCTGTGAAATGGTGGCATTGCTCATATCGACAAAGCTGTCGCTCAACCCGCCAACAATGGGTTCTGCGACAGAATCCACAATGGGCAAGATGAGTGGCGCAGCAATGAGCAGCACCAACAGGAGTACAAAATTCATTACAAACGAAAAGATAATGGCAAATGTTTTAAACGCCTGCCACGGGTTTCCCGACCAAACCCATTTGCGATCCATTGCCTACCTCCGTAACCTACTA
>JBHIWP010000090.1:0-16758 GCA_041987425.1 Promineifilaceae bacterium (SeqCode) | reverse complement strand
TACCTGCTCATAAACTGAGCCCCGCTTTTGCTCAGCCCGCACGTTTGATTTAATGATTTCAATTGGTGAGTCTAGCTGCAGAAATTGGCTCAAGGCCTCGCTAAAATTATGGTTTAGATCTTCCAATCTCAGGATCAGCAACTCAATATTCCCCTGTTGGATAATGGAAAATCCCTTTTCAGCGTCGAATGGATGCGCATACACGTCCAGGCCAAACATGCCTTTTATCTCCATGTCGAACCAGCGGCAGGTGTAGTTTTTTTCCGGGTTGTAAAACATCAACCTGGTTTGCAGCAGCTTGATGGCCCGCGCTTTTTCAATACGGCCGTTCTCATCCAGCAGCTCAGGGTACATGCTGTGAACGTACTGAAAAAATTCGGACACCTCCCGCATGATTGGCTCCCTGACAAGCGTAATGATTTTCCAATTGCAGGTGGGGTCTGACTGAATTTTCTCGCGCAAAAATTCGCTAGTTTGAATATGAGGTGTATTTTCCCAGGGAACTTTTAACGTTTTCTGGTGGAACTCCACCGCATGTGCCATGCCCTCATCTGAAAGAAAATGCACCTTGTAAATGGGCAGCGGCAGCGAGGCTTCTTCCAACGAGGCGTGAATCGTTGTAGAGCCAACCTTGCCCATCTGGTAAATGATAACGGCCGTATTCATCACGCTATCCATCAGGCAGGCTCCTTGCTCTCTACAAACAGCCCTTGCCGGTTTTTGCTGTAAAGCCGTTCACGCATGCTGCCGCGCCAGCGGAACAAATTCTTGCCGGAGGCTCGGCCGCTAAACAGCCACTCCTCATCAACGCGCCCCTCCAGCCCCAGGGAAGCCACAATATTCATCTGAAAGGCCCGATCAAGGTGCTCCAGCACCCACACCATTGGCTCGACGATATTGAACTCCTCCAGCATTTGGGCAAAAGAAGAAGTCGCCAAAACCTCTTCATCGGCTCGCCACAGGCGAATCACGTCGCTGAACTTTGTCAGATCCACATCCTGCTCCCACTCCAGCCAGCGCTCAAACCACGCCTCCCTAAACAGATGCAGCACGGTGCCAATAAACTGGAAGGGCGCCGACAGACAGGGGATCTCCATACCAGGAAAGCCCGCCACCGGCTCATAGCTAATTTCGGCCATGGCAATGTCCAGCGGCACCTCGTAATCGCTGCCGTGCCAGGTGAGGCTGTTGGCAAAGTCTACCTCCAGGTACTGCATCATGGGGTCGCCCGTCAGGCGAGAATGCACGGGCAAATGATCTGGATTCAGGCGGAAGATCATCAGGTGTTGGCGAGGGATGGGGGCCAGCTGCTGGGTGTTCCAGTCAAAAAGCCCGGGCTGGTAGCCCAGTTCAGGCAAAGCTTCTAGCACGGCCTCACGGTCCTGTGGCGCAATGAGCAGATCGATATCGCCAAAGCGGCGGCTGCTGTTGCCGCCATAAAGCCGGGATTCGAAGGCAACATCTTTACGGCCCAAAACCTGAACGTTGCGCTCGGCCAAAAATCGGATGATTCTATCGGCTTCGGGATACCAAATGGTCCGCTTGTGCCGATTTAAATCCATGACAGAACGAAAATGATCCTGAACTCGGCGGGGAACGGCCGTTCCAGGTTCAGCCATCAGGGTATGAAAAGCCAAAAGGGGCAGCATCTTATGCCGCAGGGCCTGCTCCAAAAGTTCACCCCAGTTCAAAGCGCCAGATTTCACCAGCTCGTGAAAAGCATTTTGCTCTTCTTCGGTAATCAGACCCAGGCACAGCAGCTCCAGCACAGCCCATTCCGGGCCAAAGGCTAAATCAGGAATTTTCATCAGTACACTCACTTTGCGGTTACGGCTGCATCTAAACCAAAGAATGAACCGCTTTATGCAGGTTCGCAGCGGTAGAGAAAGTTTCTTCTGTTAAGAGAGAACCGGGGAAGGAAATTTCAAAACTGTCTTCTAAATCCAGAAGCAAATTAACCGCGCCCATGGAGTCCAGGCCCAGTTCATCTAAAGGCTTGTTCATGGGAATAGTTTGCGGCTCAGCTGTAAACTTAAGATGCTTGCTCAAAACGGTTAATAACTTTTCAGTGATGTGGTCATGCGTTATTTGTTCCATAAAAATTTCTCCAATTATGATGATTTGTGTGCGTGTCGTTTAACTTTGCCAGAGTAAGTTCGAGGAATAGCGGGCACAAAGGCGATTTTTTCAGGGATGGCGTAGCTGGGCAGCCTGTCGGCTAAAAAGGCCAACAACGTTTGTGGCAACAGGCCGTCGTCAGCTGGAACCACTTCAGCCAAGATGCCCGTCTCTGTGCCGGACACGCGGCAGTCAATAACGCCGTTAAAGGTAGTAATGACCGCTTCAATATGCTCAGGGCTCAGGCGATAGCCCCGCACCTTCAGGAAGGCGCTCTGTCGCCCCACAATGTAAAGCTCCTGGGTATCGGCGTGGAGATAGCCTATGTCTCCGGTGGCAAAAAAGGGGGAAACGGCCGTTTCGCCATAGTAAGGCCAGGCCAAACTTTCTCCTCGAAGGCAAATCTGCCCCGGCTGGCCCGGCGGCAGGGGCGCGCCAGCCTCGTCCACAATGCACAGCTCGTAAATAGGCAGCACATTCCCCGACGATGCCCAGTCAGCGGCATATGGCGGTCTAAACACCTTATGGCTCACCACAGAAGGCGTCTCCGTAAGCCCATAGCGCACGGAATAACTGAGTCCAGAATGCACCTCCCTGATTTGCCGCACCGCTTCCTGGTCTATAGCCCCGCCGCCAAAGCCCACATGCTGCAACTTTGGCAGTTCAATCCGCCTGATCAGGCGGGCCAGCTGCGCGTAAAAATGAGATACGCCCTCCAATGCGGTAATCAGGTGGTTTTGCCGCCCGCTGAGCAGATCGCCAATAGCGCCCAGAGTGGAGCCGCTTTCCGGCAATATGATGGCAGCTCCCGCTGCGCTATATTCCAGCAGGCTGCTCAGCCCATAAGAGTGCGAAAGCGGCGGGGTGAGATACACAGTTTGGTCGACGGCATGCGCCAAACTGCCCGCGCGCTGCATACTTTGAATCGCCGTTAAATATTGCCCATGCGTAACCTGAATCCACTTGGCGGCGCCCGTGGTGCCGCTGGTTTGGAAAATAAATGCCGGGGTTGCCGGTTGGGCCGGAACGCCGGGGGTAATAGGTTGAATGGCAGATGCAGCCTGCTGCAATGTTTCAAATGAAACGGCCCGGGGCTGCCCTTGCAGCTCTGGCAGATCTGTTATGAGAAGCCCGGCCTGTATGTGGGCCATGAAGCCTGCTATCTGCTCTGGATCGGGAATGGATGGCAAGAACGCCTGGCAGATACCAGCGGACAGACAGGCCCAAACGAGCTGCAATACGGCCGTCTCACACCCCATACTTACAGCCACCACAGGCCGTGCTGCTTCCCCCAGCCGCGCCTGCACCGCCTGGCCCAACCCCAACGCCATATCACTCATCTGCCGGTAGGTAACGCTGCCGCCAGATTGGAAAAGATAAACTTTATCAGGCTGATGCCGCGCGTGTTCAGCTAAGATGGTATAAAGATTGGCTCCATCAGGATGGGGCAAAGAATTGTTGGGGAAGGGCAAGGACATGGGCAAACTTCTGAGAACTTTTTCTAGAGTAAGTGGTTATTTTATGGTGAATTGATATTGAGGACGAAATTGGCTAAAAGCACCGTCACAACTCAGCAAACCTTCGTAGAACAGAGGCTGGCTATTAAAACCCCACATAGCCGTTGTCTGGCAATAAGCCCCGGCATTGGGGATGATGACCAAATCACCTTCGCTGAGCAAGGGTGCAGCCACATTTGTTCCTACCGTGTCCGCAGTGGTGCACAGGTTGCCCACAAGGTTAATCACTTCCTCTTGGTCCGCAACCTGGCTAGTAATAAAGTGAAATTGAGGGTTGCGACGCAAAAACCCGCCCAAACCCACACCAGGATTATGCACGTTCAGGCCACCATCCAGAAAAATAAAGGTCTCATCATGCAGTCGTTTTCTATCAATGACCCGGGCGATGTAGTAACCAGAACGGGCCACCAAAGCACGCCCAGCCTCAAACCATATCTCAATATTCGACCAAACCGAATTTTGCCACCGAGCCTGAAGCTGTTCGCGCAGTGCGGCCTCATCCAGAGCTTTGTCTCGGGCAAGATAGGGTACACCATAACCCAGACCCAGATCAACCACCTGTAAGGTTTGCCCAGAAGCTTGAAAGAACCGAATGGTTTCTTCAACGACTTCTACGGCTTGAATAATGGGAGAAACCTCCAGACGCTGTGAGCCGAAATAAAAATGCAGGCCAAGGAGTTCGATATGAGGGTTCGCGCTGCACTCCCGGGCAATGGCCAGCGCCTGGGCATTGCTCAGGCCAAACTGCGAACCACCGGCCATATTTAAGCCGCCAAACGAAACGCCGGGATTGATGCGCAGCAGGATTTTTGCCTGGGCTGATTGGGTTGCCACCTGAGTTAGGCGCTCCCATTCTGCTTCAGACTCAATAACAATGGCAGCAGGCCCAGCCTCACAAAGCATCTCTAGAAAATCTTTGGATTTAGCGACGCCACCAGCCAAAATGTTGGCCGGTATTAAGCCAGCGGAAAGGCAATATTCCCACTCTGCCTGCCCGGTAATTTCTCCACCAATGCCCAGGTTTGCCAAGCAGGTGACCAGCGCAGGCTGTGGGTTGGCCTTTAGCGCATAAAACCCCCGCGCCTTGGGCGGAAACAGCGTTTTATAGGCCTGAACGGCATTATTTAACACCTCCTCACTGTATAGGTAAAGGGGTGTTGGTAGGCTGGTTTTATTTGTTTTTATCCACTTCAAGACTGCATCATCAAACTTTTGAGAATGATTATCAGCTAATTGCGTTTCCAACATAAACTTCCTGATAGTCATCCCCCGCTTTGGCACGCAACATGGTATTGTAGCATGACTGTTTTGGCAACAAAAGGCCACGACTTACGGCCGTTCCCACCCCATAAAATAAGCACCCGCCTGCTGCGCCAGCATGACGGCCGTTCCGTTTTCCACTACAATCGGCCCCATGACGATGATTAACCACGCACTCAAAGGTAAAAAAGTATTGGTAACCGGGGCCACTGGCTTTATCGGGGGGCGGCTAGCGGAGCGGCTGGCGCTGGAAGAAGGCGCCATTGTCACGGGCACGGGGCGCAATCTGGACGCCGTGCCTTTTGTGGCTGAAGCAGGCGTCACCCTGCAAAAGGCCGATTTGCTCGATGAGGACGCCACACGCCAGGCGATGCAGGGTCAGGAGATTGTGTTCCACGTGGCGGCCTGGCTGGGGCGGCACGGCACCGAACAGAAAGCGTATGCGCTGAACGTGGCGGCCACCGCCCTGGCCGTGCGCCTGGCGGCGGAAGCTGGCGTGAAGCGTTTTGTGCAGGTCAGCTCCATTGCCGCCTACGGCCATCCCCCCAAGGTGCTGCATGTGGACGAGGCCCAAGCGCTGGATACGGAACAGGAAGTGATTTACGGCCGTACCAAAGCCCTGGGTGAGATTCGCGCCTTTGAGCTGGGCAGAGAGCTGGGCATGGAGGTAACGGCCGTGCGGCCCGGGCTGGTGTATGGACCCCGCGCCCAAAGCTGGACGATTAACATGGTGAAGCTAGTGTGTAAAGGCACGCCGGTCATTTTTGGCGACGGCACGGGCCATGCCTACCCGGTGTTTATTGACAATTTGATTGACGGGATGCTGCTGACGGCCGTTCATCCCAAGGCCGCCGGTGAAGCGTACAACATGTGCGATCCGGTGGTGACGTTTAACGAGTGGTTTGGGCACTACGGCAACATGTGTGGCAAAAAGCCGCGCCGCATTCCTTTCTGGGCGGCACATATTCTGGTCGTTCTCAACAAGCTTCTAAACCTCAACCTGCCGCTCAACCGACCCCGCCTGCGCATGTACGCCCTCAAGGCCGAGTTCCCCGCCACCAAAGCCAAGGAGCAACTTGGTTTTGAATCCCGCGTGTCTATTAAGGAAGGGATGCAGATTACCGAGGCGTGGCTGCGCGAGGAAGGGTACTTACCGCTCACCGCGTCCGCCGAGGGCTGAAGCCCCCGGCTACAGTTTGGAAGCCCTTTCTGGGCTGAAGATTAGCCTAGAAGAGGCTTCCATAAACTAGCCCGGCCGTTTACGGTTGGGCGGATCTTGAACTAATGAATGAATCGATAACTAACATCTTTTCCAGTTTGGATAAGCACCTGCGACATTCGTCAGTTGCCCAAATTGGTGGATTTCGTCCTCTTGATTCTCTTGTAACGTCTTGGTTTGGAGGAAGAGGCGTCGGATTACCAGGTGAAACATTGCCTTATTTTCAAGGAAAGAGCATGTTTCCTTTGCTCCATGTCAATGTCACGGAATTGCCCTACGTTACTCCTCAGCTAGAAAAAACCAAACTATTTATTGTTTTTCTAAACCGTTTTGGAATTCCTTTCGGCATGCCACATGGTGAAGGCTGGCTGATTCGAGAGTACGATTCCCTTGAACCGCTGGTTTCACTTCCTGCCTCATCGAAGCTAGAGCGCATTCGACCGTTTCCTATCAGTTGGCATCTTTATGAGAAAGATGCTCCCGGGTGGGAGATGGCAGGTTCCCTTGTAGATATGTCTGCACTCTGCAAGGCGGAAGGGGCGAAAGAGCTTTTTTCTGAACAATATCAGGGTATTCCTGGCACCAAGGTTGGTGGCTATCCTTACGAAATCCAACACGGTAATTTTGGAGAGAACGAATTTGTATTTCAAATTGGCAGTGAAGAAAAAGCTGGTTGGATGTGGGCAGATAATGGGATAGGCTATTTCTTAAAAGATGCACAAGGTGACTGGAAATTTGAATGTCAATTTTATTGAGTCAGCAATTACCGTTTACTGATTACCGATAACGGATTACTGTTTACCGAAATGCACTGGATCGCGATCATCCTCACAACGGCCGTTCTCGCCGCCACACTCTACTGGTTACTGGTCACCACGGAAGGCGTCTACCTGGGGCGGCGGGTGGTGGTGTGGCTGTACGACATCACGGCGCATAAGTATGACGGCATTAAAGAGTTTGACCCGGATGCCGAACAATTTTTTGTCATACGGCCGCTGCTTGTGCGCCTGCGCCGCGTGCCCAATCCCCTGGTGCTGGACGTAGCCACGGGCACCGGGCGGCTGCCCCACTTTTTGCTCGAAGCCCCCACGTTTAACGGCCGTGTTGTGGGGCTGGACGCCTCAGCCAGGATGCTGCGGATTGCCTGGGAGAAGCTACGGTCGTATGGTCATCGCGCCAGCCTGGTGCAGCAGGTGGCGGACAAACTGCCGTTTGCCGCTGACCAGTTTGATTTGGTCACCTGCCTGGAAGCGCTAGAGTTCTTTCCCTCGGATACGGCCGCTTTGCAAGAGATGGTGCGCGTGCTGCGGCCTGGCGGCACGCTGTTGGTTACCCGGCGCAAGGGCAGCGAGGCAAAGCTGTTTGTGGGCCGCTATCGCAACGTAGCGCAGTTTGAGGCCGTTCTGACAGGGCTGGGCCTGGAAGAGGTCCACACAAACCCCTGGCAAAAAGATTACGACCAGGTATTCGGCCGTAAGCCTGCCTGAGATGATAGTCCCCTACTCAGCATAAAAGTGCCTACCATCTGACGCGCTGTCAACAATTTTTTGCAGCTGGGCAAAGTGGGAGCCCTGCCAGTAAATTTGCCCACACGCTTCACAGGTACGAAACTCATCGAAATACCGCCTGGTTTTTGGTTCCAGCTGGTGCAAAATCGCCTCCTTTTCCACTGGCCGCAGCAGCCCGTTGCAGCGCAGGCAGCGGGTCCAGGGGGCAATTTCGCTATGGAGTTGGTAGCGGTGGAGAACGGCCGTTAGCTGTGCCAATGAGTCCCGCGTGCGTAAACAATAACCGTAAACCACATTGCTTCGCTTCAGCAAACCGCGATCCCGCGTGAGCAAAATGCGCTGCTCCTCGTGGGCGATGTGGGCCAGCTCGGCATCGTCTACGTGGTTGGCTGCATACAGCGTGTCCAGTCCCAGCAGCCGCAGGTAGCGGGCCAGCTTGCCCAGGTGATTGTCCAGAATAAAGCAATAGGGTGGCGTAAGCGACGGCCGTAAGGGCAGCAAAGGCGACACGTCCGGTGTATGAAACGGCGGATAGACGCCAATTGTGTCACCCGCCTGTACCGGATAATTGAAGTTAACGGAACGGCCGTTAGCCAGGATGGCCTCGACTTCTGTATGGGGTACGCCCAGGGATTCAATGTGATGCTTGACCGACTGCCTGCCTTCGTAAGCTGATTGGTGAAACGGCCGTTGCCGCAAACGTGGCGGCAGAAAATCATCCAGGTCACCGTAAAAGCGAATTTCGGCAGTATCCATGCGCTGCAATTTTATCATGGCTTAGCAAAACAAGATTGGACCAAATTGGACGGAATTTCAGCTTTTTACAGGGGCAAATTGGTCCAATCTGCTGAATTGGGACTTGACAAAGTCAGATTTACCTAATACTATTAGGAAAAATTAACGATATTAGGAAATGTATGACAAAGCGACTTACCAGACGTGAACAAGTAAGACAAGAAACAATAGAAAAGATATTAAGCATAGCCCGTGAGGAGATGCAGGGGAACGGAGTAGCAGCGCTTAGCCTGGGCGTCATTGCCAAGCGGTTGGGAATGCGTACGCCCTCTCTCTACACCTACTTTGACAGCAAAAACGACATCTACGATGAGTTATTCCGCCGTGGTTTTGTGGAATTCGGCCGTTGGATGGACGAACGGCCGAATCAAGACGGCTCGCTGCGCGAAAATCTGGAAAGCACTATGAGCAACTACATGCGCTTTGCCCAGCAAAACCCGGACCTGTACCAGCTCATGTTTCAGCGTCCCGTGCCCGAGTTTGTGCCTTCAGACGAAAGTATGGCCGTCAGCCTGGCTCGTTTGGATTCGGTGCGCGGCCAATTCACCACAATTTTGCAGCGCGAAGAAATCACGCTCAAGATTCCCTATGAAGAAGCGCGCGATCTCTATATCGCCTTTCAACATGGTCTTACTGAGCTGCACCTGGCCAACAATCCGGAGCTACCGGTTGGGCAGGGTCGCTTTGGCAAGTTGATTCCCCAGGCAGTGCAAATGGTGCTGGATGCCTGGCATAAATAAAACTTTTGCGGAGGTAATCTTATGTCAATTTCAATAGGAGTCGATACGATGATTCAAAACGCCAGCGATATTCGCCCAGTGGCTCATGCCGAAGCTGGCAAGCATTCGCGCACGGAGTATGAACGCGTGCTGGCGCTGCTGGAATCGCTAGAGGGGGATGACTGGCTGCAGCAAACTTACTGCACCGAATGGCGCGTGCGCGAAATGGCGTCCCACCTGGCTGGCTCAATGACTGGCAGCACAAGCCTGGCCGAGTTCTTGCGGCAAAATGTGACACACCCTTATGTGAAAGAGGCTGAAAAAACAGCGGATGGTACGAACCGGTTGCAGGTAGAGGAGCGCGCCAGCAAAACCACGGCGGAAATTATCGATGAGTTTCGCCAAAATGGGCCGGTTGCTATCAAAAATCGACAAAAATTGCCCTGGCTAGTGCGCCACATACCGATTCCCGAAGCGCATAATTTTGGCTACCTGATAAACATTATTTACCCGCGTGATGAGTGGATGCACCGCTACGACATCTGTGCCGCCACCGGCAAAAAGATGGTGATCACGCCGGAGCACGACGGCCGTCTCACCGATCTGGTTATGCTAGACATTGCTAAAAAGCTGAAGCGGTCGTTGGTAAGTCGCACCGTCGTGGTGCATATCACCGGGGCGCTCACTGGAACCTATCAGTTTGGCAATAACGCGGAGCCGGACTGCACCCTGTCAATCGATCTTTACGATCTGCACTTACGCGCTTCAGAGCGCATTTCGGCAGAGGAGGCTCTGCGGCGCACGGCCGTTTCTGGCGATGAAACAACCGCCCACTGGTTCCTGAGCAACGCCACCGTCCTGTACTAAGCACCTCCCCCTTCCCAAACCCAACTTATAACGATAAGAGGCAGGCAGTACGGCCGTATGGTTCGTTCTGCCTGCTGACCAATAAGGAAAATTCAAGATGAAAAAAGCGCTCAAGTGGGCTGCCTATGGTTTGGGCAGCCTGATCCTCATTGTTCTCATTGCGGCCGTTGTTTTGTACAGCCTCGGCCGCTCGCGTCTGAGCCAGACGTATAGCATAGAGGTGGCCGCGGTGCCCATCGACAACAGCCCGGAGACATTGGCCCGTGGCGAGCATTTGGTGAAAGCGGTGGTGGCCTGCGGCGAATGCCACGGCGAAGGACTGCGCGGAAGGGCCTTCTTTGATAATCCAGCTATCGGTACAGTTGTGTCAGCCAACCTTACCCGCGGTGAAGGGGGGATTGCCAATTCTTACAGCGATGAGGATTGGATACGCGCTATTCGGCACGGCATTGACCCGGCGGGCAGGCCGCTGCTGGTGATGCCCGCGCAGCATTTCCAAAACATGAGCCCCGCCGATCTAGGCGCGGTAATTGCCTACCTCAAAACGGTCCCTCCTGTAGACAATGTGCCCCCAGCGATAAGGCTCACGCTGCTAACTCACATTCTGGTTGCCCTGGGCCAGTTTGATAACAGCATACCTGCCGAATACATCAACCATGAGGCGCCCCTGGCTGAGGCACCGCCCGAAGACGCCACCCAACTTTACGGCGAATACCTGGTGAGCATTACAACCTGCCGCGACTGCCACGGCAAGGATCTGGCAGGCGGGCAGGCAGGGCCAGGCGAGCCAATCGGCCCAAACCTGACCCCTTCTGGTGAACTGAGCATCTGGTCCGAGGGCGATTTCTTCCACCTGATGCGCACTGGCCAAACCCCAACAGGCCGCCAGATCAACGAATTTATGCCCTGGCGCTACTACGGCCAAATGAGCGATACGGAATTAAAAGCAGTCTGGCTTTACCTGCAATCTTTGGAGCCACTACCGGCAATGGGGAGCCTGAATGGGACACAGTAGGCAGCGGCACAATTGACACTTGCCAGTTGCGGGGCAAGCGCGTAAGATGCTGGCATATGATTTGTCACAAACGGCCGTTTCCCGGTGTTTAGGTGCACAAGAAAGACGCAAACCAACATGGCAGAAGGAACAGATGTGACCAGCCTTAGCGATAATCTACTGCTCGAACAGATGGAGCAGGGAGACGTGGCTTCGTTCGAAGCCCTCTTCCACCAGCATTATGATCGCGTCTACGGGCTGCTGTTCCGTCTGCTGGGCAACCGTGACGAAGCGGAAGATGTGACCCAGGAAGTGTTCCTCAAGCTGCACGATTATGCCTTTAGCCGCCGCTTTCTTAGCCGCAACCGTGAACACAACATTGGGGCCTGGCTATACCGCACCGCTACCAACATGGGCTACAACGCCATTCGCGGACGGCAGCGGCGCTGGCAGCGCAACACGGTCCTGGTGCCGGACCCGCAAGGTGTTCCTGGTGCAGAGAAGGTGGTAGAGCAGCGAGAAAAGGAAACGGCCGTGCGCCAAACGCTTGCCACACTGTCGGAACGGGATACTCAGCTTTTGCTCATGCGGCAGATGGGCTTTAGCTACGCTGAATGCGCCGCAGCCATTGGCGTAGCGCCTACTTCGGTGGGCACGCTGCTGGTCCGCGCCGCCGCGGCCTTTAAGCAAGCCTACGAGGAGATCAGTAATCGGTGAATCAGTAGTCAGTTACCAGTAAACTGATTGCTGGCCTACTGAAAACTGAATACTGAAACAGGTAATGTGATGAACGAACAGGAAAAGCAGCTACAAAACGTGTTTGACCAGCTATCGGTTTTGGAGCCGACAGCGGCAGAGCAGCCACGCCCGGCGCGGCAGGCGTATGCTCTGCTGGAAGCGGCGCTGGAAGCAAAAAAACAGCCCGGTTGGCTGGCGCGCCTGGTTCACTGGCTGCTGGTACCGCAGCATCGTCTGGCAACGGCCGTTTCTCTGGCCGTCACGCTGCTCATCATCACTTTTAGTTTCCCCACCGTGCGGGCGACTGCCAGCGATCTGCTCAGCCTCTTTCGCGTGCAAAAATTTGCCGCCATCTCCGTCTCCCCAGAGCAGCTCGCCCTCCTGGAGCAAATAGCCGATGAAGGACTGATTCCCGGAGAGCTTCACGTCGAGAAAGAGCCGGGTGGCTTAATCCCCGTAGATTCTTTGAGCAAGGCTGCCAGCCTGGTGGGCTCGTCGGACGTGCGCACGCTGCCCACTTTAGGCGAGCCTGCCGAAATCTTCATTTCTGAGGGGGGCAGCGCTGAGTTTGAGGTGGATGAAGCCAGCGCCCGCGCCCTGCTGGCGGCAGCCGAGCTGGATCCCAATTTGCTGCCATCCGGCATCGATGGAGCGCGCATTTTAGTGGTTACCTTCAACGGCGTAGAGCAGCGTTGGGAAGACGGCACCACCCTGTTGCAAACCGAGAGCCCGCTGGTGCAATACCCAGAGCGGCTAGATCCTGCGGTGCTGGGGGAGGCCCTGCTGCAAATTTTGGGCCTGGAGCCATCGGAGGCCGCCCGCCTGGCCCGCCAGATCGACTGGACCAGCACGCTGCTGCTGCCAATCCCTACGGACATGGCTTCCTTTGAGGAGATTACCGTGAACGGCAGCAGCGGTATTGGCTTAAGCAGCCTGGATGGCACGGGCCACGCTTTAATGTGGCAGGAAAACGGCCGTCTCTACCTGCTGGTGGGTGAAAAGCCCATGCCCGAATTGGCCGGGCTGGCAAACACGCTAGAATAAATGGCATGTTCGAGAATCCCGTGGTTTTGCCAGCTGTGCTGATTTTGGTTGCACTTGGGGTATTTTATCTGATTGCCACTGGACGCCATGCTCTGCCTGAGCCGGAAAAAAAGGATGAAAAAGGGCCGCCAAGGCGACAGGTGCAGTGCCCAAGCTGCCAACGCTGGAAAAAGATGCGACCCATTCGCCGCGAAGAGCTGCTGGACGAGGTGGAAGCATTGAAGAGAAGCGTCTTACTCACCACGCCTCCCCGATTTTTGTATGAATACAAGTGTCAGTTTTGCGGCCATCTTTGGCAAGAACAATATTCTGAATAACAATGAACGATTTTGCCATTGAAGCCCACGGCTTACGCAAACAGTTTGGCCAGAAGACGGCCGTTGCCAACCTGACGCTTCAGGTACAGCGCGGGGAAATCTTTGGTTTCTTGGGGCCAAACGGCGCGGGCAAAACCACCTCTGTAAAAATGCTGCTGGGGCTGACGTCGCCCACTTCTGGCAGCGCCATCTTGCTGGGCCAGCCGCTGGGCCACCGGGCAACGCGGGCCAAAATCGGCTTTCTCCCCGAACACTTCCGCTTTCATGAATGGCTCAAAGCAGCCGAATTTTTGGACTTGCACGGCCGTTTACACCGAATGTCCGCTCAACAACGCAGGCAGCAGATTCCCCAGCTGCTGGCGCTGGTCGGTCTGCAAGACCGGGCCGAAACGCCGCTGCGGGCCTTTTCCAAGGGCATGTTACAGCGCATCGGTTTGGCTCAGGCGCTGCTAAACGATCCGGAGCTTGTTTTTTTAGATGAACCCACCTCAGGGCTAGATCCATTGGGGCGGCGGCTGGTGCGAAACGTGATCCACCAACTGCGGCAGCGCGGTGCGGCCGTTTTTCTCAATTCCCATTTGCTAAGTGAAGTCGAACAAACCTGCGACCGGGTCACCTTCATTCGTCAGGGTGAGGTGCTAGAAACGATGTCGCTGCACGAGGCCCTGACGGCCGTTTCTGTGGTGCTGCGCGTGGGGCAGCCAGGGCCTGAACTGCTGGTGAGTTTAGCTGAGTTTGGCCAGAATGTGCGGTTTGATGAGGGGAACGGCCGTATCCATCTCAATCTACCGGACGAAGCCGCCATCCCCCGGCTGGCGAGCTGGCTCATTGCCCAAGGCCACACGCTGTATGAGCTCACGCCGCAGTCGCTGGCCCTGGAAGATCGCTTTCTGCAAATCGTTGGCACCCATTCCGAAGGGTAACTGCCGATTAAAAGCAAACGAGTATGAACACTGTCCTTATCTTTGCTGAATTGACCATTCGTGAAGCGCAGCGGCGCAAGGTGTTGTGGCTGGCACTGCTGCTGGCCCTGGGATTTCTGGGCATCTTTGGTGTTGGGCTGCACCTCATCTTGCGCGAGGTGGAGCGCGTTGGCGTCAGCCCAGATGAGGTGGAGATCGGGCTGGGAGTGCTGTTGACAGCCGGGCTTTACATGGTTAATTTTTTAGTCATGGTGATGGCGCTGCTGATATCGGTAACGGCCGTTTCCAGCGAGATAGACACGCACACGATTGAAGCCATCGTCACCAAGCCAGTGCGCCGCTGGGAGATTATTTTGGGCAAATGGCTGGGCTTTGGCCTCCTCATTGCCGTTTACACGATGCTGCTGGCCGGGGGCCTCATTTTGCTCTATCGCTGGCGCACCGATCTGGTTGTCAGCAACATTCCGGCCGGTTTAAGCCTGATACTGCTGCAAGGGCTGCTTGTGCTCTCGCTAACGATGCTGGGCGGTACGCGGCTCTCTACTCTGGCTAACGGGGTGGTTGCTTTTATGATGGTGGGCATTGCCTTCATTGGCGGCTGGGTAGAGCAGATTGGCAGCATGTTGCAAAACGAAACGGCCGTTGACATCGGCATTATCACCAGCCTGATTATCCCCACAGAAATTTTATGGCGGCAGGTCTTAACGCTGCTCCAGCCCCAGGTTGCCACCTCCCCTTTTACCGCCGGTCCATTTGTTGTGCTGTCTCAACCCTCGTCCCTGATGATCTGGTATGCAGTCGCTTACACTGTTGTACTGCTTTTGCTAAGCCTCGTTAGCTTTTCTCACCGTGACCTATAATCCCAAAATACAGATATGACCAATCGGTTACTTGAGGGTATTATATCCTCAAGAACAATTCTCAGGTCTCTACCCTCCCTGGCAGCTTTGCTTGGGAAATGACAAGGTAGAGGCTTTTGTGCCAGAAAGTAGGTCTAATGTGAACAAATTTGCAACTATTCATGACCTGGAAGCGTGGCTGGAAAAGCATCAAGTTAGCTATGAAGAATGGGGAAAGAACAAAAGCAAAAGTTTAGAGAATCTGTGGCAAGAATTAGAAGCAGGTGAAGTTCAACTAAAGGATAGCCCACCCTTGCGCGTTGTAGATGTGGTGCAGGTCATCATCCGGCGAGGCCTCCTGGTGCTGGTAGAAGCTGAGCAGGAGTTTTTCAACGGGCAGCGCCGCTTCAGGAACCAGCCCCCTTCGGAAAAAATCAAGCCGGGCGAAGCCATTCAAGACACGGCCCGCCGCTGCTTACATGAAGAACTGGGCCTGGTGCCAGAAAGAGTGACCCTGCAAATGGAAAGCTACCTACAGCATCAGACCAACACAAATTCGATTTCTTACCCTGGCCTGCCCTCGCAATACAATTTTCATCTGATCGAAGCGGCCGTTTCTGATTTGCCAACAGAGGATTTCTGGCGGGAAAATCTGGCAGGGGACGATAGTATTGATCCGGTTAAACGTCACCGTTGGTCCTGGCAGCCTGCCAGTTCAATCGAGTTTATTACAAATCAGTAGCTTGCTTTTGCTCCAGAACGGTTCCTACAGAAACCCCTGTCTGCAGGAAGCCCCACAGCGCCAGCCCAATCATCCACACTATCTCTAGAATGTGCAGCAGCACCGCATAGGCTGTCAGCGCCACTTCATCGAAGCCCACTGCGGCCAATGGCACCACCACCGAAGCATGGAAGATGCCAGGCTGCGTGGGGGCAGATGGCGGTGAAAGCGCCAGCGCACCCAGCGAAACGGCCAGCCGGTCAGCTGCCTGAAAGCCCTGGCCTAAGGCCAGCAGCGTCGCATAAAAAAAGCCCCAGAAACAGCCCCAGGCCAGCAGAGACACGGCCATGACAAGGGCCAGCTGCCTGGGTTCGGAAACGGCCGTTAAATTATCCAGCAGGTCCGTTAAAGTACGGCGCGCGCCGTCCTCCGTCAGGCGCGGCAGCCGGGCAAGCCTGCGCGGCCAGCTTGCCAACACCTGCTCGCGCCGCCGTACCAGCCCATAGATAGCGGCAAATGCCCCCACCAACACCCCCGCACCACCTATAATCGTTCCCGGCGTTAGCTCTATGCCTGCGCCAACGGCAACGGCCGCCACCAACGCCAGCAAGCGCAAAAGCTGCTCAAACAGCCGCTCCACCACAAAGCTAGAGGTCGCCTCTGTATAAGAGACGGCCCCGCCGCGCCCCAGCACCACAATGCGCATGGCTTCCCCGGCACGGGCAGGCACAATGATGTTGCCCGCATGGCCAATATTGCTGGCGTGGAACGTTTGCAGCAGCGTCGGCTTGTTGCCCAGCAGCAGCCGCCAGCGCATGGTGTAAAAGAGTAGGCCCAAGAGGAGGAGCAGGGAAGCAAGCAGGAGAAGGGAGAAATCGGCCGTTTGCAGGGCACGGCCCACTGCCGCCAGATCCACAAACCAGACAAATAGGGCTGCGATAGCCCCAATGACCACCAACAGCCCTACAATTTGCCAGATTTGCTTACGATTCATTTGTTATTCAGAAAGTTTGTGTACAAATTACGCAGCATGCCTCATGCCTTATTTAAGGCCTGCCATGCAGCCTACGGATTCATCCGGTTGAGCGTGCGCGGGAACGGACTGGTTTGGCGAATATGGTCAATGCCGCAAATCCAGGCCACCGTGCGCTCCAGGCCCAGGCCAAAGCCACTGTGCGG
>JBHIWP010000089.1:0-16777 GCA_041987425.1 Promineifilaceae bacterium (SeqCode) | reverse complement strand
CTTGCTGGCTACGGCCGTATTCCCCTTGCTTATTCTCTGGGCCACTGTTGTGCCAAACTCTAGTGCTGGCGGCAGCGCCGTGCTGATCGATGCGGTTTTGTACGACGGTTTCGAAGGTGGTGACGCCGATGAAGCCGTGCGGCTGATCAACGTGTCGGGAACGGCCGTTGACATAGGCAACTGGGAGCTAACAGACGGCGATTCAGGCGCTACGGCGCTTCCTGGCAGCGTCATATTGGCGCCGGGCGAGACTATCTGGATTGCCGACGAAGCAACAGGCTTTGCCCGCCAATTTGGCTTTTCGCCTGATTTCGAAGCCTCTGACACCGATCCCAGCGTCCCAGAAACCATCGGCAGCTGGCCTGGTTTTTCTAATTCCGGCAGCGGCAACGACGAGGTTGTTCTGCTGAATGATTTGGGCAACGTTGTGGATGCACTGGTTTATGAAAATGGCAACACGGGCCAAACCGGTTGGAGCGGAACGGCCGTACAACCTTATACCGTTGCTTCCGTTTTTGGCCAGGAGGGGCAAATTTTGTACCGCAGGCGCGACCAGATTAGCGGCCTGCCCATGCCGGACACCAACACGGCGGCTGACTGGGCACAAAGTACGGGCGATGTGGTGAACGGCCGTAAAGTTCTCTACCCCGGCTGGGATCTGGACACATACTTTCAAACCGCAAAGTTTACTGAACCCAGCACGCTCACCGTCGCCGTTGCCCCGGATAACGCCTACGAAACCATCAAAATGCACCTGGATGCCGCCCAGACCAACATCGCAATTGAGAGTATGACGTTTGAAAACGTCGCCATCGCCAACGATCTCATCGCCGCGCTCAACCGTGGCGTAGACGTCACCGTTCTGTTGGAAGGTGCCCCCATCGGCGGCGTGCCGGAGCAGGAAAAGTACATTTGCCAGCAAATCGAAAACGCGGGCGGCGAATGCTGGTTCATGATCAGCGACGACGCCAACGACATTAATGACCGCTACCGCTTCCTGCACGCCAAGTTCATCCTCATCGACGGCCAGCAGGTCGTTATCAGCAGCGAAAATCTCAGCCCCAACTCCATGCCCAACGACGATAAGACCGACGGCACCTGGGGGCGGCGTGGTGTGGTTCTAATCACGGACGCGCCCGGCGTTGTGGCCCACGTGCAGGGCCTATTCGACGTAGATTTCGACCTGACCAACCACGTAGATATCACGGGCACCGCCTATATTGGCGGACCAGACCCTGGCTTTGTGCCAGTATTAGAAACCGGCGGCATCACCTACACCGTGCGCTACCCCAACGCCGCCACGTTCAGCGGCACGTTTGGCTATGAAGTGGTGCAGTCGCCAGAAAACAGCCTGCGCGACACGGATTCGCTGTTGGGGCTGGTGGGCCAGGCTGGTGCGGGGGATGTGGTGTTGGTGCAGCAGCTGGATGAACGGCCGTACTGGGGCAGTTCTTCTTCCAACCCAACCGACGATCCCAGCCTGCGCGTCGAAGCTTACATTGCCGCCGCCCGGCGCGGCGCTTCGGTGCAAATCTTGCTAGACAGCCTCTTTGACGACGGCGACGCAACCAGCAACACGGCCACCTGCGCCTACGTCAACGGTATTGCCCAGGCAGAGGCGCTGGACCTGGCTTGCAAAACGGGCAATCCAGCCGGCCTGGGCATCCACAACAAGATGGTGCTGGTGCAGGTTGGCGGCCAGGGCTACCTGCACGTGGGCAGCATCAACGGCAGCGAGCAATCCAGCAAGGGCAATCGAGAGCTGGCCCTGCAGGTGCAGTCCAACGACGCGTACGCCTATCTGGCAGACATGTTCCAGCGAGACTGGGGCGCAATTGTGTATCTGCCCGCCGTGCTAAACAACTACATTGGCCCAGCCACCCACGTGCTCATCAGCGAGGTGCTGTATAATCCCGCAGGTCTCGATGACAAAGAGTTTATCGAGCTGGCAAATCCCACCAACACCACCATTGATCTCAGCAATTACAGCCTGGGAGACGCGGTAAATCCCGCGGACTTCGAAGACGTGCGGCGCTTTCCACCCGGCACCACCATTGCTCCGGGCGAGACCATCGTTGTGGCCACCGCAGCCACTGCCTTTTTTGCTGAGCACGGCGTAAAACCAGAATTTGAGATATTGAGCACGGATACGGCCGTGCCCACACTCATCGACGATCCCGCCTGGGGTGACCCGGCTACCTTCATCCAGCTGGCAAACGGCGGCGATGAGATCATCCTGCGCGCCCCGGACGGGCAACCTGTTGACGTTGTTACCTACGGCACAGGCAGCTTTCCTGGCGTTGTGGCCTGCCCTGCTTTTACCACGGCAAACACAAGTCTGGAACGCTTTCCATATAATCGTGACACCGATGACTGCACCTTCGATTTCCGTGAATGGGCCTTCCCCAACCCGGGCACTTTGCCCTAAAGTGAAGCCCATTACTATTGTCAGCCAGATTGGACCAATCTTCCGAGATTGGTCCAATCTTGAAGCAACACAAGCTGTTTGAACAAATCATCCAAATAGCTTGACATTTCTTAGGCTCTATTGTATAGTTTCGCCTATATGGAACCGGTTCCACCGTTCCACTTTCAGGAAGAGAGAACTTCAAGTCATTCAAATAATCCTCATCACAATAGAATTTTTCAACCAGTAGACAAAGGAAGTCTGATGGCGAGCGTAACCATCAGGGATGTCGCTAAAAAAGCAGGTGTTGGTGTCGGGACGGTTTCCCGGGTACTCAACCGTAACCCTGCCGTACGTGAAGCAACACGACAGAAAGTGTTAGACGCAATTGAAGAGCTGGAGTTTACCCCTAGCCCCATTGCGCGCAGGCTATCGTTGGGTAAAACGATGACTGTGGCGGTTATCGCTCCTTTCTTTGTGCGGGCTTCATACGTGGAGCGTTTTCGGGGTTTGGATAAGGTGTTAGCCGAAAGCGAATATGATTTTGTTTTATACAATGTTGAAACGACCGCAAGGCGAGACCATTACTTTCGTGAACTGGCTCGTAATGACAGGGTTGATGGCTTGCTAATTATGTCCCTGTCACCACCCGATCCCGTTGTTGACAGCTTTGTCAGCGCAGGTATTCCCACAGTCCTTGTCGATGCCACTCATCCCCGACTGAGCCACATCATTGTTGATGACGTTGAAGGTGGCTATAAAGCTACCAAACATCTGATTGCACTCGGTCATCGCAAAATTGCTTATCTGAGCGATCATATGCACGAAAATCCTTTTAATTTTCAGCCCGTAATTGACCGCTATAAAGGCTATCGAAAAGCATTAGCGGAGGAAGACATCCCTTTCCGCCCCGAATATCATCGTCAGGGCGAACTGTCCCGTCGTGCGGCTAAAATCGTAGCCAAAGAGCTGCTTACGCTTCCCGATCCGCCTACGGCCGTTTTTGCTTACTCCGACACCCAGGCGTTTGGCGTGTTAAGAGCCGCCGAAGAGTTGGGCATTTCTGTTCCAGAAGATGTGTCTGTCATTGGCTATGATGATATTGAAATCACGGAGTACCTTCATTTAACAACGATTCGCCAGGAGCTCTTTCAATCTGGCCAGCGCGGGGCCAAGTTGCTATTGGAGGAAATTAACGACCCAACGACGCCGCCCCAAAAAGTTATCTTGTCCACCGAACTTATCCAGCGTAAGACTACGGCAAAAGTAAAGCAAGTCTGACACGATTCATTTGCTATTATTCGTTTTTTCAACGAAGCACCAGAAAACTTTAAATATAGGAGGTTTGCCTAGCGAAAAAATAAAAAAGAGATTTCGAACTGGTTTTAAAGATTGGTTTAAACACAAATCCTAGGAGGACAAGAAAATATGTTAAACCAAAAAAGTTTTAGATTGCTGGCAATATTGCTAGCGTTTGCCCTCATCCTGGCTGCCTGCGGCGGCGGTGCAGAAGAACCCGACACGACCGAAACCGATAGTGGTGATACGGCCGTTGAGACCGAGACAGAAGACACCGCAGCTGAAGATGAAGAAATGGATGAAGAACCCATGGAAGAAGAAGAAACCATGGATGAAGAAATGGCTGAGGTAGATTTTGATTACCCGCCAGGTGGTTTTTTGGAACGAGCCTTAACGGGTGAATTCGCCGGTACAACCGTTACAGTTGATGGCGCTTTTGAAGGTAATGATCCAGACGGCGTAAAGTTTGCCGAATCAGTGAAAGCCTTTGAAGAAGCCACGGGAATCACTGTCAACTACATTGGTAACAAAGAGTTTGAAGGCTCTATCACCATTCGCGTGGATGCCGGTGATGCGCCTGACATCGTGGACTTCCCGCAGCCCGGCCTGTTTGCCAACTTTGCTCGCGCTGGCGAAATCGTCCCCGTAACAGAGTTCATGTCAGAGGAATGGCTGGCTCAGCAATACAATCCTGGCTGGCGTGAGTTCAACACGGTAGACGGCACTGAATACGGCGTGATGATGCGCTTCTCTGGCAAAAGCCTGGTCTGGTACCCGAAAGATGATTTCGAGGCCGCCGGGTACGAAGTGCCAACCACTTGGGATGAACTGCTGGCTCTGACCCAACAAATCGCCGATGATGGGGACGCTCCCTGGTGTATTGGCATTGGCTCAGACGCAGCTACCGGCTGGGTGGCTACAGACTGGACTGAAGAGATGATGCTGCGCACGACATCGTTAGAAAACTACGACGCCTGGGTAACTGGCGATCTGGATTTTGACTCCCCAGAAGTGAAGAACGCTATTGAAACCTGGAGCAATGTCTGGTTTAACGACGATTACGTGTTTGGTGGCCGGGATTCTATTGTTTCTACATTCTTTGGCGATGCCCCCACCCCCATGTTTGAAGATCCGCCGCAGTGCTGGCTGCACAAGCAGGCAAACTTCATCACCAGCTTCTTCCCCGATGACGCAGAATTTGGTGTTGACTACGACTTCTTCTACCTGCCGCCAGTTGATGAACAGTATGGACGGCCGTTCCTGGTAGCCGGTGACCTGGTTGCCATGTTCAACGACCGCCCAGAGGTTCGCGCTTTGATGGAATACTTCACCGTGCCGCAATCGGTTTCCGGTTGGATGGAAGGTGGTGGCGCCATCGCTGCTCAGCAAACCGCTACGCGTGAAATGTACGGTTCCGATCTTGACTGGAGCGTTGCCCAGCTTGTAAACGAGGCAACCAGCTTCCGCTTTGATGGGTCTGACCTGATGCCCGGTGAAGTTGGTGCCGGTTCCTTCTGGGAACAGATCACCAGCTACGTTGCCGGTTCCATTGATCTCGACACAGCCATGCAAGAGATCGATGCATCCTGGCCTGAATAAAGCAGATGTAACTTGTTAATATTTTAGGGAAGATACCGGGTGAAACGCCCGGTGTCTTCCTTAAAAAAATTCACTAACTCATGTTATGCACCCAAAACCCTGAGCGTTTACCTGGTCTCTGGAAACAACCTTGATTTTCAAATCCTTAGGGTTCCTCAAACTTATAGCTGCATAACATCAGCTATTATCCCAACAACTTTTCTGTTGGGATGCAGAAGCAAGGAGAAAAGTGATGGACTTCCTTGGGGCCAGAGAAAACGGTGAGCAGTCCGCTGCCACTCAAATTATTTCATTCATTCTTCGTATTTTGCTAGCCGTCCTGATACCAACAGTTGCCTTTTATGTACTCTATCAGGGGTTTCTTTTCTTGCGCGATTCTGAAGCGTCAAGATTGGTTGTGGCTCTGGTTGCCATTATTTGGGGCGTGGGCGGCATTGCGCTGTTGTATTGGATATTTAACAGTATCGTTGAGCGGCTACCAGACGCCTGGACAGGTCGATTGCAGCCGTTTGTATTTGTTGGTCCTGCCATTGCTATTCTTGCCTGGTATCTGGCCATCCCGACCATTCGCTCCTTTTGGATCAGCATGTTCAATCGGGATGGACCACCAGAAGGGCTAAGCTTTTTTCAGCTGCTTGCCAGCGATGGCTTCATTGGGCTAGAAAATTACGGCCGTGTCTTCACCGAGCGCCTCATGATTGAAGCGTTTCGCAACAACCTGATGTGGATTGCTTTTGGCAGCACCCTTTCGGTCATTTTTGGGCTTATCATTGCCGTGTTGGCCGACCGCAGCCGTTTTGAACGCTTCGCAAAGTCTATGATCTTCTTGCCCATGGCAATCTCCTTCGTTGGTGCCAGCATCATTTGGAATTTCATTTACGAATTTAGACCAGTTGAACAAACGCAAATTGGTCTTTTAAACGCCATGGTCGTGGGATTAGGCGGTACACCAAGAGCCTGGGCTCAATGGGTTGACATAATTCCCTTCAACAACCTTTTCCTCATCATCATCATGATCTGGCTTCAGGCGGGGTTTGCCATGGTTCTATTCTCGGCCGCGCTCAAGGGTATTCCAGAAGAGCTGATGGAAGCCAGCCGGGTAGATGGCGCCAATGAGTTCCAAATTTTCTTCCGCATCATGATTCCCTATATACAGGGTACCATTATTACGGTGTTTACCACCGTCATTATCTTCACGCTGAAGATATTTGACGTCGTTTGGGTAATGACAGGTGGTCAATTTGGCACACACGTTATTGCAACCCAGTTTTACAGGCAATCATTTACGAATCAAAACAAAGGCTTCGGTGCAGCTATTGCCATTGTGTTATTGATCGCGGTAATTCCGGTAATGATTTATAACCTGAGGCAGTTTAGAGAACAGGAGGCATTTTAAAATGGGTGCAAAAAGACGAAAGTTGTGGGGCGCCATATTTGTTAACGGGGCTTTATTGCTCTTGGTTCTCATATGGACTATCCCAACGTTAGGCATATTTGTCTCCTCATTCCGCGAACGCGATGACATTGCCACGTCGCCCTGGTGGTACATTTTGCCACACCGAGAATGGCAGCCCACAGAAGAATTGGACCCCAATGAATTAGGGCTTGATTCTGAAGGCGTTATGCAAATTCAAGGGGCTACCGGAACATTCGAGGAGTTTCGGGAAGGCATTGAGACACCAGACGGTAAACGCATAACCTGGATCGGCAATCGGCGTATTGGGCGTATTGAGGTTCAAGAACGCGTTTGGACAACAGACTGGAACTTTACAACAAGCAATTATGGGCAGGTTTTGGCCGGGCAGAATTTTGAATTTACCCGACCAGACGGCACGGTAGAGATAGTCCCTGGTGACGACATGACCGGAGCCTTTATCAACAGCTTGGCGGTGACTATCCCAGCCACCGTTATCCCCATTCTCATTGCAGCCTTTGCCGCCTATGCCTTTGCCTGGATGCGCTTTCCTGGCCGACGGCCCATGTTCATTATGGTGGTGGCCTTGCTTGTTGTGCCTTTGCAAATCGCCCTTGTGCCAATCCTGCGGGACTATCGAGCGCTTAATATTAACGGAACATTTTTGGCCATTTGGCTGGCCCATACCGGGTTTGGCCTGGCGCTGGCGGTCTATCTACTTTACAACTACATTAGCCAGCTGCCGCGCGAGACATTAGAGTCTGCCTTTATCGATGGCGCTTCCCATTTCACCGTGTTTGTTCGGTTAATTTTGCCGCTTTCGGTACCGGCACTGGCCTCCTTTGCTATTTTTCAGTTCCTCTGGGTTTGGAACGACTATTTAGTAGCCTTGATCTTCCTGGGCGGTAATCCTGAGTTTGAGCTGGTCACACAGCGTATGGCCGCTATTGTGGGTTCACGTGGCAGTGAGTGGCATCTGTTGACTGCCGGGGCGTTTGTCTCCATGGTGCTGCCGCTCGTTGTTTTCTTCTCGCTGCAACGCTACTTCGTTCGTGGCCTGCTGGCAGGCTCTGTCAAAGGGTAAATCTAAAGTTTACTCTGCTGGCAGTTTACACATGAGCACGTTTCTTTATAAATAAGCGACGTGCTCTTTCATTTTATGTCAATTTAAAAGGAAAGATGGATGGGCATTTTGAAATTTCCAGAGAATTTTATGTGGGGCACGGCAACGTCGGCGTATCAGATTGAGGGAGCGTGGGACGAAGACGGCCGTTCCCCATCACATTGGGATACTTTTGCCCACACCCCGGGCAATACGCGCAACGGTGAGAGCGGTGATGTCGCCTGCGACCATTATCACCGCTGGCCTGAAGACGTTTCGCTGATGGCCTCCCTGGGCCTGCAGGCGTATCGCTTTTCCGTCAGCTGGCCGCGTATTTTGCCCCATGGCGGCAGTGAGGTTAATCAAAAAGGGCTGGATCACTACGACAGGTTGGTAGATGGCTTGCTGGCGGCGGGAATACGGCCGTTTGTCACCCTCTACCACTGGGAACTGCCGCAAGCTTTGCAGGATTTGGGCGGTTGGCCCGAGCGCCAGGTGGTAGACCACTTTGTTAGGCTGGCCGATGTCGTTAGCCGCCGCCTGGGCGACCGCGTGCAAAACTGGATCACGCACAACGAGCCCTGGTGTACCAGCATGTTGAGCCACCAGGTTGGCCTGCACGCCCCCGGCTGGAAAGATTGGCCTGCGGCGCTGCGGGCCGCCCATCACGTGCTGCTTTCGCACGGGCTAGCCGTGCCCGCTATTCGCGCCAATGCGCCACAGGCAGAAGTTGGCATCGCGCCCAACTACGAACCCGCCTATCCGTTGACGCGCTCGGCAGTCGATTTGGAGGCCACACGCATCTGGGACGGCTACTACATTCGCTGGTTCAACGATCCGCTGTTTGGCCGCCACTACCCGGCTGATATGGTGGCATACTATGAAAATAAAGGCTATCTGTCCAACGGGCTGGATTATGTGCACGATGGTGACATGAAAACCATTGCCACCCCCATTGATTTTATTGGTGTAAACAATTACACGCGCCAGGTCATGAGCGGCAAGGTTTCTTTAGACGATTTCCAAACGGCCGCTTCGCCCAATCCCAACGCCAGCTACACAGAAATGAACTGGGAAGTATACCCCGGTGGCCTGTACGACCTGCTCAACCGGCTCCATTTTGACTATCGCGCGCCCAAAATTTACGTCACAGAAAATGGATGCAGCTACAGCGACGGTCCAGATGAAAACGGCCGTATCGCCGACACGCGCCGCATTGATTACTTTCGGCAATATCTGGCCGGGGTGCATCGGGCCATTGGCAACGGCGTGCCCGTAGCGGGATATTTCGTCTGGTCATTTATGGACAATTATGAATGGTCAATGGGCTACTCGCAGCGCTTTGGTATTGTCTATGTTGATTATGAAACGCAGCAGCGCCTGCCAAAAGATAGCGCTTATTGGTACAAAGATGTCATCAGCCAAAATGGACTGAAGATTGAGTAGTTAAGCAATTACCCAGTTGCTCAATTACCCAATTCTCAACGATAAAACAGGAGGTCTTATTATTTCACCTATAAATGATCCCTATTGGTATAAAACGGCCGTCTTCTACGAACTCTACATCCGCGCCTACCAGGACACTACCGGCAGCGGCAACGGCGATTTTCGCGGCGCAATACAGCATCTGGACCACATCCAATCGCTAGGCGTAGACTGCATCTGGATCATGCCGCATTATGCCTCTCCCCTCAAGGACGACGGCTACGACATCGCCGACTACTATCAGGTGCATCCCGATTATGGCACTCTGGAAGACTTCAAAGCGTTTTTAGACGCCGCCCACGAGCGCGGTCTAAAAGTAGTCACCGATCTGGTAACCAACCACACTTCTGACCAGCATGCCTGGTTCCAGGCCGCCCGGCAAGACAAAAACTCTCCCTATCGCGACTATTACGTCTGGAGCGATACTGGCGAGGAGTACGCCGATGCTCGCATCATCTTCCTGGACACCGAAGCATCCAACTGGACCTACGACGAGGTGGCCGGGCAATATTTTTGGCACCGCTTCTACAGCAGCCAGCCAGACTTAAATTACGACAATCCCCAAGTGCACGAAGAGATGTTCAACGTAATTCGCCACTGGCTGGACATGGGGTTAGACGGCTTTCGCGTCGATGCCATTCCCTACCTGTACGAGCGCGAAGGCACCAACTGCGAAAATCTTCCCGAGACCCACGCCTTCTTGCAAAAGATGCGCCGCATGGTCGATGATGAATATCCCGGCCGGGTGCTCATTGCCGAGGCCAATCAGTGGCCGGAAGATTTGCTGCCCTATTTTGGCACAGAAGAAGATCCCGAATTTCAGATCTGCTTCCACTTCCCCATCATGCCTCGGCTTTACCAGTCGGTGAGGGCGGGCGACAAAACGCCCATCGAAGAGATATGGGCACGCACGCCAGACATTCCCCCAAACGCCCAATGGATGACCTTTTTGCGCAACCATGATGAGCTAACGCTGGAGATGGTGACGCCTGAGGTGCGGCAATGGATGTGGGAACAGTACGCGCCAGAGCCGCGCATGCGGCTCAATTTAGGCATCCGGCGGCGGCTGGCTCCACTGCTAGACGACAACAAGGCCAAATGGTTTTTGCTGCACACGCTCTTTCTGTCGCTGCCGGGCACGCCCATCATCTACTATGGCGATGAAATCGGCATGGGCGACAACATCTGGCTGCCAGACCGGCACGGCTGCCGCACGCCGATGCAGTGGAACACAGAAAAGAACGCGGGCTTTTCAGAGGCGGACAAAACGTACTTGCCAGTTATTGACGACGAGGTGTTTGGCTACCGGCAGCGTAACGTCGCCGCCCAGGAGAAGGACCCTGCTTCATATCTGGCCCTGACGCGCTTCTTGATCAAAACGCGCGGCGGTGCGCCGGCGTTGGGAGATGGCGAATTTGAATTTTTGGAGACGGAGAATACGGCCGTTCTCGCCTACACCCGGACCACAGCCGACCAGATCGCCCTCTGCCTCTTCAACCTGAGCGACCTGCCACAAACTGCCCAACTAAAACTGCCTACAACTTACACCGATCTACTTGCCGCAAATCCCGCCTTCAAGTATCAATTATCTCTTGATGGAAAGTCAGTGCAGCTGGCACCTTATGCGGCACATTGGTTCGTTTAAAATCGTAATTGAGTAATTGGGTAATTAAGCAATAAAAGACAAATTACCCAATTACTTACTTACGCAATTACCCAATCATGGACACAACTTCAATTCGGGAACAAATCCAGCAGCAGGTAGCCCAGGACCCAACCTTTGGCAAGCTGTACAAATACAAGCAGAACCAGTTTTTCCAGCGATTGGAGGTATATTGGGACGATCTGATACGGCCGTTAACCCACCTTTATGGCCACCTGGAGCAGTTTGAGCCGTGGCTGGCAGACACCATCACCCGCATCGGCCGCGCTTACGCACAACGGCCGCACGAACTTCAACTGCTCGACGAAAAGCGTCTGCTTCAACCCGACTGGTACCAAAAATCCAACATGCTTGGCTACGTCGCTTACGCCGACCGCTTTGCAGGCGATCTCAACGGCGTAGCCGACAAAATCGACTACCTCAACGAACTGGGCATCACCTACCTGCACCTGATGCCCCTGCTCCAGCCCCGCCCTGGCGCCAACGACGGGGGCTATGCCGTTATGGATTATCGGCAAGTAGACTCCAGACTGGGCAGCATGAAAGATCTGGCTAACCTGGCCAGCCAGCTACGCCACAACAACATCAGCCTGTGCATTGACCTGGTTTGCAACCACACTGCCAAAGAGCACGAATGGGCACAAAAAGCCCGTGCCGGGGACCCGGCTTATCAAGATTACTACCTCATATTCCCCGACCGCACGATGCCCGATGCCTACGAGCAAACGCTGCGCGAAATCTTCCCCGACTTCAAAGCGGGCAACTTCACTTACTACGAAGATTTAGAAAAATGGGTCTGGACCACCTTCAATGAATACCAGTGGGATTTAAACTATCAAAATCCGGCCGTCTTCACCGAGATGCTGGAAATCATGCTTTACCTTGCTAACCAGGGCGTGGAAATTTTGCGGCTGGATGCCGTCGCCTTCATGTGGAAGCGGCTGGGCACGGACTGCGAAAATCAGCCGGAAGCCCATTTGCTCCTACAGGCATTTCGTGCCCTCAGCCGGTTGGCCGCGCCGGGGCTGCTGCTCAAGGCCGAGGCCATTGTCTCACCGCCGCAGCTCATTCCCTACCTGGGGCGCGGCGTAGCGGCCAACAAGGAGTGCCATCTGGCCTACCACAACGTGCTGATGGTGGTGCTGTGGAGCTGCCTGGCGGAGCGCAAGGCGGTGCTGGCTACCAAAGCATTGCAAAACATGCCGCTCATACCTTCTGGGGCAAGCTGGGTGACGTATGTACGCTGTCATGACGACATTGGCTGGGCGATTACAGAAGAAGACGCAGCCCAGGTGGGGCTTGATGGCTATGCGCATCGATCCTTTCTGAGCGATTTTTACACAGGACGCTTCCCCGGCACGTTTGCCGCTGGCACCACCTTCCAGTTTAATCCCCGCACCAACGACCGGCGGGTGAATGGTTCATTAGCCTCGCTGGGTGGGTTAGAAACGGCCGTCGCCAACACCAACTGGTCTGAAGTTGAAATGGCAATTCGCCGCATCCTGCTGCTGCACAACCTCATTTTTGCCTATGGCGGCATCCCGCTCATCTACATGGGCGATGAACTTGGCCTGCTGAATGACCACAGCTACCTCGAAGATACAGATTTAGCCAACGACAGCCGCTGGCTGCACCGGCCGTTTATGGACTGGGACAAGGCGGCTGAGCGGCACGATCCCCACACGATCACAGGGCGTATCCACACGGGGTTATGTCAACTCATTGAGGCTAGAAAGCGAACTGAGGTGCTTCATGGGGAAACGGCCGTTTATCCCATCTGGACCCACAATGACCACGTACTTGGCCTGCTGCGCGACAACCCGCGCGGTCGCCTCCTCGTCCTGGCCAACGTTACCGAGCAGCACCAAACCATCAGCCGCAACCGGCTGAACGAGCTTGGCTTCAATGGCCTGCTGTACAATCGGCTAAACGAGCAGCCCATCAATATGTGGCATGATCTCACCCTGGAACCTTACCAAGTCGTCTGGCTCCAGCAAGCATCACAATAAGTTTATCTAGTCGGGTGGCTGGTAAAATTAATGTAATTTGGTAATTGGAGTATTCTGTGGAGAACAAAAACTTATTAGAAATAGATTCGGTCTAAACTTGCTTTGTTCTCCTTCACGTAAACCATCTATAATCTTTTGGTTTTCAAACTACTTTTGTGGTTTATGTCACTGCCCAAATTACTCAATTACCCAGTTACTCAATTACCGAAACATACTAAACATACAAATTATTGCTAAGGAGCATTTCCATGACCCTTTACGGCGGAATTGAAGCGGGAGGCACTAAATTTGTCTGTGCCGTAGGCACCGGCCCAGACGATATACAGGCTGAAGTGCGCTTTCCCACTACCCAACCAGATGAAACCATTCAAAAGGCCATCGACTTTTTCCAGGAGCAGATTGAGGAGCGCGGTCCACTTACATCTGTCGGCATTGCTTCCTTTGGGCCAGTAGATCCTGATCCTGACTCAGACACGTTTGGCTACATTACCTCCACTCCCAAGCCTGGCTGGGCCAACACGAATCTGGTAGGCCCCATTAAGCGTGCGCTAAACGTGCCCGTAGGCTTTGATACAGACGTGAACGGCGCGGCCTTGGGAGAAGGACGCTGGGGGGCAGCCAAAGGGCTGGATACTTTTATTTACATAACAATTGGCACAGGTATTGGCGGCGGGGCGATGGTGAACGGCCGTCTCCACCACGGCCTCCTTCACCCAGAAATGGGCCATATCGCCCTGCCCCATGATTGGGAACAAGACCCCTACGAAGGCAAATGCCCCTACCACGGCGACTGCTTTGAAGGCATGGCCGCTGGGCCAACTATCGAAGAACGCTGGGGAAAAAAAGGCCAGGACTTACCCGAAGACCATCCTGCCTGGAACCTGGAAGCACATTACATTGCCCAGGCGTTGCGCACCCTCATCTGCACCTTATCCCCACAGCGCATCATTTTGGGCGGCGGAGTGATGCAGCAGCCACACTTATTCCCCATGGTACGCCAAAAAACGCTGGAAACGCTCAACGGCTACGTACAGTCCCCCACCATTCTGGACAACATTGAAAGTTACATAGTGCCGCCAGGGCTGGGCAACAAAGCTGGCGTATTGGGCGCTTTTGCCCTGGGAATGATGGCTGAAAATTCCTCTTAGCCCACTTTTTTTGCTAAAAGCTGCGTAAACTTGCGCCCACTCAGCATTTACAGCTAATAGCCTGCTAGTTTACATGTCAACATTCGTGCAGCACTTGCGGTTTAGCCGTTTAGTGTCATAATAGTTTCCAGTTGCTCCAAATTGCGGTTCCAAATCTATACAAGTCGCACAAACAGCAAAGATAGCAGTACCGTCATGGCTCAAAACAAACGACCGTTCAACCCCTGGTCTCACCTTCAAAAGATTCGGCACTTTTGGGGCGGAACAGAGGCAAAAACAGGAAATCCTGATCGTACGGCCTATTTGGAAGATCTCGTTTTTCAGCATCGCCATTTTGATGTAAAGGGGATTGCCGCGCCAGGCGAATCCACCCTTGATCTAGACAACATTTTTGTCGATGTGGGCTTGAGCCCACCCTCCCTGAAGGCATCGGCCAATCCTATCCCCAATCTGCAAAAAAGTGCCCGAGAAGAGCGCCACTCTATCTGGCGCTTCCTGCTGCCGCGAACGAATAGCCGCCTACAAAATCTGGTGGTGCTGGGCGCGCCCGGCACGGGCAAAACGACCCTGCTTAAACATCTGACGCTTTCTCTAGCCTCTCCAGCAGACGACGTGCCTCGCCTGGGCAAAGTGCCCATCTTTTTGTATCTGCGTGATATTGCAAGCCAGATCCATCACAGTCCCAATTTTAGCCTGCGCCAGGCGCTGCAGACGATGTTGGCAAACCGTAATGTGCAGGCCAGCTTGAACTGGCTGGCAGCCGATCTGGCAAACGGCCGTTGCCTGGTCATGCTGGATGGACTGGACGAAGTAGCCAACCTGGAGCTGCGCCAGCGAGTTGCCGCCTGGGTGCAGCGTCAAATGAAGCAGCACGCAGCCAATCAATTTCTCATTACCTCACGGCCGTTTGGCTACGAAAGCAACCCCCTACCAGAAACGCTCTTGCTGGAAGTCAAACCTTTTACCATCGAACAAGTAAGGCAGTTCATCCAAAACTGGTACCTGGCCACCGAACGACAAACGCAAGGGCGGAATGACACAGGTGTGCGCCGCGATGCTACCAGCAACGCCGCCGATCTGCTGCAACGCCTGCACCAGGCACCTGCCTTGCTAGAAATGGGCATCAATCCGCTGCTGCTGACCATGATCGCCACCATCCACCATTATCGCAACAGCTTACCAGACCATCGCGTGGCCCTTTACTATGAAATTTGCGAAGTGTTTTTGGGCAAACGGCAGCAGGCGCGGGGGGTAAAATCTGAACTTACGCCACTGCAAAAGCGGCGAGTGCTGCAAAAATTGGCCTACGAAATGATGCGCCGCAACCTGCGCAACATTTCCCGGGTAGATGCCGCGGACATCATTGACCAGGCAAGCAAGCGAGTCCAGCCACAATCCTCCAGCGAGCAATTCCTAAAAATGATTGCCAACACCAGCGGTTTGCTGGTGGAGCACACCCCCGGCGTGTACAGCTTTGCCCACCTGACGTTTCAGGAATATTTAACGGCCGTACACATCAAAGAGCAAAACCTGGAAAACGTGCTGCTGGAAAAAGTAGACGATGCCTGGTGGCACGAAACCATTCGTCTCTATGCGGCTCAGGCCGACGCCAGCAATATTATCCGGGCCTGCGTCATGCGCGAACCCACCTCTATCCCCGCACTTACCCTGGCCGTGGAATGCCTGGATGAAGCGCAGGAGGTAGAAGATGACTTCCGCAAGATTCCCATAGAGCTGGTGCGCAGTATTGAAGATGATAATCCAGAAGTTCGTCGAATTGGTGCGGAGGTTATGCTGCACTTGCGCCTGCGCCGCCTGGTGCGCCTGGACGAAACTACGTACGCAGACCGCACCCTGGTTACCCAGGCAGAATACCAGCTCTTTCTAGATGAGTTGCGCGCTCAGGGCCGCTACCGCCAACCGGATCACTGGTTGGACAAGCAGTTTGCCCGGGGCATGGGGCAAACACCTATCGCAGGTGTACGGCCGTCTGACGCTCAAGCATTTTGCGACTGGCTCTCTGAACGAAATCCCGGCCCCTGGCGTTTCCGGCTGCCCACAGCCCAGGAAAAAGCGCGCCCGCCGCTTGACCAACCAGCCCTGGAAGAAGAGTCCAATCCTGTAGGCTACTGGTATACAAAGAACGACCATGCTGAGGTAGAACCATCACCTGACCTCACCCACGATGTGGCTCTGGTACAGACTTTACAGTGGCAGCTAGAGCAAAAGTTTCTCAACGACCTGATGGCTTTCCAGGAATTCTCTGAAGAAGATCCCGAGGTAACGGCTTTACGCAACAGCATTTTGGCGCGGGCCAGGCAGCGGGCATTTTCTTTGCTAGATCTGGAACGGCGGCTGCCGTTTATAACAAACGCAGGGGAAGAGATCGGCCGTTTCTTCAGCTTCCTCCAAGATCGCAATACCGAAGGTATGGCCGTCGACATGGAAGCAGCGATCATCAATGCCAAAGCTTCCATTAACAACCCAAACCTTGCCGCCATTCGTGGCCCCATATTGGAAGAAATTATCACTATGGGAAACCGGCTGCTTGCTTCCTTAAAAGATACGCCATTCTCCCCAAAAGCAACCAGGCACATGCGTCAGTTGATGTATCATCTTGAACACGCACAAAAGCAGCTGGCCACAACACG
>JBHIWP010000088.1:0-16859 GCA_041987425.1 Promineifilaceae bacterium (SeqCode) | reverse complement strand
CATGGTGATGGCAGTGGGGCAGCGAGAAGTCCGAGCACATGCCTTTTCCAAAGGGCCCTGTACCCTGGTACTGCCCTCCAGACACTGCGCCCCTGCGCTTGATGTAATTCCATGGGGTGCCGATCTGGCCACCGCCGCAACCATTCAAGCTGGAGCAAAAGCAGACATCCTCTGCTGACAATGGCACCATGAGCGAGGCATTCGAGGCTATGCACATGCGATCCGAGGCGGCCTCTGCCCCCGAACGACAGATTGAGCGGCAGATTGTCGAGTTCGTCGATGCCGAACCCCGCGGCGTAGCGACTGCCGCCGAAGAACTGCGCCAGGAAGATCACCGTCACGCCTTCGAACATCGCGGTGCCGTTCTGGTTTGCGGTGGCGCCGATCGTCAGCACGAACCGCGCGACGCGGCGCGGCAGGTGGCTGGAGCCTCACTGCGGGGATTGGCTGCACTTGTTAACCGCTCCCTGTTGACCAGCCACCCGGATAACGGCCGTTACGCCCTGCATGAACTGCTGCGCCAATATGCTGAGGAAAAATTGGAGGCAGATTGGGCGGCGAAAACGGCCGTGCAGCAGGCACACGCCACCTATTACGCCAATTTGATGCAGCAAAGCTGGGCCGACTTTAGTACAGTAAATCATATGACCGCTAAAGTCGCCATTGAACAAGACATTGAGAATATTCGGGCCGCCTGGCACCATCACGTAGCGGAAAATAACGGCCGTGAATTGCTCAAATTTCTGGACAGTTTTTGGCTTATTTGTGAAATTCGCGGCTGGTATCAGGTAGCCATTCCTCTGTTTGAAGAAGCGATGGCCGCAGCAAATTCAGTGGCAGATGAAGACCTGGCCTTGCTCATTCGGGGAAAGGCGCTGGGGTTTTTAGGTTTCTTCACCACTATTCTGGGACAGCCTGAACAGGGGCTAACTCTAGGTGAGGAGGGGATTGCGCTTATTCGCCCACTCAATCAGCCTGAAGCGCTCATGTTTGCCTTCTATTGTATGACCTTAACTTACATGTATCTGGGAGACTATGAACAAACCCTGACGGTAGCCCAGACGGTGCGTCAGATTGGTCGGACGACGGACGACCAATGGATTCCCGGCAATTCGCTCACCTACACGGCGACGGCGCTGCTTTACCAGGGCAAGCTGGTTGAGGCTCAGCAGGTGAGCGACGAGATTATCCAGAAGCATACTCAGGGATTCGGTAATGATGTGGGCTTCGTTTGGGCAGCCCTGGTGAGAGGTCAGGCCGCGCTTACCCAGGGCCATTACGCTGAAGCCAAGCCATTCTTTGAACGCGGTATTGAAGTGGCGCAGCGTATCAATTATCGTCGCCCCCTCCAACAGGCGTATGATAATCTAGGCGATGCAGCCTTCTTTCTGGCCGAGTATGCTCAGGCCGAGCGCTGTTTCCGGCGCAGCCTGGAAATTTCGGAAGAAATTGACCAGACGCGTGAGATGCTTTGTGCCATGTGTGATCTGGCACGAGTTTGGGCCGCGCAGGGCAGAAAGGCTGAAGCGGTAGAGCTTACGGCCGTAATCCTGGCTCATCCTCTGCGCCACTTAGTCCCGCTCCTCAGATTGGAAAGGGCTGCCTTCGGTGAAACGGCCGAACGGCTCCGTGCCAACCTGGAAGCTGAGCTAGAGCCGGACGTTTATCAGGCTGCCTGGCAGCGGGCGCAGTTACTAACGCTGGAAACGGCCGTAGCTCAATTATTACGCTAGCTCCCACAGCAACACTTTGCCATACCTCCTCTAAACCACAACAAAAAATCTGGGACGAAATTCGGATGTTTTTGAGACGCTAAAAGCGGCTCTCCAAACATTTTTGGGACGCTATAAAAGTAAAGTTTAGGCATGAAATTCATTCTAAGCTTGGCTGATTCTTGATGTTTTCAGCTCAAGCCCTAAGGAGATGCTGATGAAAACTATCAACTTCATGCCCAACCAAACCAAAGACCGCCTGGCTTGCGTACGGCCGTCTTTGGTGAAATTTAGTCTCATTTTTTCTTTACTGATGGCAATCGGTTTTTCAGTGAACCGAATCTCTCCCATCCATGCCAATGAAGCTGGTTTAACGCCTGCGCCCTCGTTGCCGGAGGCTCAGGCATTGCTGGCGAACATAAGCCAAACCTACAGCACCTATTTGGGTGGCAGCAGCGATGACCGCGTGCAGGCCGTGACGACCGATGCCCAAGGCAACATCTATCTCACTGGTTCCACTTACTCCACAGACTTTCCCGGCCCCAATGGCAAGTCAAACAGCAGTGAGGATCTATTTGTGACGCGGCTCAATCCGCAGGGAACGGCCGTTATCTGGACAACCTATCTGGGTGGCAGCAACAGCGAGGCCGGGCACGCCCTGGCTCTTGACGGCAAAGGCAGCGTGTGGGTCACGGGCTACACGTCATCCAGCGATTTTCCCACCTCGCCCGGCGGCAACAGCTTTGCTGGCTACAGAGACATCATTGCCGTTAAGCTCAACGCAGCCAATGGTGCCGTACAATACAGGGCCGTTTACGGTGGCGAAAACCTGGATGTGGGCAATGGCATTGCCATCTCCCCCACCACAGGCAAGGTTTACATCACCGGTGAAATTAGCGATGAAAATAATCGCAGCAATGTGCTAATCATGTCTCTCAACGGACAGAATTTTGCCGTACAGTCGCTTGCCTACTTCGGCCGGACGCAAGGCCGAGATGTGGGTCTGGCCATTGCTTTAGATGCCGACGATAACATCTACGTCACTGGCCAGACTGAACCTTTTGGGCAGGACACGGACTTTCCCTTATCGGACAAACCATTTCAGGCGGAATGTGGCTTGGCCGGAAGCCATGGCGACTGTGGTCAGGATGCTTTCCTCACTATCATCGCGCCCGACGTTAGCGAAATTCTCTACAGCAGCTACATTGGCGGCAGCTACGATAACGACCCGAACGGGTACAGCAATGACGTTGGCACAGGCATCGCCGTTGGCACAGACGGTTCCGTTTACCTGACAGGCTACACTTTTGCCACAGACTTTCCCGTGGCCAATGCCATTCAGCCAACCAAATACGGTGCCAATAACTTTGCCGACGCCTTTGTCATGCGGCTGAATCCAGCCACCAACAAATTAATCTTTTCTACCTATCTTGGGGGAAATGGCTGGGACGAAGGGCACGCCCTCACCCTGGATGCACAGGGCAATGTTTATGTAATAGGCCTGACCAATGCCCTCAATTTTCCCACTAAAAACGCGCCTCAACCGGAGCTAGGCGGGGGGGCATGTGGAAATCGGTATTGCTATGATGCCTTCGCTACCAAATTGACCCAGAGCGGTGCGCTTGAGTGGAGCAGCTATCTGGGCGGAGCTTCCGATGACAATGCCTATGCTCTGACCTTGAATACGGCTGGGAAGCTTTTTGTGGTCGGTGATACGCATTCTTATACCTTTCCCGTATCGGGAAATGCGTTGCAGCCAGTAAAGGATCTGAGCCGGGATGGATTTTTGAGCAGCTTTGGTAGTGAAGGGCCAAATCCCCCTTCTCCCGCTGCTTACCAAATCTACCTGCCTATGGTGGTAAAGTAGATTTTTTATGGCTAACAAATGATTAGTGAACGGCCGTTTCCCACCAGAAACGGCCGTTTTCATTATTATCATCCTACCTGAGCCTCGCCCTGCTAATACCCCATCTCGACACGCCGATGGCTTAAGAATTGCGTAAGAAGCACGTAACAAATCTCTCCTATCATCCTGCTTTGATTCTAATTTAGAAAGTTTGCGCTGAAAGGAGAAAAATATGAAGGTCAATCGGTTTTCAGTTATTCGTGTTTGCTTTCTAACTCTATTATTGCTGCTGCTGGGCAGCCTGGCGTTGCACCCAAGCACCTCTACGGTGGAAGCTGCTCCACGTCCTACGCGCCCGCCGCGCGCAACCCAGACCCCTATCCCCACAGCAACCTCCCCCGCCAACCCGACGCCAACCCCCTCACCCACGGCAACGCCTGACTCAGGCCCAGGCAACCCTGGCAGTTGGAGCCTTGTAAGTAGCCCCAACGTAAACGGCCGTAGCAATTCCCTCAACGCCATAACCGCAGTCTCAGCCCAAGAGCTGTGGGCCGTAGGAGAGCATCGTACAAACAACGGCAGCAACGTGCAAACCCTGACCATGCGCTGGAATGGCTCAAGCTGGAACATCATTACCAGCCCGAATCCCGACCCAAGCCGCAACAGCCTGTTTGGCGTTGACGCCCTGTCGGCCAACGATGTTTGGGCCGTCGGCGTAAAGGGTGGTTCTACAGGACCCAACTGGTCTAGTCTCATTCTGCATTGGAATGGTGCTGCCTGGTCAACAGTGGCGGCCCCCAACCTGGGAACTGGAACCAGTGAACTGCGCGGCGTCTCAGCTTTGTCTACTGACAATGTCTGGGCTGTGGGACACGCCAGTTCGCCAGCCACCGGCTGGTGGGATCAGCCGCTGGCCTTCCATTGGGATGGTTCTGGCTGGAATTCTGTGCCGGTGCCTGCATTTGGCACCACGTCACAGCTGAATGCGGTGACGGCCGTTGCTCCCAATGATGTTTGGGCCGTGGGCACGACGCTAGAAAGCAACTGGAAAACGCTCATTCTGCACTGGGATGGCACTTCCTGGACACGCGTACCCAGCCCCAACTTGGGCAGCGTAGGCAACTATCTCTATGATGTGGAGGCCCTTTCGGCCAACGATATTTGGGCGGTTGGTGCGGCCGACAATGGTGAAAGCACCCTGGCCATGCGCTGGAACGGCAACAGCTGGTCCATTGTGCCCACGCCCAACGGCACGGCGCGGCCCGATATCAATCGAAACCGCCTCAGCAGCATCACCGCCATCTCTCCCAACAATATTTGGGCAGTCGGGGTTCAGGCCTACGCCACCACTGGCAGCGCTCAACAGCCTATCTACCTGGGGTTCGCTCTCACTGAACAGTGGGATGGGACTGCCTGGCGTGAAGTTTCAGCTGCCGAGCTTCCCACGACAACGGCCGAGGACGGCGAACTACGCGCCGCTGTAGCAACCGGGGCAAACAATGTGTGGGCGGTTGGCTCATACTATGAGGCAACCTTCAGCGTTCAAGCCTACCGTACCCTAGTGGAGCAGTACAATATCCCTTAAATAACCTACAGATTAGTTGAAGGAAACGTGATGCGTAATTTATTACTTACGCATCACGCACTTTCCAGGGGTTAGCGAATGCTCACCGGTATTTCCTGGGAAAGCGTATAAAATGTCCCGCCCCCGTTCAGACAGTTTTGGAAACCGTCAAAACAGACAACCAGCCGTAAAGTATAGTCGCCCGCTTCTGGAATAGACATCCAGGAAGGCCAGCTTAGTCCTTCCGGCGGCATCACGTCATTGTTGCCGCCCCAGTTGTTTTGATACCACTTCACCATGTCTTGCCCGTTGCGGCGGGGCATCACACCAATGGTGGAGTACGGTACGCCAGTGCCGCTGGTGTTGCCAACTTTCCATTCATACCAGATTTGCCCCCCTGGCGTCAGCGACGTGCGCCAATCCTGCAAAACAAAGCTTTGCCCTACCAGCCCGTTGGCATTGGTGGGCTGCGGCCCAGATGGAACGGGGGTGTTGGTTGGCGGTACTGGCGTATTGGTGGCCGGCACGGCCGTTGGCGGCGGCACATTTGTGGGGGGAACGGCCGTTGCCGTGTTGGTAGGTAATGCCGTCTCAGTTGGCGGCGGCGTTTCCGTTGGCGTAGGCGAGGGCAGCGGCGTGTTCGTTGGCAAAATTTCAACAACAGCCGGGGGTAAAACAGTGGGTGAAGCAGGAACGGCCGTTTCTGTGGCTGGCACATCAGCTACGACTTCGGCCGTCGGTTCGGTGGTAACGGCCGTTTCGGTATTGTCTTGTATCACCAAAACAGCCGCTACAATTAGCAGCAAAATCAGGACACCAAATGCCCCTATCAAAACGCTGCGCAGCGTCTTATTACTCATTTACACTCCTTCATTTTACGTTACGAATTGCCCAAAATGGTTAGTTGCGGGTCACAGACCGTCAATCGGCACTCTCAAAGCCTGCAACTTCTGGTTCCGAGGCTTCCGCAAAAATATTGTTGCGAATGCCAAAGATATTTTGGGGATCATTTGCCTTTTTTATCTCTTTAATGAGCCTGGCGGCCGCAGGAGAAACGGTATACGGCATAAAATCCTTACGAATCTTGCCCACGCCGTGATGGTGGGAAATAGAGCCGCCAGCCGCCATAATCGTCTCCCGTAGTGAATGCTCAATCTTGCTAAAAATCTTGTCGGGGTTTTCCACGCCGACGGTAGAAAAGCCGTGCGTGAAGTAAATGCAAACCCCGGTGTGATACAGTTGTGTGATGCGCGGCGAGATATACGGCCGTCCCGGCAATCCATACTCTTCATGTTTGGCAAACACCTGCTCTGCCACCGCATCAATCACCGCCTGCACCTTGTTCCAGGGCACAGTCGTTTCGTACGTTTCACCAATAATGTGAAAATCCGTTAGAAAATCGCGGATATAGGCGATGGCGTAGGTAAGCATATAGCCACGCTTGCCGTTTGTCTCACCGCCAGCAATGCCGCCATACTTCTTGGCCAGCCGGTTGATCAGCTTTGCCTGGTACTCCACCTGCTCCTGCGTTCCTTCCATCACAATCGTGGCCGCGCAAAGCTCATTGGGATCAA
Organism: Promineifilaceae bacterium (SeqCode); assembly: GCA_041987425.1. Classification (GTDB taxonomy): domain Bacteria; phylum Chloroflexota; class Anaerolineae; order Promineifilales; family Promineifilaceae; genus Leptofilum. Next base: position 10,163 of record JBHIWP010000088.1, on the reverse strand, counting down.
ACTTTTTTACCTTCAGCAAAAAGAATTTCTGAATCTCGCCAACGAGCGCTTCCATGCGCGTGGGTTCACCCTTCAATGCAGAACCGAAGCGGAACTGAATGTTGTCTAACAGGCGAATGCTGGCGGGCAGCGTGCCGGTTTGCGACAGCTCGTACAAAAATTCCGTGCCGTCCTGAAAGGTCGGGAACACCAGCGAACCATACTTCTTGGCTTCTGGCAGCTTGTGAATCTTAATTACGGCGCTGGTAATAATGCCCAAATTGCCTTCGCTGCCAAATGCCACCTGCTTGGGATCAATCCCCATAGACTGGCGAGGCATTGCCGCCTTTTGCTCAATTGTGCCGCTTGGCGTTACCAGCGTCACCGATTCCACAATATTTTCGATGTTGCCATAGCGGTTCTTTTTCATGCCGCTGGCGTTGGTGGCAATCCAGCCGCCCAGCGTAGAGAGTTCCAGACTGTCTGGCTCATGCCCACTGGTATACCCTTCCTGCGCCAGACGCTCTTCCAGATCCTTGCCCGTAATGCCCGCCTGCACTTCTGCCCGAAAGTTTTCGTGGTCAATCCACAAAATTTTGTTCATGCGGCGCATATCCACCGACACGATAGAGCGCGTTTCGTTCTGCGGTAGCTGCAGGGCACAGCTTACGCTGGTGCCGCCGCCGTAAGGCACCAGGCACACATCGTGCTCCTGGGCCAAGTCAATAATGGTTTCCACATCTTCCGGGCTTTCGGGGAAGAGCACCATGTCCACCACGCGGTCCAGAGCGCCGTAGAGCACCTTATACACTTCATCGGCCGTGGTCTGGCCATGGCTGTGGATCAGCCGTTGGCGGTCATCTGTAGTAAATTTTGCTGGAGATAGCTGTGTTTTGATGGCTTGGTGAAAGCCTTCGTTAAGCTGCGGAAGGGCCACAGGCTTATTTTGCACCTCTGGCTTTAAATTATCAAAGTCTAGCTTGATGTCGAGCATTTCCTCAACAAAAGGCAAGAATTCATGCATGACGGTGCCAGACAGCGCATAGCGGCTGCCCATCACCGTGACGGTTTTGTCCGGGTTCACCTTAAAGTAGGTGTCGGTAAAGCCCCATTTATGATCATAGCGAATATCTTCGCTGCTTGAGCCTTTATCCAGTGATTTGTCTGCCATAACGTTTCTCTCTTCCTAAGTTTGTTAGGTGGCCTGTCCTGGTGTTTTTGCAAAGGCAGGCACACGGCACATTCCATAATCGACCCTGCATTATCAATCAGATTAGCGATCCTGGCAAAAGGTGCTCTAAAACGACTGGTCGGCCTCGCGCATTGCCAACAATTTGGCGGGCGGGGCAAATCGCTCGCCGTATTTTTCGGCCAGCGCCTGGCTGCGCTGAATGAATGCCTCAAGGCCGTAATCGTTTATGTATTGCAGCGTGCCACCTTTAAATGGGGCAAAGCCCCAGCCCAAGATTGCACCAACATTGGCGTCGGCCACGCTGGTGACCACATTTTCCTCCAGGCAGCGCACCGCTTCCAGCGCCTGCACAAACATCAGGCGCTCCATCATCTCGCGCTGGCCTAACGGCTCGCCTTGGGACGGGACAATCGTTTGCAGCTCTGGCCAACGGCTCTTGTTGCCGTTTTCTGGATAGTCGTAAAATCCGGCACCGTGGGCCCTGCCGTAACGGCCGTATTCCCCCGTCATCACATCCAGCACCGCATCCGACGGATGATCCGGCAAAGTCCTGCCTTCTGCAGCCATATCGCGGCGCGTCTGCTCGCGAATGTGCAGCATCAGCTCCAGGCTCACCTCGTCTGCCAGGGCCAGCGGCCCCACGGGCATCCCCGCCTGCAGGCCCGCCGATTCAATGGCCCGGGGATGGTATCCCTCGCCCAACAGCGCCAGCCCCTCACGCAGGTAAGTGCCAAAAACCCGCGAGGTATAAAATCCCCGGCTGTCGTTAACCACAATAGGCAGCTTGTCAATTTGCAGCACAAAGTCAAACGCCTTCGCCAGCGTTTCTTCGCTGGTGGCCTCACCCCGGATAATTTCTACCAGCTTCATTTTTTCCACCGGGGAGAAAAAGTGCAGACCAACAAAGTTATGCGGCCGCTGCGCTGCTTTCGCCAGGCTGGTGACGGGTAGGGTAGACGTATTGCTGGCGAAAACGGCCGTTTCTGCTAGCACATCCTCCGCCTCACGCACTACTTTCGCCTTCAGTTCACGGTCCTCATACACCGCCTCAATGATCAAATCGCAATCGGCCAGATCGGCCGCTTCGGCCGTGACCTGAATACGGGCCAAAACCGCCTCACTTTCCGTTTTGGTCAGCTTGCCTTTGGACACGCGTTTAGCCAACAAAGCAGCCACTTTTGCCTTGCCCGCTTCAGCTTTTTCCAGGGTCTCATCTTTAAGCACAACGTCTATGTGGGCAACGGCCGTTACATAGGCAATGCCGTGCCCCATCATCCCCGCCCCCAAAACGCCAACCTTTTTCGTCACCTGCGGCGGCACCGTCTGTGGTCGGCTGGCTCCATCCTTAATCTGGTTGAGCTGGAACCAGAAGGCATTGATCATATTTTTTGCAACCTGACCCGTCGCCAGTTGGGCAAAGTAGCGTGATTCAATCCGGCTGGCGGTGGCAAAGTCCGACTGCGCGCCCTCTACCATCGTGCTCAATATCGCTTCCGGGGCGGGATAATTGCCGTAGGTTCGCTTACGCAGCATGGCCGGGGCCACAGAGAGCATCTGCGCCACGCGCGGGCTGCGCGGATCGCCCCCGGGCATACGGTATCCCGGCCTGTCCCACGGCTGCACGGCATTTGGGTTTGCCACAATCCAGGCGCGGGCCTGGGTCAGCATATCAACCGTATCGTTTGCCAGGGCATCCACTAGACCAGCCTGGTGAGCGGCCGTTGGCTCTAGCTGCGCACCTTCTGTTAGCAGCGGGAAGGCCGCCTGCAGGCCAAGCAGGCGCGTCAAGCGCGTGACGCCGCCACCGCCCGGCAGCAGGCCCAACGTCACCCCAGGGAATCCCAGCCTGATTCGTGAATCATTCACCACAATGCGGTGATGACAAGCCAGAGCCAACTCTATCCCGCTGCCCAGCGCCGTGCCGTTCAGGGCGGCAACTACGGGCACGCCCAGCGTTTCCAGGTGGCGGAAACCGGCTTTAACCGTCTCTGCGCTGTGAAAAATATCGGCGGCATTGGTAGCGGCGTAAAGCCAGGTCAGATCCCCGCCCGCCATAAACGTCTTTTTGGCAGAGGTGATGATGACGCCAGCCAGATTGGCTTCCGCCTGTAACCGTTCGACTATCATGGCCAGCGTCACGCCAAACTTTGCATCGACAACGTTAACAGCGCGCCCCGGCTGGTCCAATGTTAAAGTGACCACATTGTGTTCGTCTTTTGCGTAATGAATTCCCATCCTAACTTCCTCAACTGGCACAGGCAGGAACGGCCGTTGCCGCCGCCCCCTTACTTCTTAGACGCGCTCAATAACCGTGGCAATGCCCATGCCGCCGCCCACGCACAGCGTAATCAGGGCCGTTGCCAGGTCAGTACGCTCAAGCTCATCCAGCACCGTACCCAGCAGCATCGCACCCGTGGCCCCAAGCGGATGGCCCAGCGCAATGGCACCGCCATTGACGTTTACATTTTCCGCCCCTTCGATGCCCATATCGCGCATAAAGCGCAGCACCACGGCGGCAAACGCCTCGTTCACCTCGAACAGATCAATATCCTTCACGTCCATACCGGCCAGCCTGAGCGCTTTTTTAGACGCAGGTCCCGGCCCAATGAGCATAATCGTCGGCTCGGTGCCTACCAGGGCAGCAGAACGAATGCGGGCGCGAGGCTTCAGCCCAAGCGCCTCACCCTTTTCCTTAGAACCAATCAATACCAGCGCGGCCCCGTCCACAATACCGGAGGAGTTGCCTGCGGTGTGTACGTGATTGATGTGCTCAACATCCGAGTAGACCTGCTGGGCCAGCGCGTCAAATCCCAGCTCGCCAATGGCGGCGAAGGCGGGATTGAGCTTCCCCAGCCCGGCCATGGTGGACTCAGGGCGCAGATGTTCATCTTTTTCTAGAATGGGCAGTCCGTTTTGGTCCTGCACCGGCACGACTGACTTAGCAAAATGGCCGCTTTGCCAGGCATGGGCTGCCCGCTGCTGCGAACGGAGGGCAAAGGCATCAACATCATCACGCTTAAAGCCCTCCATGGTGGCGATGAGATCGGCCCCGATGCCCTGCGGCACAAAGTTGATTTTGCTGCTCACTTTGGGGTCCAGCATCATGGCCCCGCCATCGGAACCCATGGGCAGGCGAGACATGGACTCAACGCCGCCAGCCACAACGAGATCTTCCCAGCCGGAGCGGACCTTCATGGCGGCCATATTGACAGCTTCCAGGCCAGAGGCGCAGAAGCGGTTGAGCTGCACGCCGGGCACATCCACGTCCCAATCGGCGTAGAGAACGGCCGTACGCGCAATGTCTGACCCCTGATCCCCAATGGGCGTAACGCAGCCCAGCACCACGTCATCCACCTGCGAGGTGTCCAGATCGTGCCGCTGCTGCATCTCGCGCAGCAAGGTGGCCAGCAGTTCAATGGGCCGCACCTCATGCAAACGGCCGTTTTGCTTGCCCCGCCCCCGCGGCGTGCGAATCGCCTCGAAAATATATGCTTCCTGGTCCATGCCCAGCTCCTTTGAATTTATCCGCAGATTAACGCAGATTTTTTGCACTTTTTCTCTCTTGTCGAGATTAGACCCGAAGGGTTTCGTTTCAAATAGCTGTGGCTTCTCGACAGAAAACCCTTCGGGTCTTGGATACTGCAAACATGGTGCTGCGAAATCTGTGGATTATCTTCTAACCATTTTACAATGCCGCCAATGTTGCTCCAAAAAAAGTGGCTATACTCACGAGATGACAAACGAACGCTTAACAGACTTTATCGAGTTGGCACACGGCCGTCGTGCCGTTCGTCGCTATTTAGACCAAACGGTACCGCCGGAGCTGCTGAATCAGCTGCTGGAAGTTGCTACCTGGGCACCGTCTGCCCACAACCGGCAGCCGTGGCGCTTTGCCGTGCTAGAGGCCCCGGCCAGCAAAGAAAAGCTGGCCCGCGCCATGGGCCAGCGCCTGCGCGCCGACCGCACCGCCGACGGCGATTCGCCTGAAGCTATCGAGCGAGACGTCGCCCGCTCTTTCGCCCGCATTACCGGCGCGCCGGTAGTGATTGTTGTTTGCCTGAGCCTGGCGGACATGGACAGCTATCCAGACGGCCGTCGCAGCCAGGCCGAACGCACCATGGCGGTGCAGAGCGTGGCGATGGCGGCCCAAACGCTGTGGCTGGCCGCCCACGCTGCCGGACTGGGCGCCTGCTGGCTTTGCGCACCGCTCTTTGTGCCCCGGCTGGTGCAGCAAACCGTTTCCCTGCCGCCGGATTGGGAGCCGCAGGGATTGCTTACGCTGGGCTGGCCTGCCGAAGAAAAAGAAAAAACGCGCGCCCCGTGGCCCAGCCGCGTCCAGTTTATTGATCGGTGAATGCAAGTGGAAGCGTAACTCTGATTATCCGCGCAGGGTCAGTGCGGCGGTGATGGTGAGGAAAACGGCCGTCGCCTGGCGAATCATGACGAATCATAAGGAGGAGTGAGCATCCTCAGATGCGAACGGTGCCAACCTCCGCCAGGGCGCATCCGAGGATGCTTTCTCCTCGGCCAAGAACGAAATATCAACAGGAGCAGCGCAGGGTTATAGCGGCGGTGATGGTGAGGAAGACGGCCGTCTGACAGCAACTGGCGTGGTGGGGCAACGGCCTGCCTGGGCCTGTCATTTGTCATGCTGAGCGCAGCGAAGCATCCCTACGGGCTTTGTCAACCAGGGACATGGTCTTTCAAGACTACATGGAATTTTCTCTTTAGAAGAACAGGCCACAACGCCTTATGAAGCAATACTACGTCTACATCATGTCATCGAAAAGCGGAACCTTGTACACAGGTATGACAAATAACCTGGCCCGTCGCGTGTATGAACACAAACACAAGCTGATCCCTGGATTCACTAAAAAATACAACGTCAACCGGCTCGTTTATTACGAGACTTTTAACCAGGTTCGAGATGCCATTGCGCGTGAGAAGGCAATCAAGGGCTGGCTGCGACGGAAGAAGATTGCGCTGATTGAATCGAGCAATCCAACCTGGGCTGATTTAAGTGAGGAATGGGAATAACCTCCCCTCGTCATGCTGAGTGAAACGAAGCATCCCTACGGCGTAACAATAAAACCAGTTAAGGGTTTCGCTTGGCAAAGTTTAGAGGGATTCTTCACTTCGCTGCGCTTCGTTCAGAATGACAATTGGAGGTCGTCATGCTGAGCAGAGCGAAGCATCCCTACGGCGTAACAGTACAAGCCAGTTCTGCCCGCGAGCAAGGTTTCGGTTGGCAAGGTTTAGAGGGATTCTTCACTGCGTTCAGCATGACAGTTTAGGCTTGTCATGCTGAGCGGAGCGAAGCATCCCTACGGCGTAACAGTAAAAGCCAACTCTGTCCGCAAGCAAAGGTTCTGGTTGGCAAGGTTTAGAGGGATTCTTCCCTACGGTCAGAATGACAATTGGAGGTTGTCATGCTGAGTGAAACGAAGCATCCCTACGGCGTAACAGTAAAAGCCAACTCTGTCCGCAAGCAAAGGTTCTGGTTGGCAAGGTTTAGAGGGATTCTTCCCTACGGTCAGAATGACAATTGGAGGTTGTCATGCTGAGTGAAACGAGGCATCCCTACGGCGTAACAAAACATGCCAGTTCTGCCCGCGAGCAAGGTTTCGGCTGGCAAGGGTTAGAGGGATTCTTCACTTCGCTACGCTTCGTTCAGAATGACAGTTTAGGCTTGTCATGCTGAGTGCAACGAAGCATCCCTACGGCGTAACAGCACAAGCCAGTTCTGTCCGCGAGCAAAGGTTTCGGCTGGCAAGGTTTAGAGGGATTCTTCACTTCGCTGCGCTTCGTTCAGAATGACAGTTTAGGCTTGTCATGCTGAGTGCAACGAAGCATCCCTACGGCGTAACAAAACAAGCCAGTTCTGTCCGCGAGCAAGGGTTTCGGTTGGCAAGGTTTAGAGGGATTCTTCACTTCGCTGCGCTTCGTTCAGAATGACAATTGTAGCTTCTAACGCAGGGCCAGATCAGCGATCATGGTGAGGAAGACGGCCGTTTCCAACTGGTTGTACTTATCGGCGGGGGCTTCGGCCCAGGCAACAATGTCATGCCCATCCTCCACGCGCGCCATCAAAAAGCCCCACACCGTGCCTGCTTCCGGATCGTCATAGCTAAAATCCACCCGCAGCCAGACCGCCCCTGCCAGCGGAAACTGATACGGCTCGCCCACCTCAAAATTCTCCACGTCTGCGCCTGCATCGCGGACCAGGGTGGTGACCACGCCGCGCGTGTCTAGCGCGGTGGGCTCCGTGCGCAGGGCCACAAAGGTGGTGGCCCCCGCGCCAAACCATTCCCAACTGCCCACGCGCTGGTATGCAAAGGTAGCGGGCTGAGCCACCGTAAAGCCGTCCAGCGTGGCAATGGGCCAGCGGCCGGGCTGAAGGCCAATGCCCACGTCGCGGTAGGCCCAGCTATCGGCAATGGTTTGCACCACGGCCTGCGTCGTTGCTTCGTCGCTGGACAGGCCATCCACGTCTACGATAAAGCCGGTGCCGTTGTGGACAAACGTGAGGAAGATGCCGGTATGCTCGCCGTTATCTGGCTTGTTGTAGCCGTAGGCGGTGCGCAGGGCGGGCTGTCCGGCTACCAGCACCTCGTTTTCATACAAGATGTCTACTGCGCCAAACTGCTGGAGGGTTTGCGTTTTAAGCGTTTCGGCCGTTACGGCCGTATCCACGTTGGGGTAAATCGTAATCTGGAACTGCGTGTTGCCCTGGCGCTGGCTGGTGTAGAGCAGCGTATCCTGGTAGCGGGGGTGGAACCACGCTTCAGGGTACAAAAATTGGAAGCCCAGGTAGGGGTCCAGGTAGGCTTCGTAGCCGGGGGTGAGGGTGCTGTTGTCTACGGTGAGGTCAATGAAGGAAACGGCCGTTTCCCCCGCCACGTTTTCCGCCTGCAAGCCAAAATAGTGACGGCCGTCCGGCAGCGGTCGCCATTCAAAATAAAGATCGCGGTTGTCATCGAAGAACAGGCTGGTGCCTGGCTCTTTTTGAACCCCGCTGTCAGTGTAATAGAACGTATAAAGCTGGAGCTCATCGCCGGGCTGAGGCAGCAGTTCGGCCGGCGCGCCGCTCTGGTCCGACTGTACCGTCCAGACGCGCGTCACGCTGGCCGTGCTGTGGTCAATGACCAGATTAGCGTCGGTATAAGCGTCGCTGTCGGCGCGGCGGTAGCGGCCCTGCACCGTAAACAGGCTGCTGCCCGGCTCCGTGGGCCACATCACCACAAAGTCGCCGTTTTCGAAGCTGTCATACAGGTAGGTGACTTCCGTATCCCAGATGAAAAAGTCGTCGTGCACGCCGTCGCGCCATTCGACTAGCTCAGTGCCGTCGGGCATGATGGTGGGTTCCGGGTTGAGATTGTCGTATTCCAGCAGGAGCTGACGGCCGTCTTCCAGATAGCGCCCGGCAATCAGGGCCACGTTCTCCACGTCCCGACCAATCACCTGAAAGTTAATGAAGGCGGGGTTTTGCAGCCCGGCAACGGGCGCCAAGGCGCTGCTCAGGTTTACCTGCGGCGGCGGCAGCTCGGCCAGCCCAACAGCGTGGTAGCTTTGCAGAAAGCTGTCCCAGGCGGTGAGTTTGGTCGTTGCGCCGTAACCGTCGTTGTAGAAACGGCCGTTGCGCGGAAAGTAAATAGCTACGCCTCGGCTGGTTTTCAGACCCGCCCCCGTGCCGTTGGCAATGACGGCGCTGTTGACCGCATCCATCACCGCGTTAGCGGCGTTGACGACGGGCGTATCCGGGCTGCGCAGGGCCAGAATCGAGGCGAAGTGATGCAGGTCAATGGCGGCGTATTCCTCGAAGCTGTCTGGGTAGACGCGGGCGAAGGTGGCGGCCCCGCTGCGGGCGTCGCCCACGGCGCTGGCGACGAAGGCGGGTTCGCGGGACAAGGCTCCGGCAAGCTGCTCTACGGCCAGCGTCAGCCCGCCTAGCTGGCCCAAATCGACGGCCGACATGGTGACAAAATCATCGGGCTGAACGGCCGTATAGTAGGTGAGAAAGTCGTTGACCATGCTGGTGGCTAAGGAACGGCCGTCCACGGCCGGATTGGCGTACAGATTGCGCAGCAGCGATTCATAATCCCAGCCCTGCCCCGGCGTCAGCTCTTCGGAGCCAACGGCAAAGCGGGCATAAGGCTGCACGGCGTGGAAAACGTCTAGCTGGCCCATCAGGCAGGCGTCGAAGCCTATAACATCGAGCGTGGACACACCAGCATCGGCCAGACCTTGCGCCAGCGCGCCCTGTAAGTCCGGCAGGCTGATGTGGTCGCTGCCGTCCAGCGTGGGCGCGTCGCCATCGTAGGCGATGCCGTTCCAGCCCGCGCCGTGGTCCCACACAATGAGCGCGTAGCGGTTGGCCGGGAAGCTCTGGATGCCCCAGCGAATGAAGTCGGCCAGCACCTGCGGGTCGCCCATGTTTTGCTCACCCAGGCTTTGCAGCGGCTCAGAGTTGAGCAGGCTGCGGTCATCGTCGCCCAGGATGCGGTAGCGGCGCGTGTCGGTCCAGTCGCCGTCAATGTTCGACTCGCCCAGTGCCCGGTCAATCTGCACAATGACGTTGACCTGCTCGCTGCTACCGGCGGCTTCCATCTCGTTCAGGTCCAGCAGCCCCGGCAGCTCCAGGTTATTGTCGGCGTCCATGTAGACCAGAATGGTCCAGTCGTCCAGGGTGGCGTCGTAGGTGGCCGTGGGCAGCGGGGCGCTGGTGGGTGGCGGCTAATGCTGCTCACCGTGGCCGCTGGAATCTGGCACCGAGAGCGCACCCGGGAGACGGTCTTCTGGACATCCTGGACGTCAACCTGAGCGGCCTCTCATGGGCGTCCGCCTGGCGTCGACTGCCCAGTGGCGACCACGTACCGCACCCGGGGATTAGGTACAACCGGACATCTTCTATCCAGCACTCCTTTGACCGGTTGACTCCTGTTCGGCTCGACGGCCAATCGATTGGCCGGTTTCGGGACATCAGTGTGAGAGT
>JBHIWP010000087.1:0-16953 GCA_041987425.1 Promineifilaceae bacterium (SeqCode) | reverse complement strand
TACCACAAGGCATGGAGGTTAACCCCTTCCAGGAGAACCTGCTGGTATTGTGCCAATGCCGTTGGGTGATCCATTGACGCAAAGGGGGTGCTAAAATCGGTAAAAGTCTGCGAAAAAACCAGGCTGTAAAATGGCGCCGCCTGCGCGTTAAGCGTGGAATTGAAGGTATTGACGTCGCCGTTGATTTTGTCGTGGAGCAGTTGATCGCGAAGGTCATGCGTAAGCGCATCCATGGACTGGCATAAAACGGCGACGGCAAAGCCAGACCACCAATCATCCCCCAAACCAGTGCTGCCGCTTACATTGGTCTCAAAACCTGCGGCCTGCCAACTGGGGAAGAAAATATCTATAAAACGCTCGCCATCGGAACTAAACATTTCGGTATGACGACCGGGTGTAGCCCCAGCCAGCCTGTTGACAAAAACGGAGTGAACTTGATCACCCACGCTAAAATCTGGAAGCGCCAAGACCATTTGCTTGACCCGGTCATCAACGGCCGTCATATCACTCAAGGAACTGGTATCTACCGCCATCGTAAGCCTCCTTAAAGAGTATTATGGTGAGGAAAAATCTGCGCGTGTAAAGATGATACTTTTGAAGATCAGGCGATAAGGCGAAGCAGCCCACGGCTCTACAGGATGCGTAGATAAAGTGTATTAGTGGGCCGCTCCGCCCTTTCAAACATGCTTTAATGCTTAGCGTTTAGGCATCAGGCTTTTACAAACCCTGCCTGGGTCAAGGGACCATCGATGAACTGCTGAATTGGGTCAGGCGGAGGGGGCGGCGGTGAGATAAGATTCCAAATTAGCTGAACCAGGGCCACGATAGCTCCTACGACCGCCACGGCAATCCCTACGGGGCCCGCCCAGGCAAAGCTGAAGAGCTCGAGGCCTAAAAAGACCGCGTCACCCAGGGCAAAAAAGGTGTTAATAGCGTCGAAAACAATATCGCGAACATCGCCAACCTTGATGTCCTCAGCTAACTGCCAGGCAGAAATAGCAATACCCACCACTGCCAGTGCCGGTCCCAGGCGCTTGGCAAAGAACTCAGAAGAGCTCTTGCCCAGAAGCCTGGTGGCCCAATTGTCAATCTCCAGGCCATCTTCGGTAAACCATTTTCCGATGTTCTTTGCCACTCTGGTAAAGCGGCTAGCGCCATCTTCCGCACCTGCGCGGAACCAGTCGCCAATCTGCGTAGCCAGGAGTTTTTCGATGCTTTTGACGACAAAACCAGTTGCCAGCAAACCTAAACCTATTTCTTGGACCGGGTTCAGGTCTTTATCCTCAACCAGCTGAAAAATCAGGTAACCGGCCGCAGCGGCATACAGCAATGAGCCCAACACTTTGCCCGCTTCCTTGAGAATGGTTTTGGGAACGTTAAAAATTTCTGCCAGGTTTGGTCCGGCCTGAACAAGCCGAGCATTGGCGTTTTCTGGCTTATTGGCCCAGATATTCAGCGCATTAACCAGCTGGTCAAGAAATTCTTCCTGGGTGTCAAAATTGCTGATCATCGCCTTAAGCGTCTCGCGCATGGCTTCAGCATTATTCTTGAGAATTTCATCCTGAAAGATGGACGTATCGCCATCCAGCATATTTTGAATGGCCTGGGCAAGATACGGCTTCAAATCCTCGGTCCACTGAGCCTTGGCAAAATTCACTCCCAATACCACGGCAAAGGTGGTGCTGAGCATCTGATTTGGCCTGTCTGTGTTGCTTGGATCCAAAACCGATAATTGGACAAACCACTCATACATTTGCTGTTTAACGTTCTTGAACTCTTCGCTGGCAACCTGCACCGCCCATACATTGAGGAAATCCTCTGAGGTGATCACGTTAAAAAGCTGTTCGGCCCACTGCTGCGGATTGTTTGCCAAGTATGGTTGGATTCCCGGAACGCCGTCTCTGTAGCCTTGAGTATAAAGTTCGCTAGACTGCGCCGCATAATCTTTGTCGGTGCCTAAAGCTTTCCAGGCGGTGGCCAGTTTATCGTTGTCGATTTTGGCAACCGTGTCCTTATGATTGGGATCGGTATCCAGGCTATCGTGCAGCATCTGGCCCATATTCATAACCGCTTTGGCCTGGTAAAATGCCAGGTGATCGTTCATCACTTTCTGCACGCCGTCTGGAACAGGCTGTTTATCGCCAAAGAAGTCACTAATCCAGGTATTCCCATTATTATCTGTTCCGGTGAGAGAGTTGATGAGGATGGCCTGAAAGTATTTTCCGGTCTGGACCTGGGCAGTATCAACGACCTTTGTCTGGCCATTGACTTCAACGGAATTAATGGAACTGATGTTCATCAGATCCTGGACGCTTAAATCTGGCCCGGCATCGTCTGCTGCCCGCACTTTGGCTGTCATAGCCATCGGCTGGACGAGTTGCAGTTGTGGCTTGCTATCAACAGCCACGAAGCTGGCTGCATTTGCGGTGGTACTTGCTTTGCTGGCGTCTTGGGCCGTCCCTTTCCAATCGTAGACAGTGCCATCTTGGTCGGTGTAGGTGCCGGCAAAAGTGTGCCCCTGGTAATCGACGACAATTGTAAATGAATCTTGCTCACCAAACGGATTGGTGTCGGGCATCATCTGTATCGTTGTTTGCCACTGGTGCACGTTGGTTACGGCCGTTCGGTTGGAGATGTCCTTCGATCCCAGTTTAAAAATGGACTTCAGAATCTTGCTGCCCTGCTGTTCTACCCATTCCGTACCGAGCGTGAAGGTCTCCCAATCAACATACTGAGACGTGGTATGCTTCTCTCGCTGCGTATTAAAAACAGTCGGGGCAAGCGCGCCGCGCACCATAAGGGGCTGCGCCGAAGCGCTCAGTTGCAGCGTTCCCGAAAAAGCCCGATGATCCTCGGTCATGAAAAAGCGACCAGCGCGATGATTCTCACCCTTGCCAAAACTGTAGGTGATGCTTTGCGTATGCTTGTGGTAGTGAAGATTGTATAACTTTTCATTATCCAGAAAGCCAGTGTTCTCAAAAAGCGCCAGGTTGCCTAAATCGACCCACTTCTCGCCATCCCATTTCTGGCACGAGAACAGCCGATTGTGAAGCAAGTGAACATCCGACAAATTTCCTGATTGCGCCAGCCTTACCGGCCGTTTTTGACTCCCATTTTGATAACCATATTTGTATCGCCAACGATACAGGCTGCTGGTGCTAACGTGCAGCTCTCTGGCCAGGGCTGCGATGGACTTACCATTACTAAATGATCGCCTGACGGCTTCCAATCTAAATTTTTCTGAATATATTGTATTTGACATAATTTGCCTCCATTTGTTTAAGACCACTGATAACAGGTAACAAATCGGCTCTCTCCATGGACACAATTGCAGTAATTTTGGTTCTATACTTTGTGGGACATTATTACCTCCATTGGCAGCGAAACTGGATTACTGCTCCGATACTATGCAGCCAGCGTGACTCGAACGTGACATATCCCCGCTGGCGGCTTTTCCCACGCAACCAACTGAGCTAAAATCCCCTCGTGAAACTGATCATCCAAATTCCTTGCTTCAACGAAGCGCAAGTCTTGCCACAAACCATCGCTGATTTGCCCGATCGCGTGCCGGGCATTGACTGTATTGAAACGCTGGTAATCGACGATGGCAGCACGGACAATACGGCCGCAGTGGCCCGCAGCCTGGGGGTTGACCATGTGGTGCAGCACCGGCAAAATTTGGGGCTGGCTCGCGCCTTCCAAACCGGGCTAGACACCGCGCTGCGGCTGGGTGCCGACATCATCGTCAACACCGACGCCGACCACCAATATCCGGGCCGCTACATCCCGGAGCTGGTAGCCCCCGTGCTGGCGGGCACGGCCGATATTGTTATTGCCAACCGGCAGGTGGAGCACATCGAGCACTTTTCGCCGTTCAAGAAGCTGCTGCAAAAGCTGGGCAGCTGGACAGTACGCACGGTCAGCGGCACCGACGTGCCGGACGCCGTCAGTGGATTCCGCGCCTACAGCCGGGACACGGCGCTGCGGCTAAACATCCTTACCAACTTTAGCTACACGCTGGACACGATTATTCAGGCGGGTAAGCAGGGGCTGATCATTCAGAGCATTTCTGTGGAGACTAATGGGCCGATACGGCCGTCCCGACTCCAACGCAGCATGGGCCACTTCATCAAGGCCCAGGCCAGCACCATCGTGCGCCTCTACGCCTTTTACGAACCGCTGCGTACCTTCACCTACATCGCCTTGCCCTTCATTCTGGCCGGTCTGGCGCTGTGGGGGCGCTTCTTCTACGCCTACATCAATGGCGCTTCCAACCAGTTCATTCAGTCCGTCACCATTGGTACGGGCCTGCTGCTGGTGGGGCTGTTCATCTTCCTATTTGGCGTACAGGCAGATATCACCAGCAAGCACCGCCAGATGACCCAGGAAACACTCTACCGACTGAAGAAGCTGGAGCTGGCGCAGAAAAGTGAGGAGATTAGAGAATAGAGATTGGAGTTTGTCTGCAAACCTGCAACCTGCAACTTGCCACTTTATAAAATACTCATCCGCACTTTGAAACACCACCCTCAGCCGGTAAAATAGAACCCAACATACCAGCCGTTAACAATTCGCGGCATAATCCACAATAACTGAAACCTAATTCTCTGCGCCTCCGCGCCTCTGCGTTAAGCATTTCAAAGGAGACCCACATGTTACACGGATTCACTGGCAACATCCTGCACGTCGATTTAACCAACCGCACCCTGGAAATTGAAAATCCTGACGAGGATTTTTACCGTCACTACCCCGGCGGCAGCCTGCTGGGCCTGTATTATCTCTGGCACAATACCCCTAAAGGTGCCGATCCGCTCAGCCCAGAGAACACGCTAACCTTCGCCCTCAGCGCCCCCACCGGCCTGCCCGTTAGCGGGCAAAGCCGCTGCACCGTTACCTGCAAATCCCCCAGCAGCGGCGGCGTGGCCGACAGCCAGGCAGGCGGATTTTGGCCCGCCGAACTCAAGTACGCTGGCTTCGATGCTATCGTTGTCAAAGGCGCTTCTGAGACGCCCGTTTATCTGTGGATCAACGACGGCGAGGCTGAACTGCGTAACGCCAGCCACCTGTGGGGCAAGCCTACCCTGGAAGTGGACACGATTCTCCACGATGAGATTGGCGACAAGCGCATCGAGATTGCCCAGATTGGCCCGGCGGGTGAAAAGCTGGCCAACTTTGCCGCCATCATGAACATGAGCAACCGCGCCTGGGGCCGTACCGGCGTGGGCGCTGTGATGGGCAGCAAGAAGCTCAAGGCCATCGTAGTGCGCGGCACGCAAAAAGTGAATCCGGCGGACAAAAAGGCGGTGGCGGCCCTTTCCAAGCAAGGAGCCAAAAGCTTTCCTGGCAGCGGTATGGAAAGTTTCGGCCGTTACGGCACGGCCGGGGTGGTAATGGGCCAGCACAATGGCGGCGGCCTGCCCACCCGCAACTGGGACGCGGGCGTCATGGAAAATGCCGAGGCCATCAGCGGCGAGCGGCTGTACGACGAACTTTTGCGCGGTGCAGAAGAAGGCAAACAAGACAAAGACGGCCGTGACACCTGTTATGCCTGCATCGTGCGCTGCAAGCGCGTAGTGGAATCCGAGTATAAGAACATCCGGCTGCGCCACGAATATGGCGGCCCCGAATACGAAAGCATCGCTACCTTTGGCTCCTACTGCGGCATCGACGATCTGCACGCTGTTACCTATGCCAACCAGCTTTGCAATGAATACGGCGTTGATACCATCTCCTGCGGCGCAACCATCGCCTGGGCCATGGAGTGCTTTGAAAACGAGGTGATCAACCTGGACGAGACCGACGGCATTGAGCTGCGCTACGGTAATGCCGAGGCAATGATCGCCATGCTCAAAAAGACGCTCAACCGCGAAGGGTTCGGCGATATTCTGGCCGATGGCTCCGCCAAAGCCGCCGACCGCCTGGGCAAGGGTCACGAGTTTTTGATGACGGTGAAGGGCCAGGAGCTGCCCGCCCATATGCCGCACGTCAAGCGCAGTCTGGGCGTCATCTACGCCGCCAATCCCTTTGGGGCCGACCACCAGTCGTCGGAACATGATCCGATGTACAGCGAGAAGGCTTACGAGCGATTCTACAAGGATCGCTTTGACCAGATTGGCCTGCACACGCCGCAGCATCCCAAGGCAATGAATGCAGAAAAAATCGAGTTTGCTTTAAAAACACAGTACAACTACAGTACCACGGACACAATCAGCGTTTGCCAGTTTGTGTATGGCCCAAGCTGGCAAATGTACGGTCCACAGGAGATGGCAGACCTGATGCGCGCCGCAACCGGTTGGGACGTTGACGTCGACGAAATTCAAGAAATCGGCCGTCGCCGCCTGAACCTAATGCGCGCCTACAATGCTCGCGAGGGGCTGGCGCGCGATAACGATACTTTGCCCAAGAAATTGTTCAAAAAAGCGCTGGAAGGCGGCCGTACGGATGGGACCATCCTGGAAAATGACGAGCTGCAAGCCGGGCTGGACATGTATTATGAGCAGGCTGGCTGGGACACCGTGATGGGCACCCCCACCCGCGCGACCCTGGAAAACGTGGGCCTTACCTGGGCAGCAGACGATTTAGGAATTTGAAAATTGTGAATCGTTAAAGGTGAATTGTGAACGGGTGACCATCACAATTCACCATTCATTATTCAAAATAGGACGGCCGTTTCCCCACCTACCACAACTATGTAGAGAACAAAAAGTTTTTAGAAATAGATTCGGTCCAAAGATGCTTTTGTTCTCCTTAACGTAAACCACCGACCCATTTCCGTTTTCAAACTTCTTTTTGTGGTTTACGTAGTACTTAAGGTCTATATTTCCCTTCTGAGTTCTTCTTATACTTTTTAATGATAGTATGACCTATTTTTAAGTTATTAGGAGAACTGCCATATCATGAAAGTATCGCGTCGCACTGTTTACCCTCTTATCTTAACTGTTCTATTTTTATTTTTAACAGCCTGGACACAGGCCACTGTTGATGAATATTATTCTTTATTCAAAGCAGGGGAGCAGGTTCCTAACCTGACCCAGGAGTTCCCAGACACCGATTATGATGCTGCCTACGCCTTTCAGGAAGCGCTGATTGACAGTTTTGAGGCGGATGGTGATGAGCTCATCGGCTATAAGGTTGGCCTGACCGGGCCAGTGCTGCCCTTTGGCGCTGAAGAACCTGTTTACGGCCGTTTATATGATTCCATGCTCGTCCGCCCCAATGGCAAAGTTCATCGCTCTGACTTTGTTGTCCCCATGGTCGAGATTGAACTGGCCTTCATCTTCGGTGAAGATGTGACCTATCCCATTACCCAGGAAGAACTGGCTGAGAAAGTGGTGGCGGTGGCCCCCGCAGTAGAATTCCCCGATCTGGTTTTTGAAGATCTGCCCAATCTTTACTGGCTGGACATTATCGCCCTGAACGTGTCGCCTCGCAAAGTGCTTATTGGACGTCCGGTGCCGATTGAGCGCGTTGACGTTAACAACATCTCTGTAATCGTCCGTCGGGATGGAGATGTGATTAATGAAGGCGTGTCTACCAACGTACTGGGAGACCAGTGGGAATCGCTGCTGTTCCTGGTGGAGCGGCTGCACGCCCGCGGTTACCAGATTGAGGCGGGTGACGTCGTTATTACTGGAGCCATGAGCGGCATGTTTCCAGCTTCAGTTGGCCACTATCAGGTTAGCTATGAAGATCTAGGCCGACTGCGTTTTAAAGTTACAGAATAATTGCCTAAAACCTCAAACGGCCGTTTCCCAACATAATTATGGGAAACGGTCGTTAATTTTCTCCCCTATTCTTACAAACAATCTTCAACTGGTACGACCGTGTGGCAGATTTTCAACTGGCCGCGGTAGCTGAAGGCTATGAGACGCCGCACAGTCCGGCCGCCCTACCGCCAGAAAGGCAGCTGTTTAGCACCGACTACCAACAGGCGCGCTTCGTCGCCATGGACCACCTGTGGCACAATTGGGCACAGTTCAATGTGCCGGGTGCAGCGGCGATTATGGCAGATGTGGTGCAGTGGAGCCTGATTTACTTCAAATAACGCTTTGGCTTTTACATATTACAGTGAGGAGAAGAGAGATGAATGAGGCATTTCCCCTGGAAGGCATGGCTTTAACCCACATTTTGGTAGTGAGCGATCTGGATCGGGCCAGAACCTTTTATCGCGACGTGTTAGGCGCTTCGATTTATGGCGAGTATGGCGGCACTTCTATCGTATTTGATTTTGTCGGTGCCTGGCTGCTGGTTGTCACTGGCGGTGACCCCACCCAGGACAAGCCGGAGGTCGTTTTTGCGCCGCCATCTGAACCAAACCAGGTGAGCCACGCCATGACGATTCGTGTGCCAGACTGCCAACAGGCATATGAAACCTTAAAGGCGCGGGGGGCAAAGTTTATTACGCCACCTGTAGATTGGGACTACGAAATTCGCTGCTTTTTCCGCGACCCGGATGGACACCTGTTTGAAATTAGCCAGGTTGGGGCAAAGGATTAACTAACAGGCTAAGGAAGCTGATAACTGCTAATCATTCGTACGGCCGTTTCCCCACAATTTGACCACCGATGACACAGATGACACGGATTTACACGGCCGTTCTCCCCCCCAATAACCATTTACCATTTACCGTTAACAATTAACCATTAAAACGGCTGTTCTCGCCCCGACCTCCACGCCATCTGCCCCAAACACTGGGGTCTCCAATGTAGAAAGCAAACAGTCATAACTGGCACCAGGCGGCAGCGGGATAGTTTGGGCCGCGTCGCTAAAGTTGAACAGAGCCAGAGCAGCTTCGCCGTTGGGCAGCGTGCGGGCGTAGGCGTAGGTTTGCGTCGCTGCATCGACATGCAGCCGGGTGCGCCTGCCGTGCTGCAGGGCGGGCAGCGTTCGCCGCAGGTGGATCAGACGGCGGTAAAAGGCCAGCAGCTCCTGATTCCATTCCTCCGGCTGCCAGGGCATATCCGCCCGCACGTGATGGTCGCCGCCAAACCCGGCTTTATTCTTGTCCACCGCCTGCGACAGCCCCACTTCCGTGCCATAATACACAATTGGCGTTGGGGCCAGCGTCATCTGGCACAGCGCCGCCAGCTTGAGCCGGTTCACGTCGCCACCCGCCATAAATAGGAAGCGGTTCATGTCGTGGTTGTCTAAAAAGCTGACGCGCGCTGCGCCGTTGGCCATGTAGGCTTCATAGCTCTGCAAAAATGCATCCAGCTGGGCCACATCCCACAAATCGAGCGCAAAGGCATAGCGGAAGGCCGTTGCCAGGGGGAAGTCCAGCACGTGGCTCATCCGTCCCCGGTAGCGGCGCAGGGCATCGGGCGAATCAGTGGCCTCACCAATCGTCACCGCCTCGGGATTTACCGCCTGCACAGCCTGGCGAAACTGCACCCAAAAATCCATGCCGTGCCCAATGACGTGGTCTAGCCGGAAGCCATCGACCTTAAACTGGCGCAGCCAGTAAACGGCCGCATCACATACATGCTGCCGTCCTGCGGGGTCGTTTGTATCGAATGAGGGCAGCATGCGCGCCCGCCCCAAAAAGCAGCGATACTCATCGGGGCGCTCGTAAAAAACAAACCAGGAGGCACTTTCGGCCTCGGGGTCTGCCTGGGCCGCCAAAAAGGCGGGATGCTTCCAGGAACAGTGGCTGGGCACAAAGTCTAAAATCAGGCGCATGCCCCGCCCGTGCGCCTCGCTGACCAGTTCATGCAAATCGGCCTCGCTGCCCAGCTCCGGATCAATCGCGAATAAATCTTTGCTGTCATAACGATGGTAGGTATCGGCCAGGCTCAGCGGCGAGAGCCAGATACAGTTGATGCCCAGCTCCTCCAGATAGGGCAGCGTCTGGATGACGCCGCGCAGGGTGCCGCCATGCCGGGCATGATGATCTTTCTGGTCCGTGTCGGGTGAAAAACGGCCGTCCACCGACCCTGGATGATACCGATCCAGAAAAATGTGGTAGATCACCGCCTCGCGCATCCAGTCAGGGCCGCTGGCCTGGTCCGGCTCTACAAAGTAGGCAAACGTGCGAATGCCGGTTTCGTCATCCACGGGATACCAGAAGCCCTGACCATCGTGCGCCCACACTTGCGGCAAGTCAGCGTCGGCCTGTCCGGCGCGCCAGCCCGCAATCCGGTAGCGTACGGCCGTTCCGCTGGCCTGCCCCGGCAAAACCGCGTGCCACTGATTCAGGTAGCCTGCACCTGGCTGCCACTCAACCGCTTCCACCGTCATAGGTACTCTGTGGGACGTGGCGTCAGGCATACGGCCGTCGGTCGTGAACCAGATTTCAGCGCGGTCCAGCGGTACGCCCACGCCGCTGGTGGCCCAAATTTCCACTGGCTCATTCGCCTGGGGGGCAAACGGCCGTATCGTATTGTCATGCCGAAACTGATGCGCCTGCGCCGCCAACCGCTCTTGCACCATCGGCAACGGAATATCGCCCGGCGCAGTAGCAACTGCTTCTTCTTCCTCATCAATTACATTTACATTTTCAAATTCAATCGTCATTTAAGCTCCTTTTTGTGGAGAACAAAAAGTTTTTAGAAATAGATTCTTTATAAATTTGCTTTTGTTCTTCTTAACGTAAACCATCTTAACCTCTTAGGTTTCAAATTACTTTTTGTGGTTTACGTTTAACCACCCTTGCCAGCTGCTCAATAATGCCAAAAGCTGTGTCTGCTCATTGCCATCCAGCTCAGCCAGGCTGTCCTGCAGCGCTGCCACGTGTGCCACCTGGGCCGCCTCACGCTGGGCAGCGCCCGCTGTCGTCAGGAAAACCTGCTGCGCCCGCCTGTCGTCTGGGTCTGGACGGCGTTCAGCCCATCCCATGTCAGCCATATGATCCACAATACGGGTCATCATGCTGTTGTCCAGCAGCAAATGGCTGCTCAAATCGCCCATGCGCCAGCCCGCATCTGCCTGCAGCAGCAGCAAAGTATCAAACTGTTGTGGGGTCAGGTGAAACGGCCGTAACGCCGTCACCCTCTCCCCCATCAGCAGCACAAAAATTTCTCGCAGCGCAGCAAAGATTTCACTTTCCATCTGGCAATTATAATTTCAAATAATAAATTTTCAAATGAAAATATTTTCCTATAGCTCAGGCAACCTGTTCGCCCATTCCACTTTGTGGTAAATATTCTGTTCTGCTGCGTCCAAAATATCTCAGGCGCTTAAGGAGGCACTTTTGGCTGTTGAAACCGTAATTTTTGATCTGGGCGGCACGCTCATTGAATATGCTGGCAAATACGAACATTGGCCGGAGCTGGAAACGCCTGGCTTCACGGCGGCCTATGAGGCGCTGTTCCGCAACGAGCAAACGGTGCCGCCCTTTGAAACGTTCCGGCAGGCTGGCTTTAGCCACCTGCCCCGCATGTGGCAGGCCGCCACGCGCAAGGAGGCCAATTTGCAGATTCATGCGCTGTTGGCGGAAGCCTGCGCAGCGCTGGGCGTAGAGCACTTTGCGGAAGAGGCGCTGCTGGCAGCGGCACAGGCGTACGGTGCGGCAATCCAGCAACAGGCGTGGCTAATTGAAGGTGCGGTTGAGACGGTAACGGCCGTTAAAGCCGCGGGCTATAAGGTTGGTCTGGTTTCTAACACGATGTTTCCCGGAGAGATGCACCGGACAGATATGACCCGATTTGGCCTGCTGGAGCACTTTGACGCCACCGTCTTCTCGGCCGACGTCAACAAATGGAAGCCCAATGCCGAGCCGTTTTTACATGTGCTGGACCTGTTGGGGATGCGGGCAGAAACGGCCGTTTACGTAGGGGATGATCCGGCCAGCGATGTAGTGGGTGGGCGCGCCGCGGGACTGCGTACCGTTCATTTTCCTTCCAGCAGCCGCTTTCCCACGCTGGATGGCGTGCAGCCACACGGCAAAATTAATAAACTAGCGGACCTGCTGCCGCTGCTGGCAAGTTGGTAACAGGGTGTTGTGCCTAGCGTCTTTGCTTTTTACGCCTGTTTGGGTCGATACTGCAACGCGTCCGCCAGGTGGGCAGGCTGAATTGCTTCTTCTCCGGCCAGATCGGCAATAGTGCGGGCCACCTTCAAGATGCGATGGAAAGCACGGGCGCTCAAGCTCATCTGGGCCATCGCGCTGCGCATGAGCCGGTTGCCCGTTTCATCTAGCTGGCACATTTCACGCACTTCGCTTGGCCCCATATCGGCATTGGCATACAGGGCGCGGTCCTTAAAGCGTTCTACTTGAATTTGGCGGGCGCACTCCACCCGTTTTTGAATGCAGACGGATGTTTCACCACGCTGGCCGCTGGTCAGCTTATCGTATTCCACGCGCGGTACCTCCACGTGCAAATCAATACGGTCCATAAGCGGGCCAGAGATACGCTTCTGGTAGCGCGTAATCATGGCGTTGGAACAGCTGCAGGCGTGGGTCGGATCACCAAAGTAGCCACAGGGGCAGGGGTTTTGCGCCGCCACCAGCATAAAGTTTGCTGGATAGGTAACGGTGCCCGACGCTCGCGAAATAGAAACCTCGCGAGGAATGCCTTCCAAGGGCTGGCGCAATACCTCAATGAGATTCTGGCCAAATTCTGGCAGTTCATCCAAGAAAAGCACGCCTCTATGCGAAAGACTAATCTCGCCGGGGCGCGGCCAGGCACCCCCGCCAACCAGCCCGGCATAGCTAATGGTGTGGTGCGGCGCGCGAAACGGCCGATTTCTCACCAGCGGCGTATCGGGCGGCAATAAGCCAGCCACGCTGTAAATCTTGGTTACCTCCAGCGCTTCATCCACCGACATGCGCGGCAGAATGCTGGGCATAGACTTAGCCAGCAAGGTCTTACCGGCACCAGGGGGACCAGACATCAGCAAATTGTGTGAGCCAGCCGCGGCAACCTCCATTGCGCGCTTAACGTGCTCCTGCCCCATGATATCGGCGAAGTCAGCGGCGTAGGTTGGGTCCTGGCGGAACTGTTCTTCCAGATCGACTGTGTAAGGCGTGAGAGGCTTAAGACCGGTAAGATGCCCCACCAGCTCTGCCAGGTTATGAACGGCAAACACCTCCACGTCAGGCAGCAGCGCGGCTTCGCCCGCGTCTGCGGCGGGCACAAACACGCGGCTGAAGCCCTGCTCGCGAGCCAGGGCCGTCATGGGCAAGATGCCCTTGGTGTGGCGGGCCGTGCCGTCCAGCGAAAGCTCCCCTAGAAAGAAGGCGTCTGCCAGCTTTTCCGCCCAAATTTGCTGCGAGGCGGCCAAGATTCCCACGGCAATTGGCAGATCATAGGCGGGTCCCTCTTTGCGCAAATCGGCCGGAGCCAGATTAACGGTGATCCTCTTGCCGCCGGGAAAGGTAAAGCCGCTATTTTTGATGGCGCTGTGAACCCTGTCGCGACTTTCACGAACGGCCGCATCTGGCAAGCCCACAAGGTTAAAGGCGGGACCTCCACGGATAATATCTACTTCTACTTCAACGATTTCGGCTTCCAACCCAACAATGGCACAACTAAAAACTTTCGCCAGCATGGAACTTCCTTGGTCTTGTGTTTGATGAATAATGCACGCGAGCGCTCATTATAACACAGGTGCGCCAAGTCGGAGATTTGCCCGTCTGCCTGTTAGTGGATTGGTTTAAATGTGCCCCAATCAAGCCTGCATCAGCTGCTCGTCTGCCCGCGCCTGCAATAGATCCTTATCGGCAATGATAATGGCATCAGGAATAGCGTCGGGTAAATCATCCTCCATATTGCGCAGGGGCTTGTAGCTGTAACCGGCCAATGCCAGCAAGATGCGCAGCAGGCCAACCATAATCATGAGCAAGGCGATGCCTCGCCCCGGGCCCGAGCCAATAAAAGTGCCCACCGTTACGGCCAAAGCACTACCGCCGGTCATCAGCGGTTCAAAGACGCGGTCTACCAGTGGACCAGCGGCCAGGGCACCCAGCGGCATCGTAGACAGGGCCATCATCCGGTTGGTGGACAGAACACGACCTTGCAGCTCAAGCCCGACCTTGGTTTGGATCAGCGTGCGCCAGTGAGCATCAACCAATGCCCCGGTAAGACCCAGACCAAAAAAGCCAACGGCCGCATAGATCGCCGAAGGCTGCAAGCCCATCACAATTGAGGCCAGGCCAGACACGCCCACAAACCCAATCATGCCGGTCATGCGCCGCGCCGTACCGCCCCAAAAGCCCATGAGCACACCCCCCGTCAGCATGCCAGCCCCCAACATGGCCGCAATCCCGCCCAAAACGGCCGCAGACTCAAAGGCCAACACCAGCGGCATGCTGAGCACGGTAACGATGCTCAAAAAGAAGTTAACCAGGGCAAAGAAAACGATCATCGCCACCAGGCCCTTGCGCTTGATGATGTAGTCCCACCCCCGGGTAATCTCCCGCAATAGCGGTTCTTCCTGCATTCTGAACAGCGTGTTGGGGAAGCGAATAAAGAGCAGGGTAGAAATGGCAAAAAGGAACGTCAGAAAATCGAGGATAAAGACGCCATCCAGGCCCACCGTAACCACCAGAACGCCGCCCAGGAACAAGGCCAGCATCTGGCCGGTTGCCGAGCCAAACTGCACAATGCCGTTGGCGTGCCCCAGGTAGCGTTTGGGAATAAGCTGGGTGACGGCCGCCGTGTAGGCCGGGTCCTGAAACGTCGTTGAAATGGAACCGATGGTAGCGGTTATGTAAAGATGCCACACCTGAAGCGAATCGGTCCAAAACAGATAGGCGACGGCCACCGTCGAACAGGCGGCCAACACATCGCTGCCAATCATCACCAGCCGCCGGTCGTACCTGTCGGCAATGGCGCCTGCCAGCGGGGCAAAAAGAATAGCGGGCAAACGGCCGAACACGTTGATCAGGGCAAATTGTGAGACCTGACCCGTTTGTTCCAAGGCCCAAATGCTGAGGGCAAAGGTAGTGAGATTGGTGCCAATTAAAGAGACAAGCTGCCCAAATGCCACCGTGAAGAAAGTTTTGAGATTGGTGCGCTGCACAGGGGCCAAGGTGGCATCGGGGGTGGAAACGGCCGTTTCCATTCCCATCCCTTCCTGCAATTTACCGTCAATAATATCCGCCAGCTCAGCCGCCTGGTGCTTCAAAAAGTAGTGCCCGGCCAACGGAATGGTTTCCAGGGAGACCGATTCGCTGAAGTAGCTCCATTCCAGGTACCGCTCCTCATAAAACTCTGCCACGCGGTCCATTTCTCCCACCACCGACACAATCGGCGCGCGCAGCTTTTGCTCTCTGGGAACAGCGTAGGCCGCCGTGTAGTAATCCTCAACCTCCTGCACATCGTGGCGCAGGCCCGCCAGCATGAAATCTTGCTCTTCCGGGTCCAGTCCCTCGCTAAAGCCGCCCAGCATGCGCAAAAAGTCGAACGTGGCGCGATTGGAGCGCCGCCTGCGGCTGTGGGAGATCCACTCAAAGAGCTTGCCCGGCAGTCGGGGAGAGGGGAAGGTGCCACCCAGAAAAATGCCTTCAACCTCCCGACCAGCATCCTCTAACAAGCGCCCAATTTCCACGGCCATTGCCCCACCTACACAGTGGCCATACAGCGCCACGGGACCCTCAACTGTTTCCAAAATTTCTGAGGCGCACGCCTGAGCAACCTCCGGCATGGGGCGCAGGCTTTCTCCGCGACAGGCAAAGTCATGCCCGGGAATTTGCACGGCGTAAAGCGCGTAATCCGGGGGCAGCGCCTGCGCCAGCGGCTGAAAGACAATGGCGCTGGCCCCGCCAAAAGGCACGCAAACCAAAGAGTGCGTCTTTGGCTGCGATGTGCGCCGGGTGAGCTCATACAGCAGGCCATCGTGCTGAGGCTGCTCTTGCTCTAAGGCGTTTGCCAGCTCGCGAATGGTCGGGAATTTAAACAGGTCCATCACGCTAACGGCTTCGCCAATCTGGCGCACAACGCGAATGGCCTTAAATGATTCGCCGCCCAGGTCAAAGAAATTATCGTCGATGCTCACCTGCTCAATTTCCAGCACGTCGGCCCAAATTGCGGCAATATCTGTTTCCCGCTGGGTGCGGGGAGCCACAAATTCGGCTTCGGTGGTGGAACGGCCGTATTCCGGCACGGGCAAGGCTTTCCGATCAACTTTGCCATTGGCGTTCAGCGGGATTTTTGCCAGCGGTACAAAGGCAGTGGGCACCATGTAGCCGGGCAGCCGCTCACGTAAAAAGTCGCGCACAGGCGTAAAGTTTACCGCCTCAACCTGGCCATCGGCTGGCACCACATAGGCCACCAGGCGCTTATCGCCGGGCGTATCTTCGCGCAGAATCACGGCCACATCCTGCACCGCCTTATCCTCATTGATAATTGCCTCGATCTCGCCCAGCTCCACCCGGTAGCCTCGAATTTTCACCTGGTGATCGATGCGGCCGAGAAACTCAATATTGCCGTCCGGCAGATAGCGCACGCGATCCCCGGTGCGGTACATGCGCGCCCCTGGTTCCTCTGCCCAGGGATCGGGCACAAAGCTTTGGGCCGTGAGTTCCGGCCGGTTGAGGTAACCTCGGCTGACGCCCGGCCCGCCGAGATACAGTTCCCCGGGCACGCCTACGGGCAACAGGCGCCTGTGTGCATCCAAAATGTAAGCGCGCACGTTGCCAAACGGCCGTCCCAGGGGAACGGCCGTTGTGTGAGCGTCCAGCGGCAGGGCGGGCACCGGAAAGTTCAGCGCAGATACCACCGTCTCTGTGGGGCCATAATGGTTCTGAATAACGCAGTCTGGCCGTGCCGCCTGTACCTGGGCAATGGTGTCCCAGGGGCAGGCTTCCCCGGCGAAAATCAGGCGCTGCTGGGGAATAAATGGCTCTGGCCCGCAGAAGGCCTGCAGCGCCTCGAAGTGGCTGGGCACCAGCTTCATCACGTCAACGTGATGGCGGCGGAAGTAATCGGCCAGCGCCGGTGGATCGGCCGCCCGCTCGTATGAGATGATATGTACCTGCCCCCCAGAACATAGCGCGCCGAAAACGTTGGTGGA
>JBHIWP010000086.1:0-17192 GCA_041987425.1 Promineifilaceae bacterium (SeqCode) | reverse complement strand
CGTCCAACGCACAACACAAAATCGCCCGCTTCCCCCCAAAAGCCCTTATGACGAGGCCTCTGCTCTGGGCTGGCTGCACAGCATAGCGACCAGATTGCAGGCTCACAACCAGTCTGTTTTTTATATCGAACAGCTTCAACCAAGCTGGTTACCCCATTCTCGACCCTATCGTTGGATGGTTGGACTGGTCTTTGGCGTTTTAGCTGGCCTAATCGTAGGTTTGTTTGTATGGGCGCTCGTTTGGTTGTTGGGCGAGCCAATTTTTGGATTGGTAGTGGGAGTTGTAAGCGGGCTGCTTTTTGGGGGAATTTTAGGTCTGTTTTTAGTCGTCAAAGGCGGGGTTGGAATAGGAGAAAATTTTAGGCAGTTCTTTAGAGATAGCAGCGCAATAAAGTTGGTTGAAGAAGTCCGCTGGCGACGTCCTGCTGCTGGCACGCTGTGGGCCAAGATCAAAGAGGCGCTGGAAGGGGGGATATTTTTTGGTTTGCTTATTGGGTTTATATTTGGGTTGCTTGGCGGGCAGATTGGCGGGTTGCTCGTTGGGCTGATCGTTGGGCCAATTGCCGGGCTGTTTCTGTTCGTGGCTTTTGTGCTTATTGGTGGACTAGAAGCATTTATCCAGACAAGTGAACCACGCCAGCGAATCCAACCCAATCAGGGTGTTTGGGCATCGTGGCACAACGCTCGGCGAACCGGACTTGTTTACGGCGTGATTATTGGGCTTATTTTCGGGCTTATCAGTGGATTCCTTGGCTGGCTATTCGGTTCAATTCTTGGTGGTCTCACGGCCGGGCTTGTTCTAGGAATGCTTATAGGAATGATAGTAGGCCCGGTTTACTATGGAGGAGAATCTGTTCTAAAGCATTATGTGTTGCGCTGGCTGTTGGCGCGGCAAGGCGTGCTTCCGTTTCCTTATAGGGATCGGCAGTTGATTGCCTATTTGGATGAAATGGCGGCACGTTTGCTGCTGCGCCGGGTCGGTGGTGGCTGGATGTTTATCCACCGGACGCTGCTTGAGTTTTTTGCCGATGAGGGATTATGAAAGCGCAGCGTGAGGTATTGCAAGACGGCCGTATCCATCAATACCGCATCCTCGACGGGGAACGGCCGTTCACCTACCAGGAAATCCTGCAGAAATGGCAAACTGATGAACCGTTCCGCATTTTCTTCATCAACCTGCTGGCCGACGCTCCATTTGCTGCCTACTTTTGGGAAACCCCACCCATTACGCAAGCCACGCTGACACGGCCGTTTGAATTTGTGCTGGTCGATGCACCCCAACTGGCGCAGGTGCCTGCCCAGCGCCACGCTTTTGCTTCTTACTTCCGCAACGAGCCCGTTGTCGATTTCCCCAACCTGGGCGGCGATGCCCACCTCGTTGTGCCTTGCCCGCTGGCGCGTGATGATCAGTTTGCCCATTTAGCTCTTTTTAGTCGCAACGCTACCTCAGAGCAGCAGCATCAATTCTGGCAGCGGGTGGGGTTGGCTGTTACAAAGTCCGTGGGGGAACGGCCGTTGTGGGTGAGCACCTCTGGCCTGGGGGTCTATTGGCTGCACGTGCGGCTGGATTCGCGGCCAAAGTACTACACGTTTCGGCCGTATCGAGCCTGGCCCTAGTGCCGTCCGGCGGAAATTCACGCAAAGTTATTATGTCGAGCTCGCCGGACTGTTTAAGCTATTGCGCCACAGGCCAAAACCTGATGCGAACTTCTGGGGCGCAATACTAGCTGCGTCCCACAACAAGCTGCACGCCATCGAGGACGCTTTCTAAGATGAAGTTGGGAACGGTGCCGACGTATTTGGTGAGGAAGCGGCGGTCGAGGGTTATGATTTGGGCCACGTTGGCCACGCAGGGGTGGGGCAGGCCGGAGTCTGACTGGGCAATGAGGACGTTGCCAGGGGCAGGAGCCAGCTTCCAATCTGGGCTAAGCGTGATGCAAACGGCCGTTTCCAACACGCTGCGGTTAAAGGCATCGCTTTGAATAACAAGGACAGGCTGGGGCTGGGGCAGCTCTGGCGGCTGCGACCACCAGATTTGGCCTTGTTTGAGAGATACTTCTACTTCCATGATTTTTGATTTTTGTAAAGCGTGAGCTGCTGCGCTACGCGCCAGGGATCTGGCAGGCAAGAGGTGCGATGCTGATAAATGGCGTCTAGCTGCTGGGCCACGGCGTCGGAGTCCGTTCGCTCTAATTTGCGGCTGATGGCCTGTTTGGTGAGCCGTGACGCCTGGCTGTGCCGCTGCGCGGCTGATTCCGCCTGTTGTAAAAGGGTGTCTAAAAGTGCAGCGCTGTTGTTCATATACTTCTATACTTTGGCAAGATTGTTCCGCTAAATGACTATACAAATTTTATATATCTACTGTGTGAAAGAAGTGTAAACAGCTTTGCTGCTTCCCGACATAGTACCAAAGTGCCAGAGTGCCGGTATTCGGTAATCGGTATTCAGTATTCAGTAACAGGTGGTCAGTATTCAGTTTTTACTGACTGACTGATCACTGCTTCACTGACCACTGCTCTGCCACCAGGCCGTACTCCAGGCAACAGCCTTGTGAATGCCTTCGCGCAGTGAGGTGGTGGGTTGATAGTCCAGCAGGGCGCGGGCTTTGCCAATGTTGGCGACGTAGTGTGTCACTTCACCGACGCGGGCCGGTTCGATGGTCATGTCTGGCTCTACATCCAGCGCTTCACCGATGAATTTGGCCATGTTTACCAGGCTGTTGCCCTGCCCATAGGCAAGGTTAATGGTGTGGTTTTCTATTTCACCGCTCACCAGGCGCTCCAGCCCGCGAGAGACCCCACTCACGCAGTCGTCGATGTAGGTGAAATCCAGCACCTTTTTCTCGCCATAAACAGTGATTGGCTCCCGGTTGCCAATTTTGCGGATAAAGAGAGGAATCACGCGCTCCATTCGTTCCAGATCGTTGTCGTAACGGCCGTATACATTGCTAAAGCGAAACACCAGATAGCGCAGCCCATAGCATTGCGCATAGCTGTAAATCAGCGCCTCGCCAGAAATCTTGCTGGCCGAGTACGGACTTTCGGTGAAGGCGAAGTCGGCGTAGCTCTCTTCGGTAATATAGCGGTGAATGTCGCCGTACACCTCGCGCGAGCTGCTGAAGATGAGGGGCAGGCTGTTCTGGCGGCAAAACTCCAGCACGTTGTAGGTCATGGTAATGTTTTCCAGGGCCCGGTCTGGCTGCTCTACCAGCTCATGCACCTTGGCGTGAGCGGCAAAGTGAACGACGGCGTCCAGGTCTGGCGGATAATCTACGTGGCCAATGCCTCGCTGAAAGTGTTGCTGCGGCGAGCTTAAATCTTGCAGCAGCGTCTCAACTTCGCTGGTCCAGGTATTCGGTCGTTTATCGATGCCAAATACATAATGTCCCTGAGCCTGCAGATGGAGTGCTAAGTTTGTGCCAATCTGGCCGCTGGAGCCGGTGATGAGTATGCGCATAGATGCCTCTTTTTGAGTGAAAAGTTAAAAGTGAAAAGTAGGGGCGAGGCAGTTGAGCAACCTGAGCGATCGCCGGACAACACTCACAGCCAACTGCCTCGCCCTTACTTATATTTCCACAGGAGTATACAACAGGATGGAAACAATCGTTCCCTGTAGCCGAGGATTCTTTCCGCGCAATAAAAAGGGCTAAGAAAACGTGGCTACGAAATACTAAACAGCGCCGCGTCCAGCTCTGTGTCTTGCCATTCTTCGTGCCAGGTAAGGCTGGCGCCCAGCTGGCCGATAGCGTCTGACGACTTGGCCGAAGATCCGTTGCCCCCGGTAGCCACATACACCTGTCCTGGCACCATCGCGTCGATGAATGGCTTGCCGTGCGGCGTGTAGGTGATCAGGCAGCGTTTGGTAGCCCACGACTTTGCCTGCAGCCCAGGAATGATGTGGGTTAGCGCGGCGCGCATGGCCGGCAGCATGGCGTCACTGCTGCCACTCATGAACCAGCGGCGAATGGCCTCCACATCATGCGGCAGAGTCTGGTCCAGCCGGGTGTCGCAGCCCATTTTCAGGTAAAAACGGCCGTCTGGATACAAAATCGGTGGCAGCAAGTAAATTCCGTTGAGGTCGGGCGAATCGACGGCATAAATAACGGTGGGCATGTGGCTCAGGCGTTCGGCCTCGGCTTCATCAACCTCGGCCAGGATGATGGTTTCTGTTTTCAGGCGTAGGGGAAGCGGCCGTTCCAGCAGGCCAAAGCAGTTGCTAAAGCCGCCAGCGGCAATGAGCAGCTTGCGCGCTTCATAGCGGTTACCTTCTTTGGTATGCACAGCAACGTAATTTGGGTGGCGGGTGACGGTTACGGCCGTTTCCCGCAAAACAGTGCCGCCCTGTTGGGTAAAATCAGCTAACTGCGCCGCAATCAGGCTGCGCGGATTAATGTATCCGGCCGGGGCGTGTTCCAAAATCCCGGCAAACTCCGGCGGAAAGTGCAGTGTCGGCAGCCGCGCCGCCAGCTCATCTGGGAACAAACTGTCGTATGCTACGCCAAAGCGCTGCCCGATGGCCGCTGCATTTTGCCAGTAGGCGTGCGAGCCATCGTCTGGCCCTACGTACAGTCCGCCGGTTGGCTCATAAAAATGGATGCCGCTGCGGCTTTCCAGCGCGCGATATTGGGCAATGGAACGGTCTGCCAGCGTGGCCCACGTCATGTCCTTACTCAGCCGCCGGGTAATGCGCCCCTGGTCGTAATGGCTGGCAAAGACACCGTCATGAGTTTGCGGGTTTTGCGGTTCGTCGGGGCCAAGAACGGCCGTATTCGCCCCAAATGCCTGCAAATACCGCGCCGCCGCCGATCCCATCAGCCCCTTGCCAATCACCAAAACGTCAAACATCATTTGCTCCTTGATTTAATGCAGAGACGCTGAGGTACGATACTGTCGTGCAGAGAATTGGTCTGCATTTTTCAGCGTTCATGCGCGTTTCATTGGGAATTTAACGCAAAGGGGCAAAGAAACAAAGATAGTTTAGAATGGGACGCAGATTTTCCTGATTTATAACAGGAAAATCTGCGTTCTATTAAATTTAATCCGAGAGTAGCTCATGCACACAAATTGGACACCCCCACAAAATTGGCAGCAAATCACGGCCATCGACGCCCACACTGGCGGGGAGCCGCTGCGCATTTTTACCGGCGGCCTGCCGGATATCCCTGGCGAGACGATTCTGGCGAAGCGGCGCTATGCTCAGGAGCATCTGGACTGGCTGCGCACGGCGACGATGTGGGAGCCGCGCGGCCACGCCGATATGTACGGCTGCATTCTCACCGAGCCGGTGACGCCAGACGGTGACCTGGGCGTGCTCTTTCTGCACAATGAAGGCTTTAGCACCATGTGCGGCCACGGAATTATTGCTCTGATAAAGGTAGTACTGGATACAGGCATGATTAAGCAGGCGGGGGACGCGCCGGTCTTAAAGATTGATACGCCAGCAGGGCGGGTGGTGGCAACGGGGCACAGGGTGAACGGCCGTATCACTACCGTCTCTTTCCACAACGTGCCGTCCTTTGTCTTGGCACTAGACCAAACGGTAGACGTGCCCGGCCTGGGCACGGTGCGCTACGACGTGTCTTATGGCGGCGGCTTCTATGCCTTTGTGCAGGCAGAAGAAGTTGGCCTGGGGCTGACGGCCAGCGACTTTCGCCAGCTTATCGACCTGGGGCAGCGCATCAAGCAGGCTGTGATGGCCAGTTTGCCCATCGTGCATCCGTTTGAGCCAGATTTGGGCTTTCTGTACGGCACCATTTTTGTGGGTGCAGCGCACGACCCGGCGCACCACAGCCGCAACGTCTGCGTCTTTGCCGACGGCGAGGTAGACCGCAGCCCCACCGGCACTGGGGTCAGCGCCCGCGCTGCCCTGCACTTTGCCAGGGGGGAAATTGGCCTAAACGAGCCGTTTGTGGTGGAAAGCATTTTGGGCAGCACCTTCACCGGCGAGGTGGTGGCGACGGCCGAATTTGGACCGCATCAGGCGGTCATTCCCCAGGTCAGCGGCACGGCCCACATTTGCGGCATCAATCAACTGCTCATCGACCCGGAAGACCCGCTGCGGCACGGCTTCTTGCTGAGGTAAATCAACTTAACGCAAAGAACGCAAAGATAAGAAAGGTGCAAAGAGTTTTTATTTCTTTGCCTCTTTGCGCCTTTGCGTCAAAATTCTATCTCATGAAGCTACCTCCACACTTTACCAAAACTGTCACCAACACGTTCACCGGAGGCGCAGAGTGGCTGGCGCAACTGCCAGATTTGCTGGCGGAATGCGAGCGTCGCTGGGATTTGACGGTACGGCCGTCTCCCTTCACGCTCTCCTACAACTACGTAGCCCCCGCCACGCTGGCCAACGGCACCGAAATTGTGCTGAAGCTGGGCGTTCCCCGGCAAGAGCTGGGTACGGAAATCGAGGCTTTGCGACTTTATGCTGGGCGCAGCTGTGTTCGTTTGCTTGAGGCTGATCCTGAGGCGGGCATTTTGCTGCTGGAACGGCTTTGCCCTGGCGAAATGCTTACGGCCGTAACCGATGACGACAGGGCTACCCGCATCGTGGCTCAGGTGATGCAAAATCTGTGGCAGCCACTGCCTGTCGCGCATCATTTCCCCTCAGTAGCCGATTGGGCCAATGGGATAACCGAACTGCGTCAGGAGTTTGGCGGCGGGACTGGGCCGTTTGATAAGAAGCTGGTGGAAACGGCCGAATCCTATTTCACCGCTCTGCTGGCTTCCAGCGGCGAAGCGGTCCTGCTGCACGGCGACCTGCACCATTACAACATTCTGTCTGCGGGGAGCGGTTGGCGAGCAATCGACCCCAAGGGTTTGGCGGGTGAACCGGCGTATGAGGTAGGCGCGCTGTTGCGCAACCCCATCGGCACCATTTTCCACGAACCGGAGCTTGCGCGCATCACGGCGCGGCGGCTGGACATTTTGGCAGAAACGCTGAGCATGGATCGGGAGCGGCTGCGCCAGTGGAGCATGGCCCAGGCGGTGCTCTCTGCCTGGTGGGGCTACGAAGACGGCGGCGACCCGGCGGAGTGGCAGCCTACAATGCACCTGGCGGCTTTGCTGGTGGACGTGGGGTAAAAAAGCAAAGCACGAATATTACGAATGGGCGAATGAAACGAATTAAGTGGTGATTTGAAGCGAGATGAATAGGCGACTAGCTTCAATATTCATTTCATTCTTTGTGTGCTTCTCCAGGTCGTGAGAACAGATTCATTCACTGCTCCAGCGGCAGGGCAAAAATGCCCAGGTGGTTGCCTACCGGCCGTTCGCGCATGGGGATGTTGGTGTGGAATGGAGCGTTTAAAATCTTCGCCTCGCTGTCGCCGCGCATCACCATTGTGCTGGAGCCGCCGCCGTCCAGGTTCAGCGCCGCCTCAGCGCCGACTTCCAGGGCGATTTCGGCTAATTCACCCAGCGTTACGCCTTCGCTGTATTTTGGCTGACGGCCGTCTACTACAATGAGCCACAGTTTGGAGCCGCTGCCGTTGGTGGCAACGGCCGTACGTGGATGCAGTGCCTGATCTACTGGGGCCACCACGATGCTGTCTTTCAGCAACATATGGTTACCTGCCAGGGCCTGCGTGTCGCCCTGCTGACAGTCAGCGTCGCTGATCTGAACGCGCTGCGAGGCAAGGCATAAGATCGGCCAATCTTGCCTGGCCTCTGAATAAACATGATGGTCAGACATGGCTAATCCATTGATATTGACCGGATCGCCGGGCTGGGGATAATAATCCCACGGAAGTTCGGCGTGGAAAGGCTCAAAAAAGCTGCCGTTGATGGCCAACTGAACACCAAACTCGTTGGCAAATTCTGTGGTCTTACGCGCTCGCAAATCCATTTCAGTAGTTTCATCACCAGGCGTAACAAAGAAATCAATTGCTGGAATTGTCAGGTCAATTTCTATGATATGAATGACGAGGGGGCGTGGCGATGAGCGGGCAAGGCGGGTATAGGTGATACCCTGAAACAGTTCTTCGCTTATGTTTTGCCGGGGAGGGCGTTGAATTTGTTGGTAGCCTTTTTCAAAAGAAACAATAATCAATAAAAGAAAGCACATCACACAAAAGGATTTAATCAACAAACGCATCAAACAACTTCCCCTTGCAAAAGCAAGCTATTGGGTTTACATCACTACCCTTAATTGAAGTCTATTAGGTCCTGGGCCGCAATAGCTTTCTGGTAGTATATGCTGAACATATGAACGTAAAATTGGGTACTGATGTAGCCTCCTGATTAAGCCCGGATGAACAGGGGCGGAGCACTATTTTGGCAACCACCGCAACGCTAAAATAGCTCCCGAAAGACCAAAGTACTCTTGTTGTCCTAGGCATGCTAATTAATAATAATCTGGTCTGATCCTACACGAAGAGTTAAGGCAAAACGAACGAATGCCCACGCTACAAAATTATCGACTTGATGCAAAGCTCCACGAGAGTAATGAAACCGTGGTATACCGGGGGACTCGAGCCGAAGATAATCAGCCGGTGATTATCAAAACGCACCTGGGCGATTATCCTAACTCTCAGCAGCTTACCAAGCTTAAGCGAGAGTTCCAGCTTGGCCGCCAGGCTGAAGGCAGGGGCATTATTCGCTACTACGGTCTGGAAAAGCAGGGCCACCGTTTGTTCCTTGTTGCGGAGGATTTCGGCGGCACAAGCCTGAAATCCTGGCTGCCTTCCGACGGCATTGCCGTGGAAAAATTCCTGGAAATAGCTATTCAGTTGGCCGATGCTCTGGCAATCGTTCACCACAACCAGCTGATTCATAAGGACATCAATCCCAGCAACCTGCTCATTCAACCAGAAACAGGTGAAGTCAAGGTGATTGACTTTGGCCTGGCCTCGCAGCTGAGCCGAGAGCGGCAGCAAACCCTCAGCCTCAATCAGCTGGAGGGCACTCTGCCTTATCTTTCCCCCGAACAGACAGGTCGCATGAATCGAGCAGTCGATTATCGTACTGACTTCTATTCGCTTGGGATTACTTTTTACGAGCTTTTAACTGGCCAACTGCCTTTCTCAGCGGATGATCCCTTGGAACTGGTGCATTGCCACCTGGCTAAGTCGCCTGTGCCGCCGCACCAGATCAAGTCTGGCATTCCTCCGGTTCTTTCTGAACTCGTATTGAAGTTGCTGGCAAAAACGGCCGAAGCGCGCTACCAAAGCGCCGTCGGTTTGAAGGCTGATTTACAGACGTGCCAGGAACGGTGGCGAGCATCTGGAACGGTTGCGCCATTTGTGCTGGGACAGCGAGATATATTTGATGAGCTTCAGATACCGCAGAAGCTATACGGCCGTACCGCAGAAATGGATAAGTTGCTGGCTGCGTTCGACCACGTAAGCTACGGTAACAAAGAATTCATACTCATCTCTGGCTCTTCTGGCATTGGTAAAACAACCCTCGTTCAGGAACTACATAAACCGATTACGCGGCAGCGAGGCTATTTCGTTTCTGGCAGATTTGACCAGCTGCAGAGGAACATTCCCTACCGTGCTTTTACCGAAGCCTTCCAGAATCTCGTCCGGCAGTTGCTAACCGAAAGCGAAGCACAGCTGGAACTGTGGCGCCAAAAGCTGCGCCAGGCACTGGGCAGCAATGGCCAGCTCATTATTGATATTGTTCCCCACCTGGCAATGATACTGGGACCACAACCGCCTGTGGCAGACCTGGAGCCAGTTGCCACGCAGAACCGTTTTCAGCTTGTTTTTCAGAACTTTATTCGGGTGTTTTGCCAGCCAGCACACCCTCTGGTTATCTTTTTGGATGACTTACAATGGGCCGATGCCGCCTCATTGAAGCTGGTCGAGTGGATGCTAACGGATGAAGATGTTAACAATTTGCTTTTGATAGGTGCTTATCGTTCAGAAGGGCTGGACGGTCTCCATCCATTGCAATTGACCCTGAACAGTCTAGAAAAAGAAGGCGCCACAACCATTAATCGAATTGAGTTGGGGCCGCTAAAGATGGCTCATGTCACTGAGCTTATTGCCGATACGGTTCACCAAGCACCGGTAGCCGTGAAGCTGTTGGCTCACCTCGTGATCTCCAAAACGCAGGGCAATCCGTTCTTTGTCAGGCAGTTCTTGCTAAGGGTCTACCAGGAGGAGCTGCTATCTTTCGACTACAAACGCCGTAGTTGGGTGTGGAATCTTAAAGAGCTTGAGGGTTTGGAAAGTACCGATAATGTTGTTAGCCTGATGGTGGAGCGGCTCAAAAAGCTCCCGTCAGCCACACAAGATACATTGAGGCTTGCCGCCTGCATCGGCAACATTTTTAACTTGAGCACTCTGGCCACTATCAGCCAAAAAGAGATCGCTGCAGTCTACCAGGACCTGCTGCCTGCCCTCCAGGCCGACCTGATCTGGCCTATCACGGAGCTGGAAGCTGCCGAGCCGAGCAACCTGGAAACACCCCTTCTTTTTTGGAATTTCCAGTTCCAGCATGATCGCATTCGTCAGGCCGCTTATGATCTGATCGAAGAAGACGAGCGGAATGAAGCCCATTTACAAATTGGGCGTATCATGCTTGAGGCTGCATTGCCCACAGGGCCAGATGAAAAGCTGTTTGAAATTGTTGACCATCTCAATCATGGTTCTGCATTGATGGCTAGTGAAACCGAGACAGTGGAGCTGGCTCGGCTGAATTTGGCCGCAGGCCAGAAAGCCACACAATCTACGGCTCACGCAGCGGCCCTGGCTTACCTGATTGCCGGTATCAACTGTTTGGCCAATGTAGAGATGTGGGTGAGGCATTATGAGTTGGCTTTTGCCCTGCACAAAGAGCGGGCGCAAGTAGAGTATTTAAATGGCAACTTTGCTGAGGCGGAAACATTAGTTGACCTGGTCCTGGAAAAGGCTCAGTCTCCCCTGGAAAAGGCCGAAGTTTACCTCACGTTAATTATACAGCGCACGATGACGGCCGATTATGAGGCAGCTATAGAGAATGGAATTCAGGCGCTGGCGCTGCTCGACTTTGATTTGCCCACCACAGATTTACGGGCTGCCTCTAAGCAGGAGCTTAGAAAAATTAGGGAGCTTTTAGGCGATCAGGAGATTGCTTCCCTGGCAGATGCTCCATTAGCCACAGATCTTCGGATTAAAGCGATACAGCGGCTGTTAGCAAGAATCGCTGTCCCCGGCTTCTTGTTGCATCCTCAGTTAGGGACCATTATTGCCTTTAAAATGGTCTCACTCTCTCTGGAGTACGGGCAGGTACCTGAATCGGCCGTTGCATACGCCGATTACGGCTGGATTGTTATCGATGCCTTTGGTGACTACAAAACAGGCTTTGCCTTTGGTCAACTAGCTATTCAACTGGCTGAGAAATTTAATACCGGTGCCCAGACCTGCATTACTTTTTATCTCTTTACCACTTATATCAGTCACTGGAAGCAGCACATTTCTGTAGGGCACACCTATAGCGATACGGGCTATAAGCTAGGGTTGGAGGCTGGTGAGCTGCAATACGCTGGCTACAGTTTGAGTGATA
Organism: Promineifilaceae bacterium (SeqCode); assembly: GCA_041987425.1. Classification (GTDB taxonomy): domain Bacteria; phylum Chloroflexota; class Anaerolineae; order Promineifilales; family Promineifilaceae; genus Leptofilum. Next base: position 5,700 of record JBHIWP010000086.1, on the reverse strand, counting down.
AAGCGCGCAGGCAATACTTTCAGGGCCAACCTCTGCCCGAATTTGAAGCCGATCTGGAAAATTACCTGAAGTTTCTTCGTAAAACAAAGAACCGGGTTTCTATCGACTCGATCCTTGGCTTACAGCTTGTGACTCAAAATTTGACGGGCCGTACGGCCGATAAGCTCCAGTTCCATTTAGACAAACTGGATGATGCGCAATACGAGGAACAGAGCCGGGCGCACAAAAGCTTCTACATTTTGGCGCACTATCTTATCTCTAAGGCCCAGGTTTTGTATCTATATGGCGCACTGGAAGAGGCATTAGAGTGCATTCTGGCTGCGAAGGAGTCATTTACCTACATTCCGAGCACGGTTGACCTGGCAAACTACAATTTCTACCATTCCTTGATTCTAATTGGGCTTTATCCGGCGGCATCACCCGAAACTCAGACCCAATATTGGTCACAATTGGAAGCCAACCAAAAGCAAATGGAAATTTGGGCTGAGAACTGTCCAGAAAACTTTCTGGCCCAATATTCCCTGGTCGCTGCTGAAATTTCCTCTATTAAAGGTGAAATCTGGCCAGCACTAGGCCTGTATAAACAGGCAATTGCTGCGGCTCACGACAGTGGGTTTATTCAGCATGAAGCGTTGGCCCAAGAATTGACAGCCCGGTTTTGGTTAAGCCAGGACGATCCCCTTTATGCACAAGCTCATCTGGTGAAGGCGCGCTACAGTTACCAGCTCTGGGGCGCCACGCGCAAAGTAGAGGATCTGGAGGAACGGTACGCTCAATGGTTGTTCCAGCCATCCAGCAGAGGGTCGACAAAACACGCTACTGTTACCCGGACCTATAACAAATCTACCAATTCCCAGGCGAGCCTGCTGGACTTGAGCACGGTGATGAAGGCTGCGCAGGCCATTTCTGGCGAAATAAATCTGGATCGCCTGTTAGTCAAGCTGATGGAGATTGTGATTGAAAATGCTGGCGCAGAGAAAGGTTATTTGCTGCTGGAGACAAACGGCCGTTTAGCCATAAAAGTCCGTGGTACCGTTGAAGGCGCCGAAGTCATGGACGCCAATGCCTCACTAGAAGAGAAAAATGGTCAGCTGCCCGAAGCCATCATTCGCTATGCAAACAGAACCAAAGAGACTTTAGTGTTGCACGATGCTACGCACGAAGGCCGCTTTACGAAAGACTTTTACGTGCAGAAGTGGCAGCCTAAATCGATCTTGTGCATGCCCTTCTACCAACAAGGCAAAGTCGTTGGGGTACTGTATCTTGAAAATAATCTTATTGTGGGTGCCTTTACGGCCGAACGCCTTGAAGTGCTAAAACTTCTCACCGCGCAGGCAACAATTTCCCTGGAAAATGCGCAGCTCTATGCTTACCAGGAGGAACTGGTAGCCGAACGCACCGCACAGCTAGAGACCACCAGCCAGGTAGCTCGTGACGTAATCTCTGTGCTGGACCGGCAGGAACTGCTCAATCGGGTAGCCACCCGCCTGAGCGAAGCTTTTGGCTTCTACCACGTAGGCATCTTTTTGTTGGACGACGCTGGCGAGTGGGCCGTTTTGGAAGCAGCCTCCAGCCAGGATGATGTAGGGGCAAAGGCCATCGGCCAGCAGCTAAAAGTAGGGCAGGAGGGCATTGTAGGCTATGTGGCAGCGCACAATGAGGCGCGCATTGCCCTCGATATGGACCATAGCGCCATGCACTTCACCAAACTTCATCTGCCGCAGACCCGCTCAGAGATCGCTTTGCCCCTGCAAGTGCGCGGGCAAATTTTGGGCGTATTAGATGTGCAAAGCAGAGAGGCCAATGCCTTTACAGAAGGAGATATGGCCATACTGCAAACAATGGCCGACCAGGTAGCCATTGCCATTCACAATGCCCACCTTTTTGCCGAACTGCAAGTAGCCAAAGAAACGGCCGAAATAGCCAGCCAGGCAAAGAGCAGCTTCCTGGCAAATATGAGCCACGAGCTGCGCACGCCTCTAAACGGGATTCTTGGCTATACCCAGATCATGAAGCGGGACAAAACCCAAACTGCGGATCAGTTGACCAGCTTGTCCATTATTGAGCAAAGCGGCCAGCACTTGCTAACCCTCATTAACGACATTTTGGACCTGTCTAAAATTGAAGCGGGCAAGATGGAGCTTTACCCCCACGATTTGGCTCTAGGGCCTTTCTTAGAAGGCGTCGCCAACATTATTCGCCTGCGAGCAGAAGAAAAGGGCGTAGACTTTATTTATGCCTCTAAATCGCCGTTGCCAGCCGTTGTTTGTGCCGATGAAAAACGATTGCGCCAGGTGTTATTGAACCTGCTGGGCAATGCTGTCAAGTTTACGGATGTAGGGGAGGTGTCTTTAACCGTATTGGTTGTAGATGCGGCTGAGGGCCAGCGCCTGACGGCTGAAAACCAGCGGCCTACCAGAACGATTCGTTTCGAAGTATCTGATACGGGCGTCGGGATTACGCCAGAGCAGGTGGAAAAAATCTTTCAGCCCTTTGAGCAGGTAGGCGACATGGAAAAGCGGGGTGAAGGAACCGGCCTGGGCCTGGCCATCAGCCGCCAGTTGGTGCAGATGATGGGCGGGAAGCTATACGCGGCCAGCAAGTTGGGTAAGGGGAGTGATTTCTGGTTTGAGGTTTCCTTGCCTGTGACGACGACGGCTGAGGAACGGCCGCAGGTGGCGATGCCCGGCCATGAGCATATTGTGTCCTATGAAGGGCCTCCCCGCCAGGTTATGGTGGTAGATGACCAGAGCATTAACCGGATGATGCTGCGCCGCATGTTGGAATCTGTGGGCTTTGACGTTGTGCTTGCAGAAGGCGGTCAAAAAGCCATCGATCTGGCGCAGGCTTCGGTGCCGGATATCATTTTGATGGACCTGGTGATGCCTGGCATGACTGGCTATGAAACGGTGCGCAAGATGCGCCAGATCCCGGCTTTACAAACGGTTCCAATCTGCGCTGCTTCTGCCAGCACTTTTCAGGAAGACATCGATATGAGCCTGGAAGCCGGGTGTGATGCTTTCCTCTCAAAACCGATTCGCGCCCAGGAGCTGTTTAAGCTGTTGCAGTCCACCCTGGGCCTGAAGTGGGTTTACGATCCGCAGGCCGTGGGCACTTAGGTTAACGACGGTTTCCCCAGACCACCTGCCAGACAAAATAGTTGTAATCACAAGCCCACGTCTATTGCCTATTGCCCGCTGCACTTTCTAACGCCTGCAGCACCTGCACGGCCGTTTCTTCCCAACTAAATCGCTTTACATTTTCAAACCCGCGCTGCACCAGCTTTTGACGGTAGGCTTCGTCGTTTGCCAGCTTTTGTATGCCTTGTGTCATGGCCACTGTATCCAGCGGATCGACCAGCAAGGCAGCGTCCCCAGCCACTTCTGGCAAGGAGCTGCTGTTGGCCGTAAGCACGGCCGTGCCGCAAGCCTGCGCCTCCAGCACAGGAAAGCCAAACCCTTCGTACAAGGATGGATAGAGAACGGCCGTTGCGCCAGAAAGCAGCGCCGCCTTGTCCTGCTCGTCGATGAAGCCAGTCACGTTGATTTTGGTGGCCTTTGGAGACTGGAGATTAGAAATTGTGTCTAGAATGGGCTGAGAGAGCCAGCCAGGCTTGCCCGCCAAAATGAGCTGGTGGGGCAGATCGCTGGCGGCAAATGCCTCAGCAAGGCGCGCCACGTTTTTGCGTGGTTGAAGCGTGCTGAGATAAAGAAGGTAAGGCGGGGTGACGTTGTATTTGTGAAGAACGGTCGTGATCGCAGCCTCATCTGTAACGGGCTGTAGGGCAGGATCTATGCCTGGATAAATCACCTCGATTTTGTCTGCGGGGATGCCATCAAGCCGAATGAGGTCTTCTTTGGTCGCTTCTGAATCGGCAATGATGCGGCGGGCGCGACGGCCGTTGTGCCGCGTGCTCCAGCGCAGGTAGGCCAGCTGTCGCCAGGGATGTGCTTCTGGGAAGTGGTGATAGCCTAAGTCGTGCACTGTCGCTACTGCCGGGCCAGCATAAGTGAAAGGAATGACGTGTGCAGGCGTAAAAAAGATATCTGGTGGGCGTCGATGCAGTTCGGCTGCCAGTCGTAAATGAGTCCAAAGGCGCGGGAAAGGTATGGCTACATGCTCGACCCGGGGAAGGTTATAGAATAATTCTGATGGCGGCGGTTGGTTAAAGTAGAGCCTTACCCGGTGATTTTGAGCTACGGCCAGAGGAATGAGTGCTTGCAGTAAAAACGTGGCATAAGCCTCTGTACCCGTGCGCTGCCCGGTGCTGGTGCGGCTGGCATCAATGCCAATGGTTAAGGCAGGCTTCATAAATGGCCACTACTCACATCCAGGTCCGAGCGAAAGAAAATCTGCTGCTACCCAGCCCTCGTCTCCAGAAATATTATCCCGCACCTTGCGCCAGGTCAGCCCATTGGCTTCTTGCGGCGCCTCTTCCTGAACCAGGGTGACGAAGGTGGCCTCTGGCAAGACGGTGATTTCGGCGCCACCGGGCGTGTCACGCAGCGTTAATCCATTGCCGGAGGTGCCTTCTACGATAGCCCGACAAAGAATGGGGGTGGGGGTAGCGGTGGGAATAGCGGCGTCCACTGTGGGGGAAGGCGAAGGCGTAGGGGGAAAGACGCTGATTTCGGGCGTTTGCGTGGCTACGCTCTCACCCTCCACTGTGGTTTCTCCTTCTTCTGCGGCCTGAGATTGCAGCTCTTGGGAGGCCATGTAGCCGACAGCGGCAATGAACAGCAGGGTGCTGCCCAGCAGCGTGAGCATCGCCCGGTGCAAGATGGCTTCCCGTTCTAGCGTGTAGAAGCGGGCGCCGCCGCGACGGATGCTTTGGTAGGTGGCTATAGCCAGCAGCAGTCCGGCAAAGGTCAGGACAATTGGAATGATCAGTGCACTCATAAAATTATTGTTTGGCCTGGCCCAACAGCGAGCGGGTAGGAATGGGACCTTCTCGCAAAATTTTCAGTTCGGGGCCGGTGCAGTCTAAAATTGTCGATGCTTCAGCATGAGGTGAAGGCCCATCATCAATTACCGTTGTTACCCAGCCGGCCAATTTATCCCGGGCGTCCGCGGCCGTTTCCGCCGGTTCTTGCCCAGAGAGGTTGGCGCTGGTAACGGCCAGCGCGCCACCCGCTGCGCGAATAATGTCGCGGCCTACCTGGCTGTCGGGGATGCGCACCGCCACGCTGTCATTGTGTGAAATTTCTTCAGGCAGGCCTGGATGTTTGGGCAGCAGCAGGGTGAGCGGGCCGGGCCAATATTGGTCAATAAACGTTTGGGCGGCCGTTGGAACGCTGCTGACCACTCGGGATAGGTCGCTGCTGTCTGCCAGCAATATGGGGATAGGCTTGCTGAACGGCCGTTGCTTGGCCGCGTAAATCATCCGCACCGCCTCTGCATTAAAGGCATCACAGGCCAGCCCGTATAGCGTATCGGTTGGAATGACAATGAGATTACCTGCCCGCGCCTCAGCCGCTGCCTGGGCAACACTGCCCGGCAGCGCGGCAGACAGCAATTGTGTATGGTCCGTTGGATACGGCCGTTGCAAACTGTTCAAACTTTTTCTCTTCCCAAAATGATATTGGATAATTAGGTAATTGGGATATTGCTGTACAACCGCCAATTTACTTAATTACCATCGACAGCGAGCGCCAGCCTTGGCGCAGGTATTCGGTGGGCGGCGGGAAGGGCGTATTGAAA
>JBHIWP010000085.1:0-17296 GCA_041987425.1 Promineifilaceae bacterium (SeqCode) | reverse complement strand
CAGTCTGCAGGTGGAGCATTTCCCGCTGGTCAAACTGCCTTCGACCAGCCCGGCCAACGCAAGCTGGAGCTTCGAGCGCAAATTGGCGGCTTGGAGGGGGGCGATGGTGCAGGCTGGTTTGTTGTGATTTCCGCCGCCCGATGTTGCCTCGTACACGGCAGGCCGCGCTGCGGTCGCCGTTGTGGGCACGAAGAGTAGCGGCCTTTGACTACAACCACAGGTCTGAAATGCAGGCGTTTCAAAAACGGTGGTGACGTGCGGGCTGGTCTGCTTGCTGCGCACCATGTGCTCGGCAATGGCCCGGCGCATGTTGGTGAGGGGGACGATTTCGCCGGGGGCGTGTGACGGGGTGACACGGTGACTGGGCGACGCGGCGACAGGCTCCGGCGCTGCCTTTGGCGACGCGGGCATTGGTGTTGGCTCAGCTTGGGGTGCGGGCTGCGCTTCGCGCCGCTCCACGTACGCCAGAATGTCCTTTTTGGTGATACGGCCGTCGCGGCCTGTGCCGTTCACCTGATTCAGATCCACGTCATGTTCAGCGGCGATGCGCCCAACCACGGGGCTGATGCGCCCCGTGTAGCGCTGTGACTTGCTGCCGTTTGTGGGGGCTGGTGTGGCTGGTGCTGGGGCTGCGGCCGTAGCCGCTTCTGGCACGGGCTTGGCTTCTGGCGCAGGCTTCTTGGCGGACGTATCTCCGTTTTTCTGGGGATTTTCGCCCGGCTCGCCGATGTAGGCCAGCACAGTGCCCACGTCCACCGTTTCCCCTTCGGGAATCAATATTTCTAGCAGCGTCCCGGCTTCTTCGGCAATTGCCTCGGTCGTTACCTTGTCCGTTTCAATTTCCAGGAGGGGTTCATATTGGTCCACCGTCTCGCCAACTTGCTTTAGCCACCGAGAGACGGTGCCTTCCACGACACCTTCGCCCATTTCGGGCATGATGATTTTTGTTGCCATTTGCTCCTCGACTGATCAATTACCTAATTACTCAGTTACTCAATTGCAAAGCGCAATCAGGTAATTGGGTAATTGAGTAATTTTATCGGTAAAAAATGGGATACCGGGCCGGTTCGGCTTCGTTCATGATGTCGTAGACGGCCGTAAAAATATCTTCCGCGTTGGGCTTGGAGAAGTAATTGCCGTCTGAGCCATAGGCGGGGCGGTGCGCCTGAGCCGTCAGCGTGGCTGGCTCGCTGTCCAGCCAGTAGAAGCCTTCTTGCTTTTCAATCACTTCCTGCATCATGTAGGCGGTAGCCCCACCGGGCACGTCTTCATCGGCAAAGAGGATGCGGCCGGTCTTTTTGAGAGACTCGACGATACGGCCGTTGACGTCGAACGGCAGCAGTGAACGCACGTCGATCAGCTCAATCTCAATGCCCACTTTCGCCAGCAGCTCAGCCGCGCGCTCTGCTACGTCAACCATTGCGCCATACGTTACTACGGTGATGTCCTCGCCTTCGCGCACGACCTCCGGCACGCCCAGCGGAATGGTGAATTCGGTCAGATTATCCGGCACCCGTTCTTTGAGCCGGTAGCCGTTTAGCACTTCTACCACCAGCGCCGGATCATCGACTTGCAGCAGCGTATTGTAAAAACCAGCGGCCTGCACCATGTTGCGCGGCACCAAAACGTGCATCCCGCGCAGCAGATGAACAACGGCGCCCATCGGTGAGCCAGCGTGCCAGACGCCTTCCAGCCGGTGCCCCCGGGTGCGCACAATAACGGGCGCCTTTTGCCCGCCGCGCGTGCGCCACAGGGTCGTGGCCAGGTCGTCGGACATGATTTGCAGGGCATAGGGCAGGTAATCGAGGTACTGTATTTCGGCTAACGGCCGTAGACCCCGCAGCGCCATACCAATGGCCTGGCCCAAAATGGTGGCCTCACGAATGCCCGTATCCGACACGCGCAGCTCGCCATATTTGGCCTGCATGCCTGCCATTGTCTGGTTGACGCCACCGAGGCGGCCCACATCCTCGCCAAAGGCAATGAGCCGTGGCTCTCGCCCGAGCATGGCGTCAAAAGCGCGATTCAGCACTTCATACCCCTTTAGCGTGTCAGAGTTTTCTGAGTAAACGGGCTTGATCTCCGGCACGTGAGTATGGGCCTCGGACGAGTGGCTGTATAAATGGGAGCCATACCGTTCGCGGCTAATGGCTAGCTGATTGGTGCGCCACTGGCCTAACTTTTGAATAGCAGGCAGATTTTCATCTCTCACCAGCAGCATCACGTCGCGAATCGCTTCCATATTGTCTCGCCGCAGCGGTGATTTTCTGTCCATGAGCTTGCGGCGTAGGCGTGCCAACTGCTCTTTCTTGGTGGAGTGCTGCTCAATTTCTTCAATTATGTTGGCAACTTCTTGCCGTTCTTTGTAAATAGGCAGCGAGAACGTTTTCCACAATTTTGTGCGAATATTTTCGACCGATTTTTTGGCATTACGCTCAATTTGGTCCAGCTCGCCCGCCGTGGCGATGCGCTGATCAATAATCCATTCGCGCATTTTGCGGATGCAGTCGTATGCCTCTTCAAAGGCCATGCGCTCTTCGGATTTATATCGTTCGTGGCTGCCTGAGGTGGAATGGCCTTGCGGCTGGGTCATTTCGATGACGTGAATAATGGCTGGCACATGGTCTCGGCGGGCGATTTTGGTGGCTTTCTGATAGGTTTCTACCAGCGCCATGTAATCCCAGCCTTTCACCGTGTAAATATCAAAGCCGTGCTTGCTGTTTGGCTCGCGCTGGAAGCCTTTTAGCAGCTCAGACAGGTTCGACTTGGTAATCTGGAATTCGTTGGGCACGGAGATGCCGTAGCCATCGTCCCAAATGGAGAGCACGACTGGCGCTTGCAGCACGCCGATGGCGTTGACGGATTCCCAAAATAGACCCTCAGCACAGCTGGCATTGCCAATCGTGCCAAAGGCTACTTCGTTGCCGTTTTGGGAAAATTGCGCCAGGTGCTTTAACTCACCGAGTTCTCTGTAAAGTCTGGAGGCATATCCCAGGCCAACAAGGCGGGGCATCTGGCTGCCGGTGGGGGAAACATCGGCGGAGCTATTGACCTGTTGAGTCAGGTCGCGCCAGGAGCCGTCTGGGTTGAGGCTGCGAGTGGCAAAATGGGCATTCATTTGCCGCCCGGCGGAGTGCGGGTCCAACGTGACATCGGCGATGGCATACAGTTGGGCAAAAAATTGCTGGATGGTGGCTGCGCCGACGGCAAACATAAAGGTTTGGTCGCGATAGTAGCCGGAGCGAAAGTCGCCCTTTTTAAACGCCTTGGCCATTGCCAGCTGGGCAACTTCTTTGCCGTCACCAAAGATGCCAAATTTGGCTTTGCCGCTCAGGACTTCACGCCGACCAATGATACTGGCGTGACGACTTTCATTGGCGAGGGTGTAATCTCTAAGGATTTCCGCTGCACTTATGTAAAGTTGTTGCGCTTTGTTCTCATCGGAAAGTCGTGAATTTATTTTCTTTTCGGTTTCAAGCATCGGTTTTAAGGAACTCCTTGTGCTAAAAGTTACAGGCGAGAAACGGCCGTTTCTTGCCGCTGCATCGGTTCAAGATAGTGGTTAAAGTTAAAGATAGTTTAATTCGGTTACTTTGACTATTAAGAGACGGCCGTTTTCCTTGTGGGAGATTGGCTAACGGCCGTTGGGTTGAACTGGGGCGTATTATACAAGATTTAGCAGGGATTTTCGACTTAAAGTAGACATAAGAAGCAGCTTTTTGGCGAGAAATTAGGTCAAGCTTAAGAATCAGGCAGTGGCTCTACTGTGAAGTTATCAAAGTGAACCTGCACGCCGCCAGCGCCCAGCGTTCGCACCATCAGGCCAATGTCGCCGCTGCTGAAGGCGTCGTCAGTCACGCGCCCCACTTCCTGGTCATTGACAAAGAAAATAAGATTTTGCCCTTCTGCCTGAACCGATAGCTTGTTTGTGGCGTTGCCCTGGTTAATTACTGGAGATTCAAACCACCAATCATTTACGATTGGCTCCGCTTCGCTGGCGCCCCCATCCTGGTAACGGCCGATCCAGATAAAGCCATCGCCGGAAATCTGAAAAGAGTAAAAGTTGTCATTCTCGTCATCGACGCGGAACAACAATCCATAGGCGTTATTGTCTGGCCCTGCCATCTGGGTTGCCTCCACCGAGTAGACGCCATCGCTAAAGGCCTGTCCAGCGGTGGTCCAGCTTGTCAGCTCATCGGCGATCACCGTGAACTCAAAAACACCATTCCTGACTTCCCCAACAACGTCTCCACTGCTTTCCACCCGCCAGCTTCCCGGCTCGTCAAACGTTTCCACATAGGTTTCTGTGGCGCCGCAGGCGGCGAGGAGAACGGCCGTTAGCCCCAACATAATTAATGTTTTTAATCGATTTATTTGCATAGCTGCCAGATTTCTCCCATAAGTTCAACTTTAATTTTGATAATATTCTGGCTGTACTCTCCTGGCGAGTTATGAGAATACAGCCTTCAAAGACAAACCGAAACCGTTTTAGCCTGATTCGTTCATTGAGCCCTGACCTTGCTCTATTCTTACAATTAACTGCTCAATTTCCTGAATGATTTCTGGAAGATTGGGCCTGGTAAAGCTCATATTTGGGGCTGGTACACGGTTATGCTTTATATCTGGGGGGATGTGTTTATGATGCGGATGCGTGCTCTGTAGTTCAGGTGCATTGGGGTGAGGTTGTGGATCGTACCAACAAAGTTTTTGTGAATCGTGCCAAATTTCATAGCCATACCAATCAATCACTGCTGGCAGACGAGAGTAAATAAGACGTTCACGCACGTAAACTCGAATATCATGTTTGAAATGTAGTTCGCCAGCAATTCTTGCCAAAGAAGTGCCTATACGCACGAAAGTGATTGTGGAGCGCTGTATAGAAGAATAATTTTCTGTCAATGAGTAGATAAACAACTCATAATCTTCAGGCGTTCTTAGTGGATTGCTCATGCACTGACACGTACCAAACCAGTCAAGCTAGAACTGTTGCGCTGCATTCGCTGGATTTCGTTACGATATTCCGCCTGACGCGCCAACCAAGTCCGGTATATGCTGGCCCACTCCCCAAAATCAAGCATCCAGTCCTCATTTTCTGGCTCCTCGCCACTTACATACGCAGAATAAAACGTCTCTGACCGTACACCGTATTTGCGTTCAAAGCCCAAAAGTTCTTCTTCAAGTGCATGTATATCTGCTAAGATTTCATATGGAGTCATATCATCACCTTGCCTGATTATAACGTAAATCTGTGGAATTTAGCAGACGTCAGTAGAGGCAATGCCGATTCGAACACATACCATTATTTTTTGACACTCGACAGTTTAACTCATTGCTTCCAACACAACCTGAGCTACGTCCTTCACCTGCATTGGCTCGCCTTTTTCGCGGTTGGCGTCAATCATCATGGTGGCGCAGAAGGGGCAGCCCACGGCCAGGGTGGTGGCACCCGTGCTCTGCGCTTCGGCGAAGCGGTTGGCGTTTACCGCCTGTGCGCCGTGCTCTTCTTCCTTCCAATACTGCGCGCCGCCTGCACCGCAGCAAAAGCTATCTTTGCCGTGACGATCCATCTCCAGCAGAGTAGCGCCCGCCTGGGCCAGCGCGTCGCGTGGCTCGGCGATGACGCCATTGTGCCGCCCCAGGTAGCACGGATCGTGATAAGTAACGCTTTCTAGCTTGCTGCCGTTCAGCCGCAGCTTGCCCCGTCCCACCAGATCTGAGATGAGCTGCGTGTGGTGGAAGACCTGATAATGGCCGCCTAACTCGCCGTACTCCTTGCCGATGGTGGTGAAGCAGTGGGGGCAGCTGGTGACGATGCGCTTTTTGTCGGCCCCGGCAGCGTTCAGCGTTTCGATATTGCCCAGGGCCAGTTCGTAATATAGGTATTCGTTACCGGCGCGGCGGGCGGAATCGCCGGTACAGGTTTCGGCGTCGCCCAGCACGGCAAAGCTGATGCCCGCATGGTGCATAATGGTGGCCACGGCGCGCACAACTTCTTGCGCGTCTGGGTTAAACGCCCCGGCGCAGCCTACCCATAGCAAATAGTCAAAGTCAGGGTTTTCTTCCACAGTGGGCACGTCAAAGTCAAGAGGATTGGCCCATTCCATACGGCCGTCTGTCGACTGCCACGGGTTGCCCATTCGCTCCATGCCCACAAAGGCCCCTTTTAGTTCGCTGGGGAAGGCGGATGCCATCAGCACCTGGTCGCGGCGAATGTCCATAATGTCTAGCATGGGCGTGTTGCCCACCGGACAAATTTCGATGCAGTGACCACAGGCGGTACAGGCCCACACGGCACTCTCGCTAATGGCATAATCCAGAAGCGGTATGGTATCCGCCATGCCGCTGGCAAACTCAGGCATGTTCTCGCGAATGTGGTAGCGTTTGTTAATTTCTAAGGCAGCGGGTGAAAGCTCTTTGCCGGTGCGGTAAGCCGGGCACACTTCCTGGCAGCGGTTACACATAATGCAGGCAAAGGCATCGACAATTTTGGTCTGCTCCAGATCGAACAAGGTGGCCGCACCAAACTGCTCAATCGATTCATCTTCAAAATCCAGGGTAAACATTTGCCCCAGATAGGTGCGGTCTGGGCTGGTCATGAAGTTAAATGGCCCCATAAAAAGGTGGGCATGTTTGGTATAGGGAAAGTAGGGCAGGAACATCAGGACAAGCCCCACGGCAATCCACCAGGAAAAGTGCCAGCCAAAGTCCAGCGCCGTTTCATTACCGCCCACCATAAAGGTTTGGGCGATCAGATTGGCAACGGGTTGTGAAGGATCGGGGCCGTGTTTGGCAATGAGAAAAGCCGCGCCCAACATGCGGAAGCCGACATGGAACAGAATGAAAAGAGCGACGGCAAATGAGTCTCGATGCACACCGCCATCGCGCACTTTTGGGTGAAGCTTGACATTATCGCGAATGAAGAGGGAGCGGTCGCCCCAGGCAAAACGACGCAAAATGAAATAAACAATGCCGATGAGAACCAGGGCGCCAAAAATGTCGGCAGCAAAGCGGTAGGCGTTGCCAATAAAGTGATCGGGGAAAAATTCGAAGCCGTTGACGATGCCTTCAGCCACGTCCACGCCGTTGACAATAAAGTAGAAGATGAAGCCCCAGGCAACCCCGTAATGAAACAGCGAGGTAAGCTTGCGATGGCGAATGATACGCCCCTGAGAGAAGAGGGCCACTATTCCGGTCACGATTCGGCGAGGCAGCTCATTTAGCTTGAGCGACCCCTCTCCGCGCGAGATGATTCTGTACATCTGACCGAATGTGTTGATGGTGGCAACGATGCAGACGAGCGCTAAAAAGGCGAACAAGAGCTTTTCGATTGGTGATAACATGCGTGTTCCTCTTCTACGATATGAAATTGGAAAGCGTGGGGCAAAAGTCTATCATACGGCCGTATCCCCCGCAAAGAATGACGCTATTTTATCCAATTCGTTGACGCAGTGCATCATGAGAATTTCGTGCCCCTGCCTGAATAGCTCGCCACTGGCTGCCGCCTAAAGATGACTGACACTCTGGGCTGGACTATAATCCGGCGTCATGTGGAAAAAATCCGTTGTAATGCTTAGTGTCTTGATGCTGCTTGTGGCCCTGTGGCCGCCGGTCGGCTCCCTGTATGAACTCACGGGTGAGGATAAATTGTTGGCCCAGATTCGCGGGTTGGGGCATTGGTTGAATACGGCCGTTCGGCCCCAGCCTCGCCTTGCTCCTGAAATTACCCCTCATCACACAAATGTGCCGCCATATGGTGTAAACACATTTTTGAACGAAGAAGCCGAAATAGAAAAGCGGGCAATGAGCCTGCAGTTGGCCCATGAGGCGGGCTTTCGCTCTATTAGGCAGGAGTTTGTTTGGGAAGATATTGAAATTCATGGCAAGGGTGACTTTGAAGACCGGCGGCACGAACCATTTCGCTCCGCCTGGGAGAAGTACGACAATATCGTGGATTTGGCCGAGACTTATGACATTGAAATCATTGCCCGGTTAAGTAATCCGCCAAATTGGAGCCGAGAACTGCCGGTTGAGGTGACTGGCTCGTTGGCCCCGCCGGATGATTACGGTGATTTTGGCGATTTTGCAGCGGCGGTGGCGGAAAGATACAACGGCCGTATTCACTATTTCCAGGTGTGGAACGAACCCAACGGCAACGCCGAATGGGGCCTGCACCAGCCTGTGAACCCAGAGCAGTATACAGAACTGCTTTGCACGGCATACCGGCGCATCAAAGAGGTGAATCCGAACGCCATCATTCTTGCTGGCGCGCTCACGCCCACGGTCGCCATCAACGATGCCAACATGAACGACCTCATCTTTTTGGAGCGGATGTATGCTGCCGGTGCGGGTGACTGCTTTGATGTGATGTCGGCCCAGGGGTACGGGCTGTGGTCCGGCGCGCTGGACCGGCGGCTAAAGCCTAACGTGATCAACTACGCGCACAATCTGTATTTGCGCGATGTGATGGTGCGTCATGGTGATGCTGACAAGCCAATCTGGATTTCGGAGATGGGCTGGAACGTTGTGCCGGAGGGATTAGACGCTCGCTTTGGCCGGGTGACGCCAGAGCAGCAGGCGCGCTTTGCCGTGGAAGCGTATCAGCATTCCCAGGAAGAATGGCCCTGGGTGGGCGTGATTAACTACTGGTTCCTTAAGCGTAAGGACGAGACGGAGCAGGACCAATCATTTTACTACTTCCGCCTGATGGATTCGGATTTTACGCCGCAGCCAGTTTACACGACGCTGGCTGAAGCGTTACCGCTGGCTGAGGCCGATCTTTCGCCGCAGCCTGCCTGGGTTTACATGTGGATGAGCGTACGGCCGTATCTCTTCCTCATCGCCGCGCCCATCCTCTTCTTCGCCTTGCTCCGCTGGTTGACTCCTCATGAATCAGACGCCTGAGAAATTAACCGCAAAGCGTGCCAAAGACGCAAAGAAAAACAAAAAAACCTTTGCGCTCTCCGCGTTCTTTGCGGTTCACAAAAAGTGGCTGCTAGTAGCAATATTGCTGCTAGCGTTTGGGCTGCGGGTGCATAACCTGGAAGTGCAGTCATTTTGGAACGATGAGGGCAACAGCGCCCGGCTCAGCGAGCGTTCTATTCCCCTAATCGTCGAAGGCACGGCGAGCGATATTCATCCGCCGCTGTACTATTTGCTGCTCAATCAGTGGCGCAAATGGGTGGGCGACAGCGAATTTGGATTGCGTTCACTTTCCTTGTTTGCCGGGTTATTGACGGTGCCGCTGACGTTTGTGTTGGGCAAGTTTTTTAACGCAAAGGCGCAGAGGCGCAGAGGTACAAGTAAAGGTTGGCTGCCAGGACTGATTGCTGCGGCACTACTGGCGATAAATCCGGCCATGATTTACTACAGCCAGGAAGCGAGGATGTATGCGCTGTTGGGCTTGTGGGCGGTGCTGACGACGGTATTACTGCTGGGCTGGCTTTCGGTAGGCAGTAGAAAGTATTTAGTAGTCAGTAATCAGTATCCCGTAGGCGGTAAGCGGTATTGGGTGTGGGGCGCGGCGTATGTACTGTGTGCGGCGGCTGGTCTGTACACCCACTACTTTTTCCCCGCCGTCCTCCTGGCCCATAACCTGTTTATTCTTCTCATTGCCATCCAATCGTTGCCTAAACCATTAACCATTAACCATTTACCATTTACCATTAAGCAATGGCCGTTCCTGATGCTTGCCACGCTGCTGCTTTACGCGCCCTGGCTGCCCATTTTCGTGGACCAGTTTGGCAGCGATCCCGTTAGCCGCCCGGCAGTTGCAGAGTTTGTCACGGCCGTTTCCCACTGGCTGACGTTTGGGGCAACTATTGAACCGCAGGCGGTCTTGTTATGGTCGGTGGCTGGTTTGTTGGTGATTGGGCTGGTAAACGGCCGTGCCAACTTGATTTTGCCCGTGCTCGGCGTGCTTATTCCTTTGGGAATGATGTTTGCTACCGGCACAACCGGTCCAGCATTCCATAAATTTTTGGTGGTGGCCGTACCGTTTTGGCTCATCTGGTTGGGCGCTGCGTTTACTCAAACCAACCGGCGCGGCTTGCAGCTTCTGGCAGCGGTTTTTCTGCTGGTGCTGCCGTGGGGCATGGCCCAATCACTGCAAAATATGTACGGTAATCCTGCCTATGCCCGGGCTGATTACCGGGCCATGGCCCACCGCATTTTGGCTGAGTCGCATCCAAACGCTGGCATCGTCTTGAATGCCGCCAACCAGTGGGAAGCGTTTACATACTACTTTCCCGACGAGGGTAACGTCTATCCGCTGCCTGCCGGGCGCACGCTGCCGCGTCCAGAGGAAATAGACGGCACGCTGAGCGAAATTGCTGCTCGCCATGACCGCCTTTACGCCATTTTTTGGGGGGAGGCCCAGCGCGATCCCGAGCGGCTTATTGAGCGCTGGCTGGATGCCCACGCCTTCAAGGCGACAGATGAGTGGTATGGGGATGTGCGCTTTGTCACCTATGCTGTGCCCTCTGTCCCGGCGACCGAGATGGAAACGGCCGTTAATCTACCCTTTGGTGAGCACATTACCTTAAACGGCTACACGCTGGGGGAAACTTCTTTGAGGCCGGGTGACATTGTGGAAGTAACGCTGTTTTGGCAAACGGCCGTGTCCCTCGAAAGTCGCTATAAAGTGTTCCTGCACCTGCTAGATGGGGATGGCAAGCTGGTAAGCCAGCGCGACAGCGAGCCAGGCGGCGGCTTAGCCCTCACCACCACCTGGCGGCCTGGTAAAGTAGTGGTCGACAATCATGGCTTACTCATTCCCAGCAACCTGCCGCCCGGCAGTTACAGCCTCTACCTTGGCCTTTATGACTTAGCTAACCCCGCCAACCGCTTGCTCATCATTACCCCAGATGGTGAAACGGATGCATATTTGCTTTCTATCGTGACAGTTGAAGAGTAGAAATTGTATTGACATTGTCAATACGAATGTATAAGATACCATGGATGAGAAATTTCGTTATCAAGGGATTAACTTTGAATGGGACACTGATAAAGCGTCTGTCAATTTCAAAAAACATGGTATTGATTTTCAAACGGCCGTTGAACTATTCTTTGATCCTTTTTTGATGGCGTTGGAAGACAAGATCGAAGAGGGTGAAATGCGACATCATGCAGTTGGCATGGCTAAAAACTGGCAGATTTTATTTGTCGCTTTTGTATGGCGTAGCGACAATGTTCGACTGATTTCGGCTAGAGTGGCAACCAGTAGTGAGAGAAAACAGTATGAGCGTGGATAAACTGAAATCAAGATTGCAACCAAATCGAAAAAAAGTGATGGTCAGTATTCGAATACCCGAAGATGTGGTTGAAGAATTAAAGCGAATTGCGCCGCTATTGGGCTTTTCTGGCTACCAGCCGTTGGTGCGGGCCTACATTGGGCAGGGGCTTCGGGCGGATTTAGAGCGGTTAGATCAGGAAACAGAGCTATCTCGTTTGATGGAAAGCTTGCGACGGCAGGGGGTGCAAGAAGATATTTTGGCAATGGCCGTTGCCGAAGCCAAAGCCGAATACCGTACAGAGTAATCATTGTTTTGGTGGTTGGGCAACTAATCTAATATAGATTTGCACCATGCGTAGAGTGCCACATCATCATGAGCAAATGCCCAGTAGGCGGCCAGCCAGCGACTGCCGGGTTCAAAGTAGGTGAGGAGTTCGCGTTCTTGCAGCCAGGTCATGGCAATGGCATGATCCGCTTTAACGGCCGTGGGCGTAATGTGGGGAGTCATCAAATATGCAGCGGCAGCGACTGCGTTCATGCGGCGGTCGCCCACAATAGATGAATAACCAAAGTCAATGACTGCGGTAAGCCTAGCCCCGTCAACCATTACATTTCCGGCAAAATAGTCGAGGTGAACAAACGCGGGGGCGTCATCAAGGGTGGCAAGAGCGGACGTCAATGCTTCGACATCGATAGCTGCAAACGGTGAGGCCGCTAAACTGCGGCGAGCACGCTCTGCCAGGTACGCTGCCCACGTGTTGGTTTGCACCGCATCCGCACGGCCGAATTCACCAAAAAACGGCTGCCGAATTTGGATATCCCCAAGCTGCCAGGCTGTCTGTAGATATTGCTCAATAAGGCTACGGCGAATGCTCTCCTGCGCAGTAGCGAGCGCCGTTAGGAGGGATGTGCCAGGGATACGCTTTTCGACCGTGAAGATTCGGCCAAAAAGCACGCCCTGCTCAACCACTTCTGGCGTCTCAAATGGCAGGTGTTTAGCGCCAGATGCTATTTCTGCCATCAGATTGGTTCGTTCGGCCACAGCCTGAGCCGACGCACCCTCCCGAAACAATCGGATCACGTGCGCCATATCCAGCGCATAGACTTGTGCTTCCCCGCCTTCGCCAAGCAGTTCCGCCTCGACAGGGTTAAATGATGCTAAAGGTTTCTTAGACATTATTTTGCTCTAAACGACGCTGAGGTCTATTAGTTGATTGCGGTTCAGAACTACAGCAGCTTGTCGGCAAAAGCGGGCAGGGCCGCTGTGCCGCCGGTGTGCCAGAAGAGCACGCTTTGCCCCCGCGTGAAGGCTCCCCAACGAATCAAATCTATCAGTCCGCCCATGGCCCGGCCAGTATAAACTGGATCAAGGAGAATTCCTTCCAGCTGGGCCACCATCTGGATTGCTTCCCGCTCAGTTTCGCCAACGGTGGCATATCCATCGCCCAAATAGTCGTCGTTCACTTCTACCTTGTGGGCAATGGAAACGGTGCCCATGCCCAAGTGCGTGGCCGTGGCGGTCGCCAGGGCCGACACCTGCATTTTTAGGTCATCGGCGGGATGATCCACGCTGATGCCCAGCACTTGCCCGCGAAAGCCGTAAACTTCGGCCCCCAGCACGATGCCTGCATGGGTGCCGCCGCTGCTGCTGGCAAACACAATGAAGTCGATGTTGATGCTGGTGGCAGAAAGCTGCTCAGTTAGCTCCTGCATGGCCAGTACGTAGCTGGTGGCCCCCATCACATTTGAGCCGCCTAGCGGAATAAGATACGGTTTATGCCCCATTACGCGCTGCTCATTAGCCACGGCTGTCATTACTTCATTGCGCGTCTGGCCGTCTGTCCAATATAGGTGTGCGCCCAGCAGCTTGTCTAGCAGTAAATTACCCTGTAGATTGGCTTGTTCTGTCCCCAGTAAAATAAGGCTGCATCCTAGCCCAAAGTGCGCGGCGGCTGCGGCCGTTTGCCGACAGTGGTTGCTTTGGGGAGCGCCAGTGGTAATCAAGTGATCACAGCCTTGGGCCAGGGCGTCTGCTACCAGGAATTCCAGCTTGCGCGTTTTATTACCGCCTGTGGCCAAGCCGGTCTGATCATCACGCTTAATATAAATTTCTGGTCCACCCAGATTTCTGCTTAAACGTTCTAGCTTTTCCAGGGGCGTGGGCAAATAAGCCAATGATTTTCTGTTGGGATAATTTACATTCATGTGGCTGATTATAAGTAAAGGGCAGCAAGTTTCCAAAGAATAGGGGTCATTGCATCGAGAACGATCGGCACATTTAGTAGATAGAAGTGCGAAATTGTTAAGCAGCGCGGGGAAATCACTAGACATAAAGCCTTATAGCCCTGCTTTACTACAGTTTTCGACTAAGGCAAAGTACCTATCTTCCTATACACATTGTTACTCAGAGAGATTATTATTAGTTATACTCAGTCTACTTCAAGAACACTAGAGGTTAATTAAAACCAGGATCGTTATGATCATCAGTTGGGAAATCTCTCTTTCAAGCCTTTATAGAAGAGCAAATATGATCTCTGATTGGTTAACTCAGCGGGCAGTTTTTGCCCTGATTACCACTGAGCAGGAAAACGGCCGTTACTATTTGTTGCAGTGGAATCCTAAATGGAATTGTTACAACTTTATTGGAGGTAAAGTTGATAACAATTGCGGCGATGACAATGACTTTGCCCGCGCTATGCGCCGAGAAATTGCGGAAGAAATAGGTATTGGAAACCTGGGGGTGATTTTCTCGGAGCAGGAAATTGAACAAATTAATTTGTGGCAGTTTTCCAAGCGACAGAAACGGTTCAAGTCATACCGCTTTTCCGTATTTAGAATTCAGCTTTTTCCTGACCTTCCTGTGGATAGCCAAAAGATAAAACGGGCGTTGCGTTGGTTATCTACTAAACATAACAACACCTACGTCTCGGCCGATGAGATTAGAATGTTACGAACCTATAGTGGACAGCCCATATCTAAAACAGTAAATCGCATCTTGCGCAAACTGGGTGAAATATAGCTCAGAGCTCAAGCTTGCAAGATAGCATGAATATTTAACACTCTCATTAATGAGGGCAGACACCTGTTTTGTCATTGCCCCTGTAAGATTCGTGTGGTTCGATCAGCACAATTATAGCCATTGCTTTTCTTACCCATATTTATGAGAGGTTATCATGTTATTTTTAAACAAGGAAAGGCAGCGGGGACAAGGGCTCATGGAATATGCACTGGTGATAGCCCTGGTCGCAGTGGTTGTTATTGTCATTCTTACCCTGGTTGGACCTCAGATTGGCAATATGTATAGTCGTATAACGCACGGCTGGTAATTCACAACCATTTCCTGGCTGTACAAAAAAGGCGCTTTCTTATGAAGGCGTCTTTTTTGTTTACCAGCATTTGCTTTTGGACCAAATCGCAGAGATCTTTGCTATCCGCTTTGTGCTATAATCCCCCCCATTATGAGTTTGCCGAGCCTTGAAACGCTTGTTTCTTACCTGACAATTGTAGCGGCTATTATGGGGGCTTTGCTGGCAGCGCTGTGGCTAAGCCTGATTATTTGGGCATTTCGGGACATGCGGGCTCGTTCACGCGATCCGTTTGCCCATTTGTTGGCGGCGCTGCTGGTGGCGGCATTGCCAGTGGTAGGCATTGTCATATATTTCATTCTGCGTCCGCCAGAAACGCTGGCCGAGGCGTATGAGCGTGCCTTGGAGGAAGAGGCGCTGCTGCAAGAAATTGAGGAACGGCCGCATTGCCCTGGTTGTTCTCGCGTAATCGATGATAAATGGCTGCTCTGCCCCCACTGCCACACTCGCCTAAAGAAAGCGTGCCCTGACTGCAATTCGCTGCTGGAGCTGCAGTGGAATTTGTGCCCCTACTGTGGCAACCACGCCGTGGACCCCTACAAGGCAACAACAGTGACTGCGGCCGTTCCTGCTCCAAATCCCCTGCCTGAACCAGAAGAACCTATGGAAGATGAACTTGCCGGTGAAGCCGTAGCGTCGCCAGAGTAGCGCTGGCTGTTGTAATAGATCAGGTAATTGGGTGACGAGGTAATTACGTAATTAAAATTACAGGCTGCGCAAATTTAGTCAGTTGTTTAATTACCCGATGACTCAATTACAATCTTGCAAGAGATTGTTCGTATGCCAGATAGCACCGTTATTCATTTAGACAATGTAAGCAAAACGTTTGGCCGCCGCAGAAAGCGGGTAGAGGCGGTGCGCCAGCTTAGTTTAACGGTGGAGCCAGGGCGGGTTTTTGGCTTTTTGGGTCCGAATGGGGCAGGCAAAAGCACCACGATTCGCATGATGATAGATTTGATACGGCCGTCGCAAGGTGACGTGTTTTTGTACGGCCGTCCCGTGCGGGGCAACGACCAGCTGCTGCGCCGCGTGGGGGCGCTGGTGGAAGGGGCATCGTTCTACCACTTTCTCACCGGTCGGAAGAACCTGGGAATTCTGGCGCGGGCAGGCGGCTGCTACGATCCGGCCCGTATTCAGCGATTGCTAAAGCAGGTGGGTCTGACAGACGCCGCTGACCGCCGCGTAAAAGGGTATTCAACCGGCATGAAGCAGCGTTTGGGCCTGGCGGCGGCTCTGCTGAACGACCCGGATTTGGTCATTTTGGATGAGCCAACCAACGGTCTAGACCCGGCGGGTATTCAAGACGTACGTCTCTTTATTCGGAATTTAGTGGATAAGCAGGGCAAGACGGTCTTCTTGTCTAGCCATTTACTCAGCGAAGTGGAGCAAGTGTGTGATCAGGTGGCGATTATTAACAAAGGCAGCCTGGTGCAGATGGGCAACGTTACGGAGCTGCTGGCCTCTCAATCCCTCATCAGGCTGGAAGTGACGCCGTTAGACCGGTCATTGGGGCTGTTGTTGCCTAAGTGGCCGGTGAAGGAAAACGGCCGTTGGCTGGAAGTGCAGGCTCCGCGCGAATCAATCCCCGCTATTGTCAACCAGCTGGTGGCTGCCGAAGTGCGAATTTACCAGGTCGTGACCCAGCGGCAAAGTTTAGAGTCGCTCTTTTTGGCGGCAACGGCCGATGAAGATTTGGAGTCTACTTCTCATGAACAGTAGGCAGGTGGATTTGCAAATGGTCCGCATGATGTTTCTGCCCTGTCTTAGCTTTCGGGAGTTGCTGTATGCGAAATGCTCTGGCGGCTGAGTGGCGCAAGCTGCTAGGCCACACTGAAGCTGTTTCCTTGCTCGTCTGGATCTATCCCATTGGTGCTTTTGTGCTTATAGGGCTGTTTGGAATTTTGCCGACGCTCTTTATCGAATCGATACGCGACTTTACGGTGGCTAATCCCCCTCTGTGGACCGATGATTTGCTGGCGGTATGGAACGCGATGAACGGCTTCCCAGGCGGCACATTTTTGCGAATGCCGTTTTTGGCATTTATTGCCATGGCCTTTGCCGGCGAATATCAGTGGGACACCTGGAAGAATATTTTGCTGCATCAATCCCGAACCAGGCTCGTATTAAGTAAATTTCTGGTTTTAGGGCTGCTTATGCTGCTATCGCTGATGCTAACTTCTTTAGTTATTGCCGGTGGTGAATGGCTCACGATGCTTTTAATTGATCAGCCGTATGGACCGGCTTTAGCCGACGTGGACCTGCGGGCGTTTTTGCAAGAGGGGGTAATGCAGATATTTGTCACATTTTTGGGCACACTAATTGTAGCCGCCTATACCGCCCTCATTGCCATGTACAGCCGCTCTATCATCGCCAGTCTGCTGCTGAGCGTGGGCATAAGTATTGTGGAATTTTCTTTTTCTTTGCTGCTGCTTACAGCCAGTCAGGTTTTGCAACGGCCGCATATCGTCAACGCCATTGTTGCCACCCCCACCTATAACCTGGAAAACGTGCGCAGTTGGGTTGTTGACGGCTCTGCCTCAACTTTTGGAGGGTTCCCAGGCTTTACGGCCGAGCCGACCATATGGCTGTCGGTGGCAATCTTGCTTGCCTGGCTGGCTGGGTTGCTGTGGCTCACGGTCGTTGTTTTCCGCCGCCAGGACATCACGTAAAAATTAAAACGTGATGCATGAAACATGAGGAG
>JBHIWP010000084.1:0-17299 GCA_041987425.1 Promineifilaceae bacterium (SeqCode) | reverse complement strand
CCGTTTTCGATGACACATTTGCGCTCACAGGCTATCAGATTACTTTGGCAAACGATACTTTGACATTACTTGGGCTCTGGCAGGTGTTGGAGGCTCCTACAAATGAGCTAAAAATCTTTGTGCATTTGCTGGACGAGGAGGGAAAGCTGGTTGGTCAGCACGATGGCCTGGACGTCAATGAGCGATGGCTTCAGGTGGGTGACGCCTTTGCCCAACTTCACGAGATTTCCTTACCGCCTGATTTGCCCGCTGGGGTCTATGGCGTACAAATTGGCTTATATCTGGTCGCTGATGGCAGGCGTCTGCCCCTGCATCTGAATGATGCAGTAACAGATCGTGTTTTGCTACAAACGATAGAGATTGGTGAGTAGTGGTCCTGTCGCTCACGGCCGTTGGACGCACTTTCTAAAGCAAGATAAGATACCCTGCTATATTGTTAAGGAAAGTTGGTATGCAGCGAGTAGACGAGGCAACAGAGGCGGAAACGGCCGTGGCAAAAGAGGCAAATCAGGTCTCACTCATCATTCCTACCCGCAATGAGTCACAGAACGTGGTGCCGCTGCTCAGGCGGCTGGCTGCGGCCCTGGCTGCTGACGAGGCCGGTCCCCAGCTTGAAGTGCTGTTTGTTGACGACAGCACCGATGATACGCCTGATGTTATAGTAAAGGTCGGGGCTGATTTCCCTTTTTCGGTTCGCCTGATTGCTCGCCCGCCGGAGCGACGAAACGGGCTAAGCGGTGCGGTCGTAGAAGGATTTGCGGCAGCCCAAGGCACGTGGGTATGCGTGATGGATGCCGATTTGCAGCATCCGCCGGAACTGGTGCCGGTGCTGTTGGCGCGTGCCATAGCAGCACGGGCCGATATTGTGGTTGGCAGCCGTAAATGCGACATATTTGGCCCCCTTGGCTTAAGCCGCAAGCGGGCCATGACGTCCCAGCTGCTTACCCTGTTGGCGCGCGCCTGGTTTCCCCGCCTGCTCCGCAACGTGTCAGACCCCCTCACGGGATTATTTTTGGTGCGACGGGCAGCGGTTGATGCGGCCGTTTTGCGGCCAAATGGTTTCAAGATCCTGTTGGAAATATTAATTCGCTGCCCCGGCCTGCGCGTCTCTGAAATTCACTTCGATTTTGCCAGTCGTCACCAGGGCGAGAGCAAAGCAGACTTTCAGGAAGGCATGAACTTCTTCCGCCATTTGCTGCGGCTGCGGCTGACGGCTAACCAGTCCTTTCCCAGATTGGTCATTTTGGCGCTGTTGAGTTTGTGTTTAGACACGGCCGTATTCGCCGTTGCGTATCAGCAAATCACCTGGCCTTACCTTGTTAGCGCGTGGGGTGCAGCGCAGATTATCATCTTACTGCGTTTTTACCTGACGGAAAAATGGGTGCTGGGGGGCGGACACCTCGTACCAGGCTGGCCCAGCCTGCGCCGCTTCTGGATCACGAACCAGCTTTCTTTACTCCTGATGCGTTTGCCGCTGCTGCTGTTGTTAATTTCCGTGTGGCGCTGGCCGCCAGTGGCAGCCATTGTCGTGGCGATAGCGGTGGAAAGCGTGGGGCGCTACGGCTTGTCTGAACAGTGGGTCTTTTCTCGTCGGGGCATGACGATGTGGCAGCCGGGCATCTACCGGTACGATATTCACGGCATTCTGCGGCTAGAATCGCAGACGCAGTTGACGGAGCTGGATTACTTTTCTACGGTCGAACCGCTGCAGAAAGTTGATATCCAGATTCGCATCGATCGGTTTGGCACGCCAACTTCGCAGCCAGGCGCTATTACCTACAGCGAGCGGCTCAGCCGCTTTGGTTTTGGTGTGGCCGTCATGCCCGGCGCTGACTTTACAGAAATTGTTATTTCTCCCCTTTTGGCAACGGCCCCCTTTGCCTTGTACAAAAGCATCTTAGAGCCGGTGTTGCGCTGGGCGTTGGTTCAGCGCGGCTATGCCCTGGTTTACGGCGCAGCGATGGCCCGGCAAGATAAGGCGACGCTGATTGTGCCAGAGGGTGATGAGGGGAAAACTGAGGCGCTATTGCAGGCGCTTCGACACGATGAGTTTGCTTTTATGGGAGATGATTTTGTGCTTTTAGCGGGAGACGGCCGTCTTCATAATTTCCCCAAACCCATCTTGGTGACCAACTCCGTCTTGCGTGCTCTTAGTAGTGGCCAAAGAAGGCGATGGTGGGACCGATTCAGACTTTGGCTGCAAAACCTGCTTTATTTGCGCCTGGGGCGGCAGGTAGGCCTGCAGTTAAGCCAGCGCGGCTGGCCGGTGGCCACGCTCAACATTGTCTGGCAGCGGCTGTGGCTCCCGCCCAAACGTCCAGTTCAAGACGTGCTATCGGATGTGCCTATGGTGGAAATGGCCGTTTTAAATGATGTCGTCTTACTGGTTAAGGATGCGGAACCGGGCACAGCCATGCCAACTACAAAAGCGGTGCGCTTTGTGCAGCAGCGCCAGCGGGCCATACAGGGGTTCCCGCCGTACGACTTGCTGTTGAAACAGCTTGACAGTGCGGATACGGTTGGATGGCAGGAGAAAGAACAAACCATCATAGCCCAGGCGCTCCAGGCGTGCCCTGGAAAGACGCTTGAAAAGCAAGGCAGGTGGCCTCAGAAAGAGCAAGCAGAATCGAGCAAAATTTCATCGGAACTGGCTTTTCAGGCCGCGAATGGGAGAATAATCAAAGATTTTGCAGATTGAAAGGAGAATACCTGTCTATGCTCCTAAATCTAACTGCTAATAAAATGCGCTTTGCCCTGGTTTTTCAGGATAAATCGAATGAGAATTTTTGAACATGAGTGAAAAAAAGAACGTAATTGTTGTGATGCCGGCTTACAATGCGGCGCAAACATTGGTAGATACCTATCGCAGTATTCCGGCTGACTGCGTAGACCAGGTAATTCTGGTTGATGATGGCAGCATTGATGATACGGTCGCTGTTGCGCAGGAGCTAGACCTGGACCTGATTATCCACCCGCACAACGCTGGCTACGGTATGAACCAGAAAACCTGTTACATGGAGGCGCTGCGCCTGGATGCCGAAATTGTCATCATGCTGCATCCAGATGGGCAATACGACCCCAAGATTATTCCAGAAATGATCGCCGCAATCCGTGAAGGAAGGGGCGATTTTGTGATGGGTTCCCGCTTTATTCCGCCAGAAAGCGCCCTGGCTGGTGGCATGCCACGCTACAAATATCTGGCAAATCGCTTTCTCACAGGGGTAGAAAATTTCGTAATGGGTACCAAATTGTCGGAATGTCACACTGGCTATCGGGCCTATAGCCGCAGGCTGCTGGAAACAGTGCCTTTTCTGCGCAATTCCAACGACTTTGCCTTCGACACGGAGATGATATTTCAGTCGAATTATTTTGGCTTTCGCTTTGCGGAAGTGCCCGTCAGTACGAAATATTTTAATGAGGCGTCTTCCATTAGCTTTGCTGCCAGCACTATTTATGGCTTAAAGACATTGTGGGTGGCCGGGCGTTATTTACTGCATCGCCTAAAAATCTGGCAGTTTGATCTGTTTAAGCCCACGCACCGGCGCAGGCCAGAAACACAAAAAGTTGCCGGTTAATTTAAAAGTATCGTCACGCGTGAAACGTCACCTGATCCGGTCACGAACCACGCATCACGCATGACGAGCCCCCAACATTTTCAATGGACTACCGTAAACCCGTTACATTTGGCGAAAATTGGTCGCCAAGCCGCTATAAGGTTTTGCCTTATTTTGCAGTGGAGAAGCAGGTTTTTTTAAGTCAATCTTCTTCCAAAATACTGGACCTGGGCTGTGCCGCTGGCTGGAACATGAGCCGCTTTAGACAGTACGGCCGTTTCCCCATGGGTATCGACGTGGTTCCAGAACGTGTGGCTCTGGCGGCGCATCACGGCCCTGTGGCCATAGCCTCCGGCCTCAGTCTGCCCTTTGCTGCCGAAACGTTTGACATCATATACATTCAGCACGTATTGCACCACATTGGGGATGTGTCCCAGGCGCTTGGCGAATTGCGCCGCTGCCTAAAGCCTGGTGGAGTGCTGTTCCTGGTAGAAACAACGGAAGACAACCCGATTATTCGCTGGGGGCGGCGTTTGTATCCTAAATGGCTGGGCGATGAGATTAATGCGCCCTTTTACTTTGCTGAATTGAAGGAGCGATTGAGACAGGAGGGCTTTCAAGTGGAAACGGCCGCGCAATACAGCGTTCTTTTCTGGCTCTGGGAGATTTTGCCCGATCATATTGCCGTCATGGAAAAATTGACGCCGCTGTTTGTAGGCATTGAGCAGGTTTTGGTTAAAGCGTTTCGCAAACAGTCGGCCCACTGTTTTTACGTGGCGGTGAAAAGTGGCTAAGCAGGTGAGCGCTAATCGGGAGCGGTGGTTTGTGGCGCTGCTGCTGGCCATCATGCTGCTGAAGGGCGCGCTGTGGAGCCTGGCATTTCCTCTATGGCAGGGACCGGATGAAGATGATCATTATGCCGTGATTCAGTTCATTGGCGAAAAAGGCCATCTGCCCGACGAGGCTGATACCTGGCTGCCTGACGAAGTGGCCGTTTCACGAGAGCTGGCCGACGTTGGGCGGCTGGACTACAACCCGGAACAGCGGCAGGGGTGGAGCGATCAGCCCTTGGGCCTGCGCGAAGCAGAATTTGATGCCCTGCCGCCATCCAGCCGCACCAGTACTGAAATGGGCATTACCGGCAAGCTGATGCACGCCACGCCGCTCTATTACATGCTGGCGGCCATTCCTTACCGGTTGATTGGCTACAGCCAAAATTTACTGGTGCGGATGCAGGTGCAGCGGCTGTTTGCTGTGTTGGTAAGCAGCCCAATTGTTGTTGTTGCCTACCTCATTGCCCGCCTGCTGTTTCCTCATAATCAGATGATGCGCCTGACCATTCCGACGCTGGTAGCCTTTCATCCGCAGCTCACGCAGATGACGGCCGTGATCTCCGTTGATGGCCTTTTTTTTGTGCTGTATTCGCTGTTAATTTACCTGTGCTTGCGCGTGCTGCGGGATGGGTTAGATGTGCAGACGGCCGTTTCAATCGGCCTCACCTTCGCCACCGCATTTCTCATTAAGCCCACCATCAACGGTTTTGTGCCGCTGGTGGCGCTGGTGGTTTTATATGACTGGTGGCGTCGTACAGGAGAGCGAAAGCAGGTGGTTTGGGCCGCTGTGGTGATGAATGTCGTCATTCTTCCTCCGGTTGCCTGGTGGATGGCTCGCAGCTGGCGCATCAACCAAGATCTATTCTACTTTAATCCTGTGGTAGAAGGGCACCGCATTATTCAGAATCCGTTTTATGATGGATTATTATCAGTCGGTTTGGGGCGGTCTGTTTGTAACATGGTGGGCGCATTTTGGCTGGGTGGACACACCGCTGCCACCCTGGGTATACACGCTTTTACGCCTGCTCACACTGCTGGCTATTGCGGGACTGGCCTGGAAATTAGGGCGCGATTGGCAGAAACGGCCGTCTTTCGCCCAGTGGCAGCATGGGCAGCAAATGGCTCCGGTCATTGTCTGGCTCTTTTTGGTGCTAACGCTGCTGGTGCCCATCGTACTGCTCCAGCTCTACGACCTGACGTTCTGGTGGGAGTATGGCAACGGCCGTGGCCTGCAAGGGCGCTATTGGCTGGGAACTGTGGTGCCAATGCTTACCTTTTTTGTGCTGGGGTTGCTGTTTTGGCTGCCCAAACGATGGCATCCAGCCGCTCATTGGTTCCTTCGGCTAGGCATCGTGCTGTTCAATTTTGTGGCGCTACTGGGGTACATCCTGCCCCGTTACTATTTGTGAGCAGGTGAACGGTTGAAACGACAATCTCCGATCTCCAATTTCCCAATTACCTGGCGCGTTACGGCCGTTATCGGCCTGGTCTTCATCTTCCTGCTAATCATGGGACGTTGGCGCAGCACCGCCACCGGTGCGCAGGTGCAGGTGCCCATGTTCTATGACGCCCACTACCTCTTTCCCCGCCCCTGGACCCAGGCCCAAGAAGCCCCCGGTGTGCCAGAACCCTTTCCCGTTGCTTTTTACGGACCCAATACTATCTCCCAAACTTTTATTAGCGGGGCCGATAATTTAGCGGCGGTAGAAGTCTGGCTGCAAGCGCCACCGGGTGGCCGTATCTCTGTGACGCTGTCTGAAGAAGCTCGCCCGCTTTTTGAAGCGCAGTTAGATATTTCGCAGCAGGCAGGCGACTTTGTTCAGCTTGCTTTTCCCCCCATCGATGAGGCTGAGGGACATACGTTTCAGCTGACGCTGGCAGCGCCCGAGGCCACTGCCGAAAATCCGACTATCACCCACGTGGTAGGGGGGGATCGGTTGGGTGGTCGGCTGCGCCTGAACGAATATCCACGCCCTGGCAACCTGGTGCTGCGCACTTATGTGTCGGGGGGGGCTGCCTTTGATGCTTTGGCTGAACAGTTGCTGCCGGACATATTTCGCCTGCGCTTGCAGCAGTACAAACCGCCATTTGTAAAGGGAAACATATTTGCCGGGCTGCTGGTGCTAACGGCCGTTCTAAGTATAGGCTTGCTGGTTATAGCGCGGCCATCAACACAAAAAGCGCAGCAGGTGGCTGGCTGGCTTTTGGCTGGTTTGCTGCTGGGTATAGTGGGGTGGCAAATTAGCGATAAACGCGTTTATCTGCCAATTCTTCAGCGCGAAGTGACTTTAGCAGCGGCCACGGCCGTTTCTGACCCAGCCCCCAGTCCAGGCTGGCTGGTTGTCAATGACCTGAGCGCCATTTTGTGGACGGCTGAACGCCTGCCCGAAGAGCGATTTATTACGACAGAGCTGACCGAGACCTATCCGGCCATTCGCGTCCCTGCCACATCTGCCCTGGAATATGCTCTGGATCTGCCGCTGAACGGCCGTCTCCAAACCGGTTTGCAGGCGACGGGTGAGGGGGCGCTGCGCATGGTAATAGAATTTAATGGTTCAAGGGTGTTTGAAGAACCGGTGACGGCTGGCGGTCCGCCAAGATGGCTAGACCTGGATTTAACGCCGTGGCAAGGGCAGAGTGGCGTTTTGCGTCTGTTTACGGAGCCAGTGGAAGGAACGCCTGACGGTTTATGGCTGATGCCGCAGTTGGTGGCCCGGCGTGACTGGCTCCTAGACGAGGTGCCGGAAACGGCCGTTCCCGCCGGGCATCGTCTGGGCGAGGACATTGTTTTGCTGGGCTATTCCGTAGAACCGGCCCAGCCTCGGCCAGAAGAGGTTGTGACGGTGACTTTGTACTGGCGTGGTGAACGGCCGTTAAGCCAGAACGGCACCGTCTTTGTCCACGCGCTAAATGCTGCCGGGGAAATGGTGGTGCAAAGCGACAGTCAGCCCGTGCAAAATAGCTATCCGCTGGACAGCTGGCCTGCTGGGTCTGTTGTTGCGGATAGCCATCAGCTTGTTTGGCCTTCCGAGGACAGGCTCAGCCAAATTGCCGTCGGACTCTACGATCCAGCCACGCTGATCCGCTTTTCCGTGGAGAACCCTGATGGCACACTTGATGCCAACGGCCGTGCGCTTTTGACAGTCCCGGAGAGGCCATGATTGTGCGTATCCGGTCTTTGCTAGGCTCCGCAGATGCCCGTGATGGTGTGGTAATGACGGCAGCCACGGTTTTGGCCGGTGGTTTTGATTATCTGGTGCTGGTTGTTGCCGGTTTGCTGCTATCGAATTCAGCGGCAATTGCTTTTTTAGCCGTAATGAACCTGCTAAAAATTGGCGAGCAGGTAACCTGGGTAATTCGTAACGTGGTGGCTTATTACACGGCCGAATTAGCCGTGCAGGCAGATGCTTCCCGGCAAATTGGCCACTTTGTGCGCCGTCGCTGGCGCTGGGCCTGGCGCTGGGGCTTGCTGATTGCACTCTTGTTTACGCTGGCGGCCCCGCTAACCAATCGGCTCATTAATGCTAATTCGACCGGGGCAATCATGGCTGCGGGGCTGGCGCTGCTCTTCTTTTTTGTACGCCCGGTTACGGATGGGGCGCTGCAGGGCGTGCAAAACTTCTTGGGCCTGGGTGCAGTGGTCGTGCTTCAGGCTGTTCTGCGATTTGGGTTAACGGCCGTTCTTATTTTGGCTGGTTTGGAGTTGGTGGGCGCGGTGCTGGCGCTGCCGTTGGCAAGTGGCCTGGCCCTGCTGTTGGCGCTGTGGCTGCTGCGCCCCTATTTTCGTTATCCTCTGCAAGCGGCAAAATCCAAAGTTAGTTTTAGCTACTCAGCCTTGACCCTTATCGGCTTATTGGCGTTTGCCGTTCTGGTCTACAGCGATGCTATTTTGGTGAATCGGCTTTTTCCCGAGGCGGCTGCGGCGCAGTACACACCCATTAACGTGCTGGCCCGAATCAACCTTTTTGTGCCGGTGGCGCTGGGAATGGTTTTATTTCCCAAAGCAACGCAGCGCCAGGCACTTGGGCAAGACGCCCGGCCAATGTTGCTGCTGGCTCTGGCGGCAACGTATTTGCCGGGTTTCATATTAACGGCCGTTTACTTTCTAATACCTGAATGGATCGTGACGCTGGTTTTTCGAGGGCAATACGTTGACCCGGGAATGCTGCTGGGCTGGGTTGGTCTGGCCACAACCCTGTTTGCTGGGGTAAATATTTGGCTTAATTATGCGCTATCGTTAGGTAGACGGCCGTTTGTGTACTTTTTGGCAGCTGTAGCCGGTGCTCAGGTTGGCGCGGTGCTGCTTCTGGAGCATACGCTCTTAACCATTGCTATTGTGCTCATAGGGTCCGGTTTGCTGGCTAATCTGGCCGGTGCAGCCCTACTATTAAGAAAAAATTGATCTGCAACCAAAAGACCAACGGGTTGCCTCCGTTGCCGCTCTTTTGCTGCCGCAGATATTAATCAGGGCTGAGTGCCTATACTGTAGCTGGTTCACTCACTGCACACTCGGTATACTTGCGCTCTTGTTTGTACACTGTTTAGGATGAGTTTTTTGTGATCGATTGTTCAATTGGCATCACCGCTTACAATGAAGCGGCAAATATTGGTAAGTTATTGCAGCGCATTCTGGATCAACGCCTGGAAACGGTTTCGATCAAGGAGGTCCTTGTTGTGGCCAGCGGCTGCACCGATGATACAGAGGCGATTGTGCGTGAATTTGCGGCGCAAGACGGCCGTATGCGTCTAGTAACGCAGGCCCGGCGCGAAGGCAAAGCCTCGGCGATGAATCTGTTCATTCGCGAGGCGGCCAACGAGGTATTGATTTTGTGCAGTGCCGACTTGCAGCCTGCTGAGGATGCTGTCGAACAGCTCATAGCCCCGTTTGCCGATCCAGAAGTAGGCATGACTGGCTGCCACCCTGTTCCGATCAATGATCCAGACAGTTTTATGGGCTTTGCCGTGCATTTGCAGTGGAACCTGCACCATGCGCTGAACATGTCTGGCGGTTTTAAGGGGGGTGAAATGGTTGGGTTTCGCCGCCTGTTTGAGCGTATTCCCTACCATACGGCCGTTGATGAAGCCAGCATTGAACCGATTGTGCGCGGGCAGGGTTACAGGGTGCAGTACTGCCCTGACGCCATTGTATACAACAAAGGACCGGAGACTGTAGCCGATTTTTTGCGTCAGCGGCGGCGCATTTATGCCGGGCATCTGGACCTGGCCAATTTGCTGGGCTACAAAGTGAGCACAATGTCTGGCAGCAATATCGCTGGCCTCTTGCTTAGAAACCTGGATTGGCGGCCAAAGCAGCTCATCTGGACAGCGGCGGTGATTGGGCTGGAGATGTACGGCCGTTTCCTGGGCAGGCGCGACTTCAAGAACCGTAAAGATCACACCGTCTGGGAAATTGCCACCACTACCAAGACCTTATCGAGTCAGAAAGAGTGATTTGTGACAGGGTGACGGGGTGACAAGGTGAAAGTTTTCACCCGATTGCCTTGCCACTTTGTTACCTTGTTAAGATATGAAATCAATGCTTGGCGTGCTCGCACGCATACCTTTATTCAAAACATACCGCAGATTTGGCTGGCCTCAGATGCTGCCGCTCAATATCACCCTCTCACCCTCGCCCAAGTGCAACTCCCGCTGCCTCACCTGCAATATCTGGATGAAGCGCGAGAATGAGTTAAATCTGGAAGAGTGGGACAAAGTGCTCGCCTCTTTGGGCCAAGCGCCGTACTGGTTCACCATCAGCGGCGGTGAACCGCTCATGTTTCCCCACATCGTGGAGCTGACCAAGCTCGCCTACAAACATTGCCAGCCGGGCATCATCAACATCCCCACCAACGGCATTCTTAGAAGCGGTCCGGAGCGCGTGCGCGAAATTTTGGAATATTGCACCGATTCCCAGCTCATCATCAACCTGTCGCTGGATGGCGTGGGTGAAAAACATGACTTCATTCGCGGTGTGGCGGGCAACTTCGAGAAGTTTGAGGAGCGGCTGGAGCAATACCTGGCGCTGCGAGAAGAGTTTCCGAACCTGGCAGTCGGGATTCACTCCGTTGTTTCCGTGTTCAGCGTAGGGCACCTCGACGAACTGATCGCCTACGCCGAAAATTCTCGTGCCGACCAGTTTATTACCGAGATTGCAGAGCCGCGCGTAGAGTTGGATACCGTTGGCCTGCCCATCACCCCTAGCCCAGAGCAATATGCCGAAGCCATCGATAAGCTAATCGCCTACGTCAACAGTAAGCAGTACAAAGGCGTTGCTAAAATCACCGAAGCCTTTAGAGTGGAGTATTACAAGCTGGTCAAGCGCATTCTGGATGAGCAGGATCAGGTGATTGGCTGCTACGCGGGTTGGGCCAGCGCCCAGATTTACGCTGACGGCACCGTCTGGCCCTGCTGCGTCCGCGCCGATGACCTGGGCAATCTGCGTGAGCACGACTACGATTTTAGGAAAATCTGGTTTGGCGAAAAAATTAAAGAGGTACGCCGCTCCATCTATGAGAAGGAATGCTACTGTCCGTTAGCCAATGCCAGCTACACCAACATGCTCATGGATGTGCCGACAGCCAGCCGGGTAGCGGTTAAGGTGATTGCGCCAGATTCTATTCAGGTACGGAACTAATGGGACGCAGATGAACGCAGATAGACGCTGATTTTTTAATCGCGCTTTTGCTAAAGAGGCTTTTTACGATGTCATTTGACTGGCTCAATAAGTTTCAGAAGGATATGGAAAAACCGGCTGACTATGCCGAAAAGACGCTGGCGCAGTACCGCCTGGGGATTAAGGCCAAAGGCTCCATTGCGGGCGTAGCCATTCTGGTGGATGAGGAGGGCTGCGCGGCATGCCAGATTTTGCCCGCCAGTGCTGTTTACCACCCCGATGAAGCGCCTCATCTGCCGCTGCCGGAATGTACAAAAGGGCGGCGCTGCCGCTGTGTTTATCGCCCGGTAATGACTTACCAACAAGGCGGCAAATCCGATGAATGACTCTATTTATTTAACCGCAGAGAGCGAGGAGTGCGCACAGGTTTATTCTATATTTCTTCACATCCTCCGCGGTAAAAATTGCAAATGAAAGTGGCGGTTACTGGGGCAACCGGATTTGTGGGTGGGGCGTTGGTACGGGCCTTGCTAGAGAGGGGGCATGAGGTGGTGGGGGTGAAACGGCCGTCTTCTTCCCCACCAACCTGGCAGCACCCCTCCCTCACCTGGGCCACTGCCGACGTCACCATTTCCCCCAGCCTGAGCGGCCTGTTTGACGATGCCGATTGGCTCATCCACGCCGCCGGGATGCTGGGGCAGGCAGGCGTGCCGGAGCGAGCTTACTTTGAGCTGCATGAGCAGGGTACCCACAACGTTCTGGCCGAGGCAGAAAAGGCAGGCGTCGGTCGCATCTTGTACGTTAGCAGCCCCGGCGTGTTGGGGCCAATTAGCGGCCCGCCCGCTGACGAATCCACGCCGCCAGCCCCCAGCAACGCTTACGAGCGCAGCAAGGCTGCGGCCGAGCAGGTAGCCCAGGTATACGCCGCGGCTGGCTTGCCCGTGATCATTGCCCGCCCGGAATTTATCTACGGGCCGATCGATTTGCATGTGCTAGGGCTTTTTAGGGCGGTGCGCGACGGCCGTTTTTTTACCATCAACGGGGGCAACAACACCTGTCACCCTACTTACATTGACGATGCGGTTGCGGGCATGCTGCTGGCTTTGCAGAACGGCCGTCCTGGCCAAATTTATCACGTCACAGGGCCAGAGCCGGTAACCTTTCGTGACCTGGGGCAGACGATTGCCGCCGCGCTGAACTTGCCGCCGCCCCGGCTGAACCTGCCCCGCTGGCTGGCCTGGCTGGGCGCGGCTGGGCTAGAGTTGGGGTTGGGCTTGCTAAACAAGCAGCCACCACTGAGCCGTACCGGCGTGGCTTTTTTCAGCGAAGATCGCCGCTTTTCCTGGCAAAAGGCCCACAAAGAGCTGGGTTACACGCCTCAATTTAGCCTGTCGCGCGGCGTAGCGGAAACGGTGGCCTGGTATCGGGCAAACGGGTTGGTATGAGGGCGGGCGGTTTGTTAAATTTCACCGAGAATTTTTAAAACGGGTTACAGGTTCAGGTAAACCTTACCTGCCACTTGCCACAAAACTATGCTACAGACCTTATCGATTAAATCACTCTACGTGCTGGCCCTGGCGGAAGGCGAAGGCGTAGGCACAGCTTATGAATATTTTGCCAAGCGGCTGATTGTGGGGCGCTGGCTGAAAAATCGGCGTAAACTGCAACGGCTGCTTATTGCCGGGCTGCCGGAGAAGTATGGCAGCAGCCTGGATTTTTTGCAGTTGGCGCAGGAGCTGAACGCGGATGTGACCATTTTGGATGAACGGCCGTCTGCCCTGGAAAAGCTGCAACATTCGCTGGCGGCCGCACAAAAGGACGGTTGGTTAACGGCCGTATCCCCCCAGCTCGTTCCATTGACCCATCTGGCTGATTTGAGCCCAATCGACGATACATTTGATTTGTGCCTGGGGTCAGAGGGGTTGCAGCGGCTGGCGCCTGACGACCGGCCAGATTACGTGCGGCACGTGCGGCGAGTAGCGTCCAGCACGGCTCTGTTTGCGCCCAACGGTGACAACTCGGCCCATACCTCCATTAGCGGACTGGCGGGCATAACGCTGGCCGAAATGCAGCAATTAGTCGGCCCCGATGCTAAAACTGGCTACATTGACATGCCGCCTTTCCCCCCGGGCATCACCCGCAGCGAGGCGCAGCGCGAGCAGGCGACAAGCGGTATGATGGAAGCAGTGGCTATGTGGGGCCTGGGCTTTTATGCGCGATTAGAACATTTTTTGCCAACGGCCGTGCGGCGTAAGCAATCTCATATCGTTTATGCGCTGATGGCGAGCGGAGATTAGAGACTGAAGAGTGGAAACTAGAGACTGCTCAGGTCACTTAGTCTCCAATCTCTGGTCCCTTTGTTAAGAAGTGATGAACCAACTAAAGCAAACATTTCAGCGCATAGACCCAGGATTTTTGGTCGTGTTGGCAATCTGTCTGCTGGCGCTGTGGCCATTTATTGGCCGGGCCAGCCTGCCGCAGCAGACAGACGCCGAGCTGCACATCTTCCGCCTGGCGGAGCTAAGCTATTTGGTGCGCGGCGGCGAACTGTATCCGCGCTGGGCGCCCAACTTTTATCATGGCTATGGCTACCCCATCTTTAACTTCTATGCGCCGTTGACTTATTACGTGGGTTTGGTATTTGAGCTGCTGCCTGGGCTGGACGCTGTGGCCGGGGTCAAGGCTGTATTTGTGCTGGGGCTGTTGGGGGCCGGGTTTGGCATGTATGGCTTTGTGCGCGACAACTGGGGACGGCCGTCTGGCTATTTG
This sequence comes from Promineifilaceae bacterium (SeqCode), assembly GCA_041987425.1. Classification (GTDB taxonomy): domain Bacteria; phylum Chloroflexota; class Anaerolineae; order Promineifilales; family Promineifilaceae; genus Leptofilum. Next base: position 3,530 of record JBHIWP010000084.1, on the reverse strand, counting down.
GCAGCGGCGGTGTATGTGTATGCGCCATATGTGCAGTACGTGGACCCGATTGCTCGCGGGGCGCTGGCTGAAGCCTTTAGTCTGGGCGTCTTTCCGCTGGCGTTATGGGGATTAGACCGCTTGCGGCGGCAGCCAACATGGCGGCGCTGGGTGACGGCGGTACTTCTTGTTGCGGCCGTCATTCTCAGCCACAACTTAATGGCCTTGCTCTTTTTTGGAATTCTGGCGGCCTGGGTGCTGTGGCAAACCTTCACCCGGCGAGAGGACTCTTTGGGATGGCGGTGGCTGTGGGCGGCATTGGGGCTGGGTTTAGGAACGGCCGCTTTCTTTTGGCTGCCCGTTTTGCTGGAGCGCAACGCCGTCAATCTAAACACGCTCATTGGGGCAGGCGACAACTATGATTTCCGTACCCATTTTTTGAGCTGGTCTGAAATGCTGGCGCCCACCCTAAGGCTGGATTGGGGCGCAACGGAGCCGGTCTTTCGCTTTAATTTGGGGCTGGCCCAGTGGATTTTGGGCGGTGCGGGGCTGATTTTGCTCTTATTTCGGCGCGTGAAGCACGGCGGGCAGGCGCTCTTTTTTGCATTGGCCCTTGGCCTGCTCGTTTTCATGCTCCTGCCCGCTTCCACGTTCTTGTGGGAAGCAGTGCCTTTTTTGCCCTTTTTTCAGTTTCCCTGGCGTCTGCTGGGGGGGGCGGTAGCCATGCTGGCGATTTTGGCTGGGGCGGGGCTAGATGCCGTTCTAACCTTGTGGCCCACCGCGCGTGGGTGGGCGGCGGCAACGGCCGTTGCCTTTTGCCTGTTTGCCGCGCTGCCCTTGACCCAGCCAGCGCCCTGGCCCGACTTCGGTGATGTGTTCACCTTTCGCATGTCGCTTATTGAGCATTCCGGCCGTTGGTTGGGCACCACCTCTACGGCCGACTACGTACCGGCCACGGTGGATACCATCCCTGCTCGCAACGGCAGCGTGGTGCATGGATTTTTGGTCAACCAGCCATTAGATCGCGTCAATCGGCCCACGATCCCTACTGATGCTGAAGTTTTGAGCGAAGAAGTAAGCCCGCTGCACTTTCGCTATGCGGTCAACACGCCACAAAAGTTTTTGCTGCGCCTCTTCCTTTTTCAATTTCCTGGCTGGTCGGTGACGGTAGACGGTGCACCTGTGGTAACAGAACTGGCGCGGCCGGAGGGCTTTATTGCGATTCCCGTGCCTGCTGGTGAGCATTTGGTAGAGGTGCAATTTCGGGATACGCCTGCGCGGCAGGCTGCCTGGCTCGTCACGGCCGTTTCTCTGCTGCTTATGGTGACGATAGGCTGGCGCTGGCGTACTCAAATGAGTATGCCTGGCTCGCCCGGTCCGCTGGCAGCAGCAGATCGGCGCGTTTTGGCGGTGGTGTTACTGGTAACGGCCGTCACGCTGCTTGTCCTTGGTCCGCTGCAGCTGCTTCACTACAATTCCACTGGCTACCGGGCTGAACCGGCCCAGGTTGACCACTTTGCCGATTTTGGCGGGCAGATTGCTTTGATTGGCTATGATGTATCGGCGAAAACGGCCGTGCCCGGTGAGCAGATAGCCGTTACGGTGTATTGGCAAGCCCAAACTGATCTGGAGATAAATTTCCAAAGCTTTGTGCACTTGCTGCGGCCGGATGGAACCTTGGCGACGCAATCCGATCACTTAAATCCAGGTGAATTCCCTACCCGCCGCTGGCCGCTGGATAAATACGTGCGCGATGTTCATATTTTGCAGCTTCCGCCTGATCTGCCTGCTGGCGATTACCAGATTACGGCTGGGCTTTGGGTGCAGAGCGAGGGGTGGCGGCTGCCGCTGCTGGATGAAAACGGCCGTCAGTTAGACGACAAAGCGCTGCTCACCAGCCTGACGGTTGTGTCCCCGGAAGAATAAAGATGAAGATTGAACCACTTACCACTCACCAATTGGCTGAGCTGAATAGCCTTATTTCAGGCTACACAACCAGCGAAAAATATCTCATTAAGCACCACGAAGCCGTAGAGGAAATCACCTTTCGGCTGAAGCTGCAGACGTTGCCAGAACCAATTACCATTTCCTTTGCCGACATTGGCGGCGAGGAGATGGCCCGTTACAAGGGGCTGGTGAACAATGGTTGCTGTTTTGGTGCGGTGGCTGATGGGCAGTTGGTGGGCGCAGCCATAGCCGAAACCCAGGAGTGGAACCAGACGCTGTGGGTTTGGGAGATTCTGGTGGCTCCGAGCAGGAAGCGGCAGGGAGTTGGACGGCTGTTGATGGAGCAGTTGATTGAAACGGCCGTTTCACGCAACTTGCGCGCTGTTGTGTGTGAGACGCAAAGCCAGAACGTGCCTGCCATCCGCTTCTACCGCAAAATGGGCTTTGTGCTCGATGGCGTTGACATTTCTTACTATAGCAACAAGGATTATGAGCCAAAGCAAGACGTCGCTATCTTTATGAAGCGAAAGATTTTGTAACGGCCTGCGAGCTCAGCAACAATGACTTTTTTCCGTAAGCATCCTCTATTTTCCGTCACGCTCGGCCTCTTTGTGCTTGCGCTGCTGTTTTTGCACCGGGCGCTTTTTCCGCCTGAGGGGATGGCGCTGGCAGGCCTGGATGCGCGCAGTCTGTTTTATCCGTGGTGGGAATTTGCCCGAACGGCCGTTTTCTCCGGCCAGCTTCCCCTGTGGGACGCCAACAGCTTTAGTGGCTATCCCTTTTTAAGTAATCCGCAAGTGGGCCTCTTTTATCCCCTAAATTGGCCGCTGCTGCTGCTGCCAGTGCGCTTCGCCCTGAGCTGGCACGTGCTGGTGCATCTGGTTGTGGCTGGTCTGGGAATGTTTTTGCTGGTTCAGCATCTCAGCGGCAGCCGCGCCGGGGCCTGGCTGGCGGCTCTGACGTTAGCCTTTAGCGGCTTTGCGGCGGCGCGTGTTTGGGCTGGGCATATCGGCCTCATCGCCACAGATGCCTGGCTGCCCTGGCTGCTCCTGGGCACGGCGTGGAGCGTCCAGCGGCGCACCGTTTGGGCAGCGGTTGTGGCGGGCTTGCCCTTCGCCCTGGCAATTCTGGCCGGGCACACTACCTCGCTGCTGTACATTGGGCTGGCCTGGGGGCTTTTTGGCCTTTACTTGCTGTGGAATGGGCCCGGGCGTTGGCTTGTCGTGTGGCAGATGGCGATAACGGCGGTGCTGGGTCTGTTGCTGGCGGGCGTACAGCTTGTGCCGCTGGCGGAATTTTCCATCGTTTCCTCGCGCGCGGCCGAACCCAGCTTTGAATTTGCCACGGCCTACTCTCTGCCACCGTCGCACATCATTACCTGGCTGCTGCCGGAGTTTTTTGGCGAGCCCAGCCGCGCTGGTTATTGGAGCGTGCCTGCCTTTGATGAGCTGACGTATTATGTCGGTTTGTTGCCGCTGCTGGGATTAGCGCTGGCTCTGCGCAAGCCGAGTCGCTTGAGTTGGTTTTATCTTGCCCTGGTGGTGGTGGGCTTTTTGCTGGGGTTGGGGAGCTATGGTTTTCTTTACGGCATCTTTTACGACTTG
>JBHIWP010000083.1:0-17394 GCA_041987425.1 Promineifilaceae bacterium (SeqCode) | reverse complement strand
GTTGCCAAAGGTGCGAATCAGGTTGGCAAACTGATCATGACTGCGATTTTGGTTGAAATCCTGAAACTCGACGTCGCCAGTGAAGTGGCTGCCGGGCCAGACGCCGCCTGAGCAATAACCATGCACCAGCATGAGCACGCCACCCGGGGCATTCGGAGCGGGTTGGTTGGCCGTAACGGCCGTTGGGCGCTCACCCATCAACATCTCTTCAGTAATTTCCGTAACGGCCGTTTCCGCCACGCCTCTGCTCACAGCTTCCGGCACATTCAAAGGCACGCTGTCTAGCTGCGTCAGCGGAATGTGGGTCTGCACATCCTGCAGGCGTACGTTGCGCAGCTCATAGGGAGCCGACGTATTGGCCAGCGAAAGCCAACGGCCGTCTACACTCATCGGTACGCCATCAGCCGTAGGCGCCACCAGGCCACCCACCCAGGTGACCGGCACCATTTGCCCGTTCGCATCCGTCCCCCATAACTCAGCGTATAGTCGCACCTGCTCAACCTCAGCAGTTGCCGTGGCATTCAGGCTGATGTTCAGTCGGTTAAGACCGTCGGCTGTGGCCGAGGCTGCCCCTTCATTCAGGGTGATTGTCTGATCAACAATTGGGAAAACGTGCTCCGTGGTGCGCAGCAGCGGGGCGCCCTCTGGCGTTTGGCCGCGCACGGTTACCTGCGCCGTGTACTGGCCTGCCTGTCGGGGCGTCAGCACTGCGCCAAAGATGCCGTCGTTGGCTGCGCCGTCTGCATGACGGCCGTCGTCAAACATCATCAGGCGCGTTTCACGGCCGTCTGGGGCAATGAGCCGCATTTGGGCTTGGTGAATAACGTTTGCTGCCGCAGCCGGGGCGCTGGTTCCGCTGTCTTGCGTGCCATCATAGGCGTAAGCGACCAGGCCAATCTGGTTGCCGGTCCACAAATTGTAGCTGCTCAGATGGGCATAAATCTGGTAGGGGCTCTCGTTGGAAAGCAGCAGGTAGCCGCTGGCGGATCCTGCCGATCCGGGCGCCACGGCTGAGCGTACCGTCACCTGCCAACTTCCCCGCTCTGGCCGGGCAATCGTGTACACTTCGCCAGAAAATGATTGCTGCGCCAGGCCAAGCTGCCCTGTCTGCTGCACCACCCCGGGTTGAGCGAGGCCATTACCAAGCCGCATAGTTTGGCCTGCCGGTGTTTGCAGCGCCAGTTGCCAATGGGCTGCGTCTGGACTTAGCACCATCACCGACATTTCGCTGCCGCTGTCTACTGCCAGCGAGTCTTGCCACACCCAGCCGCCGTCGGCCGCTTTGCTAAAGGTGACAGGAATCATGGCGGTGCGGGAGCGAACGCCCATTTCGGCTGGCTCAGGCAGTTGGGTACGGCCGTCCACAACCTCACTACCTGGACCAGCAACCTGCTTGGTGAAAACCTGTTCCGGTTCTTCGGCGGCTGAGGGAGAGGCCCACACGCCTGTTATAAGGAACAGGGCGGCCAGCAGGGCTATCAGAATTGCCAATTGTCGCTTTTGCATCTTCGCTTTTACTCCTTCTGTGGGATTTGTAGAGGAAAAAAAACACCAACAATTTTGATTCGTCACAAATTGTCGGTGTTTTTAGTCGTGTGGCGCACTTTCCTGAGCAATAAGTGTGTCACACCGGGGACATGGTAGCAGATTTTGCCTAACTGTGAGTGCCAACTTCCTGCAATTTAGCTACAACATGGGCCGGTGTAAGCGGGATTTCGTCGAACCAGACGCCGGTGGCGTCGTGCACGGCCGCAACAATGGCCGGAGCCAGCGGCAAGAAGGGCATCTCGGCCATGCCGCGTGCCCCCCAGGGGCCAATGGGGTCGGGCACTTCCATAATGACGGACTGCACAATCTCCGGCACGTCTTTGATGCCAGGGATGAGGTATTGGCTGAGGAAAGGGTTTTGGATACGGCCGTCTTTCACCTGCAAATTTTCCATCAGCGCATAGCCGTGCGCTTGCACAACTGCCCCTTCGATCTGCCCCTCAATTAGCATAGGATTGATGGCTTTACCCACGTCATTGGCGCACACAACTTTGTCGATGCGAATGTGGCCCGTTTCAATATCCACCGTCAGCTCCACGGCCTCGGCCACGTAACCATAGGTGAAGTTGGGCATGCACTCGCCGGTTTCGGCGTCGTAGGGCTGGGTGCCGGGCGGCACATAGCGATGGTGCCCCATTGCCGGGCGATCCTCATTGGTCCAGGCGGTGAGTGCCGCTTCGGCCGCGCCGCGAATAGCGTTGCCCGCCATCCACGTCATGCGCGAGGCGGAAGCCGAGCCGGAGTCACCGCTGCTGGCCGTGTCCGACATATCAAGCTCCACCAGGCTGACGTCTACACCAACGGCCGCAGCCGCCATCTGGCGAAAAGCCGTGTGCGCCCCCTGGCCAACATCGGCCCCGGCGTGGCGCAAAACAACGCGCTCAATCTCTGCCGTGCCGTGCAGCTCAATCGTCGCCTCGCACCGCTCGGGGAAGCCAAAAGAAAACCCCACGTTCTTAAACGAACAGGCAATTCCCCGCCCCTTACGCAGCGCTTTTGGATTGGCTGGCAGCGATTGGATACTGTTAAAGGGAGATTGGAGATTGGAGACCCGAGATTGGCCCCCATTTACCGCTAACTGACCACCGTCTACTGAATACTGCTCACCATCCCACCCGGCTTCCATCGCGCAGCGCTCCAGCACTTCGGCCATGCTAATGCCGGGCGGCGGCGGCGTTTGTACGGTGAGCAGGCTGCCTTCGCGCAGTACGTTTTTCAGGCGAATGTCTACCGGGCTTAAGCCCAGCGCTTCGGCCAGCTTGTTCATCTGGGTTTCGGCCACAAAGGCGCCTTGCGGCCCACCAAAGCCGCGGAATGCGCCGCCGGGCACGTTGTTGGTGGTGATGGCGTAGCTGTCGATGTGAGCATTGGGAATCTCGTAGGGGCCGGTGACCATGAGATGAAAGTTGCCCAGAACCTTAGTGCTGGTGTAGGCGTAGGCCCCGCTGTCCATATGCACGGTGGCGGAAACGGCCGTTATCTTTCCCTCTTTTGTTGCGCCCCACTTGGTGTGCACGGTTGCCTGGTGCCGCTTGTGGTGGCCAAAAATACTCTCTTCGCGCGTCCAAATGATGCGCACGGGCCGATTGATGCCGCGCTCATGCAGCCGTTTGGCCGCCAGCCCCAACACAATTTGCAAGGACATATCTTCTTTTCCACCAAAGGCCCCGCCAATGGCCGGGTAGATGATCCGCACCGCTTCTTCTGGCAGGCCCAATGCGTGGGCCACCTGCTGCCGGTCTTCGTGCGCCCACTGCCCACCGATTTCTACCGTCACGCGCCCCTGCTCGTCTATATAGCCAACGCCCGCTTCGGGCTGGAGATAAGCGTGCTCCTGATAGGGGAGGTGGTAAGTGCCTTCGAGGATCAGGTCTGATTGGGACCAGCCCGCAGCCATGTCGCCTTTGCGAATCTGGTACTTGTGCAAAATATTGCTGCCGTGCCAGGGCTGGATGATCTGTTCGTCCTTGAGCGCCTCTTCCATGCTGCCAATGATAGGCAAAGGCTCCCATTCGATCTGGATGAGGCTGCGGGCTCTGGCTGCGGCCGTTTCGCTTTCGGCCACAATCACCGCCACCTGGTCGCCTTCCCAGCGGCTTACGTCTGCATGGGGGTTGCTGCTGCCTAGCCCCACCAGCACCGGCTGGTCTGGCAGGATGAGCCCATACTCATTCACGGGCACGTCTTTGGCGGTGAAAATGGCGACCACGCCGGGCACGGCCTCGGCGGCCGAGGTGTTCATAGAAACCATGCGGGCGTGGGGCTGGTTGCTGAACAGCACTTTGCCATGCAGCAAATTATCTGGCGTGAGATCACCAGCATACAGGGTTTCCCCGGTCACTTTGCCAGGGGCGTCTACGCGGTATACGGATTCGGACTTAAGCATACTTTTTCTCGAATTGGCGGCTTGAATATTGGTAATTGGGTAATTAGGTAATTGTGCAAAAGATGGCCAATTACCCAATTACTCAATTACGTAATTACTTGTGGAACTACACAAAAGGATCTTCTTCTCTAACTAAAACGGTCGTCAAACGGATCTTTATTGCGGGAGTGCATAGAAGCATCCCCCGTGCGCCGACGTCCTTCCGGGCTGGCGATAAAGTAGCCCATGAAAAAGACGATTTGCATCACAACTACCATGCCAAAGACGACAATCAGCTTGACGCCAATGACCGGGACGGAACGGGGAATATATAGCTGATTATAAAAGATGTTGGCATTGATGATGCCCTGGCTAAACAGGTAGTTGGTAAAGAAGTAAGCCAGCGTGCCCGTTGTCAGCAGCCAGATTACCTGAATAATGGTTTTCCCAGTAAGACCTTTTCGTTTGGACAGTTCTTCTTGATGTTTTTTTTCTAGACGCATCGTATGTTACCTCCAGCAGTTAAATAGCGGCCTTCTCGACGGCTTCAATGATTTTGTAATAGCCAGTGCAGCGGCATAGATTGCCGCTGAACGCCTGTAAAATCTGCTCGCGGTTGGGAGACGGCCGTTCCTCCAACAGCTTGGCCCCGGCAACCAGAAACCCTGGAATACAGTAGCCACACTGCACCGCACCCGTCTCCACAAATGCCTGTTGCAGTGGATGCAAGGTACCGTTACCAGCCCCGTTTGCCAATCCCTCAATGGTCACAATATTGGCGCCGTGGGCGCGGGGGGCGGGCACCAGGCAAGACATCACGGCCATGCCGTCTAAAATGACGGTGCAGGCGCCGCACTCACCTTCGCCACAGCCTTCCTTACTGCCAATTAAGGGCGTGCCCGAGAGCGTGCCTTCTTCTCGCAGCCAGCGCAGCAGCGTTTTGTGGTTGCCGCCCGTGGCGCTGATTGTTTTGCCGTTGACGGTGGTGGTGATGGCTGTCTCGGGCGTGTGCGTCTGGTTGAACTGGGTGCCGCCGGGGAAACGGCCGTTTGTCTCGCCCCACAGCATCACCGGTTCTTGGGGCCACTGGCTGCGTTCCGTACCGTCGCGCAGCGCGGTCAGCGCCCGCCGGGCGAGCACCCGCACCATCTCCTGGCGATACTCGGCCGGGCCGCGCACGTCGTCGATAGGCGTCGCGGCAGCGGTAGTGAGGTTGGCAGCGCGGGCGATTACCTCGTCGGTGAGCGTCTTGCCCACCAGGTACGCTTCGGCTCCCGGCGTATGGATGATGGTGGGCGCCACGCTGCCCTGGGTGATGGCTGCGCTGCTGATGGTGCCATCGGCGGCGAAGTCCAGCACAAAGGCCAGATGCACCACCGAAATTGCCTGGGCCCGGCGCAGACCCAGCTTCACAAAAATGCCGCGTGCCGTCTCTGGCAGGGCAGCAAAGGAGATATCCACGAGCATTTCGTCTGGCTCCATCACTGTCTTGCGCACGCCCGTATAAAAGTCGGCCAGGGGCACGACGCGCTCGCCCCGAATGGAGGCGAGGGTGAGGTTGGCGTTCAGGGCGCGCAGCGGGGTGATGGTGTCGTTGGCCGGACTGGCGGTGACGAGGTTGCCTGCGATGGTGGCCCGGTTGCGCAGCTGCGGCGAGGCAACTTCCAGGCTGGCCTGGGCCAGCGGCAGCGCCTTTTGCACGATGAGCGGCGAAGCGACCACTTGATTATGCGTCACCAGCGGGCCCAAATGGATGTTGCCTGCCTCATCCTGGGCAATGTCGGCTAGGCCGGGAATGCGGGTTACGTCGATCAAAATTTCGACATCGGGGCGCACGCCGCGCTCCAGCTCCAGCAGCAGATCGGTGCCGCCAGCCACGATGCGGGCGCGACGGCCGTATTGGGCCAGCAGTTGCAGAACGGCCGTAACCGAGGTTGGCGTTTCGTAGTGGGTAATCTGGTGGAAATGTGTGTTCATGATACAAGTATAAAGTTTGGACTGGTTGATTGACAAGTAAACACCGTCACAGGTTTTATGCTGTGCCAGCTGGTGCAACATTTGTTTCCTTTTTTAGCCGCGGAGAGCGCGGAGAACGCAGAGATTTTTGTTTCCCCTTTGCGCCCTCCGCGTCCTCTGCGGTTAGTTAAATCTTGTCACTTAGTTACGAGGATTTTTACGGATCCGGCGCAGCTTGATTATCTCGGCCATGATGCTGACGGCGATCTCTTCGGGGGTTTCTGCTTCAATTTCCAGGCCAATGGGTGAGTGAATACGGTCCAAATCTTCGGCGCTCAGGTCGTCTTCAATGAGCAGACGTTTCGTTTCTGCCCAGCGGCGGTCGCTGCCCATGATGCCAATGTAGCGCGCCGGGGAGTGAATGAGGAGGGGCACAATTTCGCGGTCCACCAGCACGTTGCGCGTGACCATAATGACGTAGGTGCTGGGCGTAATGGGGCTTTGTTCCAGGGCCTCGGCGAAGCTGCCGGGGAGGTGCAGGTCGGCATTGGGGATAGCTTCTGGCGTGGCCAGCGCTTCGCGGTCGTCGGTGACGACGACACGGTAGCCGAGGAAGTGGCCCAGCTCGGCCACGGCCTGCCCCACGTGTCCGCAGCCGATTACCAACAAGGTGGCGGGGGGTGCATACGGTTCCAAGTAAATTTCCACCTCGCCGCCGCATACGCCGGGGTCGCCCCGCTTGGGCTCTACCAGCGCGTAGGGCAGCACGCGCGTACGGCCGTCTGCCAATGACGCCAGCGCCTCTTTCACCACCCGCGACTCCATCTCGCCCCCGCCGATGCTGCCGGAGATACGGCCGTCGCTGAAAACGAGCATTTTGCTGCCGCTGTGGCGCGGCACAGAGCCGCGCGCTTTGATCACCGTTGCCAATACAACGGGTTCGCCAGCGTGTTGGGCGGCTAGGAGTTCACTGATGATGCGTAAGTTATCGCTCATAGAGATGGCTCAGGGCTGTACTGTTTGATTGACACAGCTACCGGCCACCCAGCTATTGGGCCCGCTTTGCGCTGGCTGCACCACATAAAAAATGAGAGGAAAGATATTGCCTGCTGCGTCTTGCACCGAGTGTTGTTCCTGGGCCAGGATGTTGACAGCGCTGTCGTTTGCCAGAATAACGTTGTGGTCGCGGGTGGCAGGCCGGGAATCATGAGCCAGGATAACGATACGGCCGTCGGCCGCCGTGCCGCATTGGCCCTGATTCAAGCAATCGGGGCTGCACGTCAGGGAGCCTGTGGGGGGAACGGCAGCGGGATCGGTTACGGTCGTTTCTGGCGCTGCATTATCACCGCCGCCGCCAAAGCAGGCCGTCAGCAGCACCACAAGCACAAGCAGCACAATCCCAGGTAGATACCGGAAAGGCTTTATACGGTTTGTCGATACGCTCTGACTCACTTTAACTCCAAATTTAAACTTTAACGTGCTTCCCAAATACGCTCGCCTTCAAGAATGCGCTGGATCTGATTGGCAAACTCCGTGGCTCGCAGCGGCTTGCTGATTAGTCCGTCAAAACCAAACTTATGAATCGTCGACGTATCATGTTCCAGCGTCCCTGCGGTAACGGCGACGACCAGCGCGTCTTTTAGCTTGTCGTGCTGGCGCACTTCTTGTAACAGATCAAAGCCACTTTTTTGCGGCATGTTGATATCGACTAAAAAGAGATCGACCTGGGGCAGCTTTTCGGCGAAGAAAATGGCCGAATCCACGCTGCGGCGAGAATAGCAGCGGTTGGCCCCGCCCATTCGCAGCAGATCCAGGGCAACGAGCTGGGCATTTTGGTCGTCTTCGACAAGGATGATGGTGGCATTGGCTAAAGGATTGGACATTTATTGCTACTTTCTACAGATTGTACACAGTCGGCAAAAGGTTTTTACAGAAAAACGATAGGCGATTGGCTCAATCGCGCGATGGTTTTCAAAAAACTTTTTTGTTTTAGGTTATTGGAGAGTTTATCAAATCGATTCTTCTTGAGCAACGGCGCTCACAGGCTGTGGGGCGGCAGGTACCCCTTCTGCCGCATCTTGATGATCTACATCTACAAGAGGAAGGGTGATGGTAAAAGTGCTGCCCTGGCCTACAACGCTGTGGATCGTTAGTGTGCCGCCATGTCGTTCAATAAGGTGGCGGCTGATGGGCAGCCCCAGCCCGGTGCCCACGCGTCTGCGGGCAATGGTCTCATCTAGCTGGCGAAATTCCTGGAAGACGGTTTCGTAATGCTCCTCAGGAATGCCGATGCCTGTATCTTCAACGGCAAAGGTGGCAGTGTGTTGATGAGCGCGTACCCGCAAGGTGATGCGGCCCTTTTCCGTATATTTGGCGGCATTGCTCAGCAGGTTGAGCAATGCCTGTTGGAATCGTTTGGGATCAACCAGCACCTGCGGCCAGACCTCTGGATAGTCACGAATGAGTTCAATTTTTTCGTCTTCAAGCAGGCTGCGCACGCTGGCCATCACTTCTTCGCAAACCGGCTCTAGATCAGTCAACTGCCGCCTGAGCCGGAATTCCCCGGCGTTCATCTGGGCCAGGTCCAGCAGGTCGTTGAGCACGCTCATGGAGTGCCAGCCAGATTTTTCAATCCGGTTGAGGTAATCTACTTGTCGGGGGGTAACATCGCCCAGTTCGCCCTGGCTCAAGATATGGGCAAAGTTGACGATGGTGTTGATAGGAGTGCGCAGCTCGTGGCTGACCTGGTTCATAAATCGGGTGCGCAAATCACGTTCGGACACGGCCGTTTCACGGGCTTTTTCCAGGGCTTCATTGCTGTTCATCAACTTGGCGTTGGTCAGGTGCAGCTCTTCCTGAATGGCAAACAGCTCGTCTCGCCGGTGCTGGGCTTTGATGTGCAGCTGGCTGACAGATTCTACGGCAACCTGCCATTCCAGCGCAGAAAAGTAAGCGGCGCCGGCCACGAAGAAGTTAACAATGATGGGGCCAGCAATGTGCTGAGCCAGGCTCATCGATTCATTGATGTGTTGGCTGACGCCAAGCGCGGTTAAGATGGCAGAGACTCCCCAGGTAATAAAGCCATAATCCGGTTGGGTAAACATGCTGCTGGCGATGATGAGGATGGAAAACAGGTAGGGCACCATGCTGCCGGGCGTCCAGTTTTTTAGGATAACAAGAAAAAAGATGAGGAGATGAACGGCCGTAAAAATGATCGTTCCCAGCTCTGCCTGGCTTTGCTTAAGAAGCTGCCGACCAACGGCTCCGGCCACCAGCGCCAAAAGCACGGCCGCCCACAGGTGCCAGCTCTCAGTGAATGATTCAAACGCCAGCGCCGCCAGCAGGGCAGCCATGGCCGTGATACCCGCAATCAATGGAATGAGGATTGTAGCGGTATCGGCGCGTAATTCGTTTGAATAGGCAGATCTTTGCATCATGGAAGCACATTTTAAAGCAAATAAGGCCTGCTGCCGTATAAATGGTGTTAAGTTACCAGGGTAATTAGTACTGTATTGGAAATTATTTTAGTCAAGCAGGGTTAACTTACAGCAGTGCTTTCCTGTGGAGCTTCGTTTCAATCTACACGCCACCCCAGGGCATCGAGGTTGGCGTCGGCCAGCAGCGCTGCGGGCACGTCGGCCAGAGTCATCTCGGCCTCGGCCGCCAGGGTGCCATCTGGCAGGCGAATTTCGCCCACGGCCTTGCCCAGTCGCCCGCGCAGCTTCACGATGCGGCCAACGGCGGTTAGCTCCGTTTCGGTGGGGACAGGGTGGCGGTACTTTACTTCTAGCCTGACAGACATCATAAAGTGGTGCGGATCGCCAATCATAGAGACGCGGGCCACCACTTCATCCAGCAGGGCGGCCACCACGCCGCCGTGTACAATGCCGGGGTAGCCCTGGTAGACATCGGGAATGGTGTGGGTAGCGTGGACTTCGTTACGGCCGTTGTCGTAGAAGGTGACATACAGCCCGCGCGGATTTTTACGGCCGCAGACAAAACAGTGATCTGAGTTCGGTTGTTTGTTATGCATGCGGGGGATTATAGCGGAGGATGGGGGAAGAGGAACGGCCGTTTGTTATGGTTATCGTTTTACCTGCCGAATCGCCCACGGTTTCTTTATCATCATTGGCTTCTCACAAATTTCAGCAATTTGCTTAGCCACCTTAATACTACGTTTTTTGGCCGATTTAAAATCGCCTGAAATTGAGCAAAGCTGTAACAGTTGCGCACTAGCAAGCATGACTTCGATTTCAAACACACCCACTTTTGGGTTGCCAAACGCATCGCTACCGGTGTGTGCCAGTCCAATGAATAGTATGTGGTTAAAGGGAATCTGCTGTTTGGAAGGCCCCCAATCCACTTGTAGCAGGTGGGAAGAAGCATCTACGTGAACAAACGGCCGTCGCAGCGAGCGCCACAAAGAGGCTATGCCCGCAGCCAGGACAGCGGCAATCATTCCGAGTAACGATCCATTGCCAATAAGCAATAAGAATCCTGCGACCGGATTCTTGAAAAGGTCGATGATGAGGAGCCCCAGGAAGTAGAGAACTGCTAGCAATGCGATTAACAATATTAAAAGGTAAACGACATTGCGGAAATAATTTTGCCTGATGACAAGAGAACGGCCGTCTTCATTCCACAGACAGGTTGCGCCATCCAGGGGGACGGCCGTTTGAAAGCCGCGCCTATTCCAGGAGCGCCAGCCCCAAACGATGACGCCCGCAACAAGAAAAAGAGAGGCACAGCACAGTTCCAATACAAGCATAACTTTTATGTCGAGTTAATAACATTGTGCTCAATTCAGATACTTACTCAAATCAAACGTATAAAAGCCGATTAAGCCGCCCCCTGCCACCAGGAATGCGAGGGTAAATGTAAGCTTTGCCCCTGGGATGGTTAGCAAAAAGATAGCTACACCAATCAGTATCGTGCCCAGCACAAAGGCCAAAACGCGCTTTGGCAAGGTGCGCGGACCCGACAACATGGGCCCCTGGCCAAGTCGCCAGATGAGGTAAAAAGCCCCAATTACAATGGCGGCTAAAATGAGTAAACTCCATGTTGTTTCAGACATTTCTGATTCCTTTGCTAGCTTAGGCGTCATCCAGACTGTTCTGTATTGCTTTTCATTCGTTACGGCCGTAGCATCCGAACACCGTTTAATTCAACCTCTGTGGTAACGTTACCGGACGCCTTGTGGAATGATCGAAAAGACGATGGCAGGCCCTTCCAGGAACGAAATAGCAAAAGGATGCGGGGTATTAGCAGCGGCTTTAATAAAGGCACTATAGGTATGGGTATAGCCCAAGTCGCTGGCTCTGAACTCGGCCAGGCCGTTCCCGCTAATGGTTCTGGTAGCCACCAGTTTCAAATCCTGATCGTAGAATTCAACGGTTGTCGGCGTCACCGGGGCATAAATTCTGAAAAAGTCATCGGCTGCATTGGCAGATGAGGTGTTCGCCAGGGCATAGCTTGAAAAGAGTTCGTCCTGAGGCGTTACCCCACCCAACTCATCTGGACCAGCAACAAAGAAGGATTCAATAATGGAGACGGCTACAAGCCGCGTGCTCCTGATTTCTAGATAGTAGAGTCCAGTAATCCCCAAGTCAGACGATCGGAGAACCAGGTGGCTGGCCCTGGGCACGTCAAACTGGTACTGGGTCACACCACTTAGAGTGGTTACCTCAATCCGCACCCTGGCGTCGGCATGCGGACTGTAGTTGAACAGGGTGATGAATTCCCCTGCCGAAGCGAGTATATCGTTGCCGACATAGTGATAAACGCGCTTTACTTCATCGGCTGCCAGGCTGGTCCACGTTGCGGCCACAATCAATGCGGCCGACAAAGCTAGCATCATCACAACTTTCATTGCTTTCATGTGTTTGCTCCTTTTGCTTAGAGAACTTTTCACAATGATTTGATGAGATGATGCTAGCATACGACCGTTTGTCGCCCCGTTTGTTTAGTTCACCAGACGGGCTCAGCGACGGAATCTCAGTTGCCGTCCGCAAGCGGTCATATTGCCCGCGACATCACTGATCTCCAGCCCGACGGCCGCCAGACCTCGCGAAACTCTGACGGTGGCTGTCACAACCAGCGGCTCGGTCGTCCCGACCGTAAAGCTGGGCACATTCAGGCTAACGTTTTGCTGTCGTACAATATCGATTTGGGCCAGCCCGCTGCCTGTGTCTTGAATAGTTAACAGGATTTCGGTCGGCACTCCAGGCGTGACCACAACCTGGCACGACGGCGCTGTGGTGTCGGCGGCGATTGGTGGTTGGTGTTCGAATGCCCCAATGTCACAAACAGCAGTACTATCCCCGTCACCATCGGCCGGGCGCGGTTCGCCGCGTTGGTCAACGTCGGGACAGGTACTGTTGTCACCGGCATCAATTGCCGGGCTGCCGGGGAGCAGAGCGTGCGTTTCTGTCGGTCCGCCGTTGTTTTGCAGGGGGCCAAGCAGAGGATCGGCCGTTTGATCGCTGGCAGTGCCGACGCAACTGCCATCGCTGTCCAGGTTATAGCCATTGGAGGTAACAACTCCGGCACAGTCAGCACCTGACGTCTGGTTGGCGACAATTGTATTGGTTAGCGTTACAGAGCCGAAGTCGTTTTGAATGCCTCCGGCCGTTATGTTTTGAGCTGTGTTGTTGCTAACGGTACTATTGATCAATTGCGTGACGGCATTTTCGGAGAAAGAGATGTTCCAAATGCCCAAACCGCTGTTATCGCTCACTGTGCTATTGACCAGCCTGAGGGTACTGCTTTCATTATAGATACCACCTCCTCTAGAAACGTGAGTGACAACACTCCTGTTTAGAGTAATCGATCCTCCTTTAAAGTTGTAGATTCCACCTCCGTAGCCGGTGGCGTTGAGCGTGTGAACCGAACTGTCGGTCAAAGTTACCATGCCCAATTCATTGTAAATCCCCCCGCCAAAGATTGCATCGCCGGTGGGGTCACCCCCTTCAACAATACTTCGGATCAAGGTTGTAGTAGCATTACTGCCAAAGTTTTGGATTCCCCCGCCAAAGATAGCCACGTTTTTACTGACAACGCTGTCGTATAATTCCAATTCACCCTCGTTGTAGATGCCACCACCATTCACGCTGATGCCATTGCCACTGACAACGCTGCTTGTCACTGTTACCAACCCGCCAGCATTGTAAATGCCGCCGCCATCGCAGAAACCGCAGGCAGCGGTATTGTTACTGACAGTACTATTGTTAAGAGACAAGGCTCCGTCGAGTCCATTGAAGATTCCCCCGCCATCAGTTGCATCATTGTTGCTGACGGTCACTCGGTTCAAGGTGGTCAGACTATTGGTAACGGCCTGGGGCGAGTTTAAGATGCCGCCCCCCGTAGAACCTGCACCATTGGTAATGGTTAGATCGGCGAGGGTTACGTGGATGGTTTGGGCCGCTCCGATAGTAACGACTGTGTCGGAAGCGTTGCCATCTATAATCGTCATGCCTTGGCCTGCACCCTGCAAAGTTACACTTTTGTCAATCGTAATGTTTTCCAGGTAGGTCCCGGCGGCAATGTGAACTGTGTCGCCGTTGGCCTGGGTGAGGGCGTAGGCGATAGTTTGGCATGGGCTGGTTTGAACGGCACAGCTGCCGCTATCTGCTCCGTTTGGAGCTACGTACCGATCGAGCGACAGCCGTTTAATAGCCACTGGAAAATGCGCTTGTGGAATCTCAACAGAGTCTGGCGTGAGCAATATTTCAGCGAAGAACCATTCATCGGGAGCTGCACCGGAGAATACGGCCGTAACGTCAATCACCTGAGTACTACCGGGTTGCAGTGTAAAGGAATCTGGAAACACTTCAATGGTGATGCCTGCCGGTGCAGCCACCGATACTGACCAGACCACAGCTACGGCCTGGGTACTGGTCATTCGGCGGGTCCAGCTACAACCAGGTGTGCACGTGCCGTCCTGCATACTGGGTATATTCAGTGTGGTAGGATCGCCGCCTAAACTGGGGTTCGCTGCCTCAAAATTAGCCGTTGATTCATCCAGCACAAAACCCGCTAATGCCGCCACGCTCAGATCAACGCGCCCAGCGCCCATATCAAAAGGATCGGCGGGCGGACCTGCCCCGGGTCCTTCGTAACTCTTACGCACCGAGGTCAGGGCTGTGGTCATCAAGGCAGATTTAATTTCATGAGGAGACCAATCTGGGTGCAGAGCAGAAAGCAGGGCCGCCGCACCGGCCACATGGGGACTGGCCATAGAGGTTCCGGTCTGAAAGTCATACTCAGGCGCTGGCATAACGCCGTTGGTATGGACAGCCGCCCAAATGCCAAATCCCGGAGCCGCTACGTCTGGCTTGAGAATGTCAAGCGTGGGATTTGGGCCACGCCCGCTGGAGGCATGCATCGTATCGCCTGCGCCAATATCGACATTTTCAAAACTGGTGATTACGGCCGTATGATCGCTGCCGCCATCCTGCAGCCAATCTTTAAGCGCAGTGCCGTCAGCCTGACTAATGTGGACAGTTGGCAGCACATGCCGCTGGCTAAAGGGATTGGTGTTATTATCAATGAGAATGTAGCCACCGGCACCACTGAATAACAGGTTCTCACCTTTTTCGATGGGACCATAAGTGCCACCATCGCAAACGACGATCTCACCGTTAAAGAATCCAGCAGGCCACGGGGAACTGTTGCCGCTGCCCGCACTGCCCGTACCGCATAGCGCATTGCTATCTGGCCCTAAGTCACCAGCGTAAACAATCCGGGCCGGACCATGCCCTGCCGTCAATGACACGCCGATTCCGTACATATTTTCTGGCGGTTCAGTACTGCCGCCGTTCATGTCGATAAGGCTGGTGTTTCGCCGAAATTGGTTGTGCAGGCTGTTGCCAACGGTAGTGACCCAGGGTGAAAGGTGTTGAACCGTGCCAGCATTAGGTCCCTCATTAGCAGCAGCGGCCGCCACAAAGATCCCGGCATCGGCTGCACTTAGAAAGAGCTGCTGGATAGTGCCAAAATAAGGGCCGCCGGAGCCGCTAATTGAATAGTTGAGTGCCGTAATGCCATTAGGCAAAGACATGCTGTCGATAATGACCTGTTCGATAGCGCTCGTTCGAGCACTTAGACCACATCCACCACCATCATTACACACATCGTAGATTACGAGGTTGGCATGAGGGGCCATACCCGCAATCTGCCGGGTGAAAGAGATCGTAGGCGCGCTAATGGTGGCAGATAAGACATTGCCAGCGGCCGTGCTGGCGGTGTGGCTGCCATGGCTATGGCCGTCTTCGGGTGAACCCGTATCTGAGGTAAAGCTCCAGGCGCCTATCAGTTTGTCGTTGCAAAATGCTGGATTCGAGCCAGGAACATTGGCATCACAGTAGCTGCCGGGGATGTAGTTTCCGGAGCCTAAGGGGTTGGTGTGATCGTACCCATCGCCGCCAATGTCGGCAAAAGAGGGGTGGTCGTGGTTAATCCCGGTATCTAAGACGGCGATAACTGTTTCTTCGCCCTGCGTGCCGGGGAGACCGCCCGTTGCAGAACCATCCCACAAAGCTGAAGCGCCCAACCAGTCTGGACTGGCGTCCGTAACAATGTGTGCTATGGTTTCGATTGTAACGGCTTGCACACCGGGCAGGTTGGCGATGAGAGTAGCTTCAGCCGCGGTTAGCTCTACGGACATGCCGTTCAAGGCGTGCTGATAGGTAGACAGGATGGTTGGCCGCCGTCCCACTGCCTGTGTCATCCTGGCAGTAAACTGCGTTTGTTCATTTTCCAGGTAGGTTCTATAGGCAGCGGTGGCCGTACTGTGCCGCAGTGTGCGCTCTCCTCTGGCAGCCGGATTGGTCGGGGCCAGGCCCGCGATCCCGCCACGATAGCTGGCCACAGAAGCATCGCTCAACTGAATGATGTACGTTTCGAGATGGTCGTTGTCACCGGCTGCGATATTTGCAGCGTTTGTTTGATCATGTCGCGTGCTTCCGGCTGATACAGTCAATATTTGAAACAAGAGCAATAAAAAGCTTAGGGCAAAACCCTTCCTTCTGAAATTTTTCATGATATTTGCCTCCTAGCGCAGAGTCTGCATCCACACAGAATCTGTGCCTTCAATTGCGGTGCCCGAATAAGTTTGTCCTACAAGCGTTGCTTCGGTAGATGTACAGGTCAGGTTCGTTTCGCCGAGGCGAAAGTGGAACAACAGATCAAGGTCACCATCACGATCAATATCCTTTTCGTGACGACTTGGTTCACCTGTATTACGGTCCGTATGCACTTCGCTGGCCCCGGCAAGCGATACCGTCGAATGATCAACGCTTAGCGCGTCAAAGTCTGGCGTCGTCAGAATGGCAACCGTGAAATCGCGCTGCAACTGGTCGCAAGACAGCAGATTCGTGTCGTCGCCCGGCTTAATATCGATCGCCACCTGCGTGACATCGTCGGCAATGACCGATACCGTGTCGTCCAGGTGATTGGCCACGTAGGCGCGATCGGTGACGGGGTTAACTGCAATATCTGCCGGGTCGTCGCCTATGGGCAGCGTGGCAACGGCCGTATTGCTGCTGCCATCAATAATCACAACATTGCCAGCTGGGCCTGCATCCTGGAAACCGGTAGCTACATAGATTTGATTGGTGTTGCTGTTTACATCTACGGCGAAAGGCGCAGCAGCCATCGGTAGCGTAGCGATGACGGTGTCGGTTGCTCCATCAATAACGGAGAGCGTATTGCTGGACTGGTTGGGGACGTAAACGCGGTTGGTCACAGAATTGACCGCAACGTTTGCCGGATTGCTCCCGACCGGAATTGTGGCAATAACTGCGTTGCTGTTTCCATCAATCACAGAGACGGTGCCGGCCAGGAAGTTTGCTACATAAACCTTATTGGTAGTGCTGTTTACCCCCACCCCACAAGGCCCGTTCCCCACGGCAACCGTAGCCAGAACGGTATGTTCTGTGGGGCTGCCCGGCGTGCCGTCGATGACCGTTAGCAGATCAGGCGTGAGGTTTGTCATGTAAACGCGATCAGTGATGGGATTGACGGCCACGCGACAGGGCTCGTTGCCCACTGGAACTGCTGCGGCAATAACCATATTTTCTGTGGGACTACCGGGCGTTCCGTCAATCACAGAAAACGAGTCATCCAGGAAGTTGGGCAGATAAATACGATTTGTATTCGGGTTGATGCCCACATCAGCAGGCAGGCAGTTTCCGGTGTGATGCGCACTGCACAACGGCCCCAAGGCAATTGTGGCAACAACCGTGTCGCTGGCTCCGTCAATGACCGAAACGGTGTCATCTCTTGGCGGACCATCAAGCCAGCTATTGGTTACGTACATGCGGTTTGTTGCCGGATTGACGCCCACACCAATGGGCGCATCGCCAACGGAGATGGTTGTCACCACGGCTGGATTGTCGTGCGCGGCCCAACTGGTCGTGCTGGTCGCTGCAAAAATTAGCGTTAGGAAAAGAATGGACAAGACAGACAACGCTCTGCCTTGAGTAGAATACAGGCTGGACAAGAGGACATTTGTTTTCATGGGTTTC
>JBHIWP010000082.1:0-17449 GCA_041987425.1 Promineifilaceae bacterium (SeqCode) | reverse complement strand
GACTGGCGTCGAATTCATTGCGCGTGGTGCCATGAATAACAATACCGGAAATCCCGCCATTGTCAGTTCCTGCGTAGGGGAGCTTTCCCCAATCTACAAGACTGCGTCGCCCTTCCCAGGTTACCTGGCTCAGAATAAGGCCACCGCCCACTTCATCGGTAATCACGGTTGGGGAGGGATCCAGCATGTTGAAGAGGGCATACTGCTCATCGTGCACCGAATGGCCGGTACGGGCAAAGCGGGCAAAGTCTACTTCTAAGGTTTCAAACCGGCCCAACGGAGAACGCGCTTCGTCGAATTCATAGTAACCGTTGGCGTCGGTTATCGCTCCCTGGTGAACGCTGCCATCGCGAAAACGAGTCAGGACTTCCTGATTGACAATGCCAAGCTCTCCGGGGTCGCGGATGCCGTTTTCATTGTTGTCAAAGAAAACATAGCCCGAGTTCCAGCCAAACCAGCGGAAGATTCCTACGTCGCCCATGTCAGTAGTTTGGCCTTCCACAACGTCCACCGTGCGGAAGGCTATGATGTAATCGAGCTTAGCATCCCAAATGGCCAGTTCATAGCGCCCGGCCGGCACATCAGGAATCGTAAAGCTTCCGTCCGGATTACCCCGGGTGCGGTACACTTGCAAGTCGCTGTCCCAATCAGTGACGGCAATCCAGGGCTCGCTGACGGGCTCGCCGTAGGTTAGCTGCTCAAATGGCGGGAAGGCAAGGTAGTTTCGGGTTGTACCGATGATGCTGCCTGTACCTGGATTTTCCCATTCCATTGGCGCGGAAAATCCGAACCAGTAAGCCGTTTGGGCGGCTGGCTCCAGTAAGATTTCGCCGGGCGCGCCACGGCCGTCTGCACCCTCTTCCAGCCAGGCATCCAAGGCCAGGGTACCTTCTAAGGTGCTGGTTTGGACCCAATAATCGTTATTGGGTTCGGGCGGAATAACGAAGATTTCATACTTGCCATGCGGAATATTTTCGATGTAGACGTGGCCCGTATTGTCAGTCAGACATTCGCCGCCGGTGCCCGGAACAGGCGTGCCGCCGGGGAAGTCGCTGTACTGCGTACAGAGGGGATTGCCGAACCAGTCGATAACCACCTGTCCGGCCGTATCTTCAATGACAACATTGAAACCCTCTAAACCATCGAACTCCAGCGGAAAGTCTGGGGCGGCGTTTACCTTGGCGAAGTCATGGAAGGCAAACACGAGGATAGAAGCCAGGGGGAGCGGTTCGGGGAGCAGTTCAATCTCCACATTATTGCCGCTAAGTAGGTTTCCATCGTAGTCATAAACCTGGCCGCCATCTATACGAATGTGCCGACCCCAGACCTTGTAGCCATCGGCACGAACTGAGATAAGGTAACGGCCGTCTTCCAAATCAAAAGAAGAGGTCGTCTCATCACCGGCAGCAGCAATGGGGCTGTAGCTCTCCATCGGATGCTGCCAGGGATGGTTGGTTGGGTCTGGATCAGACGAATCACCTGTATTGTCTACATTTACCAGAAATGAAAACTCAGGGATAGCTGCGCTTGTATCAAGGTCTCGAATATCCAGCGTGATTGTTGCCTGTGAAAAAGCTGGCGGGACGGCGACTAACGAAGTAAATAGGAAGGCAATTACGAATGTAACGGAGACCAGGAAAAAACGAACAAACTGGTGTTTTTCCTGCCAAAATCTGCGTCTAGGTGTGTTCGTTTGTGTCATCATATGATTACTCCTGATCATTTCAGAGTGTTATAGTTTCGAGGGGGCAAAGCTTCTATAGATTGTCTGAAAACGACTTTAGAACGGGCGGTACCAAACGCAAGTTGCCCTTACGTTAGATTGTAGAACAGGCGGGAGTAATGGGTCATGCGATAAGTTCGGGATAAAGAGGAAAAAAAACACCTATTTACTGGCACTCTAAATAGTACATACCTAGTACTTAAGAACTAGTTGAGCAAGGCTGACATGGAGCGCCTTTGGATCTATTGGGGAAGACAGCGTTGGGTAATTACGGTTTGCCCAAAGTCTTGAGGGGAAATTGTACCTGCCCGCTGCGTACGACGGCCGCCAAATCTGATCGATTCGTAATGGCAACCGAAGACATTTCATAAATGTGGACAAGGTTTTCAGTTTTGCTGACCACAAGCAACCGGAGGTGGCGCTGGTTTTGGCAAACCAGCCAGAGGCGGGTTACTTCGATGAGTTGTAATGGACCCAGGACAATGACGATATCAGGAGGGGCATCCTTTATTACCTTAACTAAATTCCACGCTTCTTCGGCCGGATAGCTCGAGAGTTGGAGGTCATGTTCCCTGGACAACAACCCTTCAATACATTTTCCGAACAAAGAGTCATTCCCAATCAGTAACACTTTGAGAATCATTTTTTACTGCCCTAAGCAATATGCTCAAAAGTTTGTTGTCGTTGTGGCGTATGGCGCTTTACATGGATCAGGTTAGTTGCTTTCAGCTCCTGTGCTTTCTCAATGATTTGACTGTGCTCGTATTGTGTTGTGGTTGTTAACGGCCGTATACTTAACAAGTGAGGTGATTTCCAAAAAAGTAACGGCCTGTAAACACTTTCTGGAAAACAAGATCAATATGCTGATTTAAGCCTGGAAACCCTATCTCAAGTTTAGAACGTATTCAAAATAGAGGCATCGAATTCTTTAGAGTCTCGTATCCGCAAAAAGAACTATCTTTTGCAAACATAAGTTAGGATTTCTCTAGTACACTTTAACCATAGGCTTTTTTTCACTTTTGACATCTATAGGACATTCTTCCTATAATAATATTTGTATAAAACTACAATCTTGATTCCACACTGCAACTTTTCGGTATATGACTCATCACTATCGCTCAGGAGGTCAAAAATTTCTCCGCTGTCAGGGCGACCCATCTTCCAAGCAATCCTGGCCTATCGCTGGTTGATAGTGCTGCTCTTTGGGGTTGCCCTCATTAATTATGAAGTGCATGAGCACGCAGCCACGCAGGCGATAGAAATTGAATTCCTCGTTGAAGTCTTGCTTTTAGGCATCCTGCTTCCCCTGGTTGCCGGTCTTTTTTTAACCAAGATGAAAAGAGTTGAATTGTTTAAAATTCAAGCCATTCAGCGTATTGAGCTGGAAAAGGAGCTGCGCCAAAGGTTAAATCTGGCAAATAATTGGGAAGAGCTAAGTCAAGCAATAGTTCATTTTCCTCGTGAGATTGCCCCCTTTTCAAGCGTGTCACTTCTTCTATGCAATCGGGCTAAATCCCAACTGACGACCGCTGCAGAATGGCGTGCGCCTGCAAGCAATGTGCCACTGTATCCAGAATATCTGCCGCTGCCAGCCGAAGCGACGTGGGAACAAGTATGTTATCCGAATCAAATATCAATCGAACAGTTCCCTGATTTGTCATTCAGTCAACATATTAACGGCTACAGCCTCCCTCTACAGCACGGCAGAATTACGGTGGGATTTTTGCACCTTTACCAAATGATAAAACTCGCCCTTTCAGAAAGTGAAGCAAAGACGCTGGCAGATCTGGCGCCAATTCTTTCTTTTGCCATTGAAAGCATGCGCCCGGACGGGACAGAATTGATTCGGGCCAGCGCTTCAGAAACTGAGCAACGCCGTCTGGCTCGATATTTGCATGACACAGTCGGGCAAGAACTGGGATACTTGAGGCTAAAATTGGCTTCTATTAGAAGCAATAATTTGATAGACAACCTGATTCGTCAGGAAATTGAGGAAGCGGAATCATTAACAAGCCAAGCATTTGAGCATATCCGAATTACCTTAACAACCTTGCAACCCAAGAGTTTCACTGATATTGAAGCGACCTTAACCGACATGGCAGTTCTGGCCAGTCGCGATCAGCTGAATTTCCGGGTATTATTGACGAATGAAGGCAACCCACTGCCGCTTTCGCCATTTGTCAAGCAAAAAATATTCGCCATTTTTCGTGAGGCGATTACCAATGTACAAAAACATGCTGATGCCAGTCTTCTAGAAATTCGAGTTTTGTGGTCAGATGCATTGCTCACCATTTCTGTGGTTGATGACGGCAAGGGCGTGGATTTATCTATTCTGCTGCGCGATGAGCATTTTGGTATAGCAATTATGAAGGAGCGTGCCCAAGAAATAAACGGCCGTCTCGAAATACGACCAGCGCCTTCTGTCGGCACGATTGTGACGCTCTATTTGCCAATTGTCGCACAAACATCTGAAGCCACCCTAAATAGAACGACGCAAAACTAATATTCGACACATCCCCGTAAGATGATGGGTCGTCAGATTGTAAGAGGAAGTGTAAGCTATTTTTACCAGACTATAAGGGTAGCAAATTATCTATACTCCTTGCGGCAATCCAAACTCTAAAACTCGTATCGGATTCTTTCATTTTTTTACAGATTTGCGTGTGTTCTGTTCCAGTAAACGCCAGCCCTGCTTGGTAGCGCTGTGTTCTTTGTGAAAGTAGCAAAATCCAAAAGTTTTCAATCTACAATTCCAGTTTCAAGGTGCCTTAAGAATGATTAAGATTTTGCTTGTTGACGATCACGTTTTGTTTAGGGAGGGTCTTAGTACCCTATTATCCACGCAACCAGATATTCGTATTGTGGGCACGGCTGAAACCATTGAGGAGGCAATTGAAAAAGCACGTATCTTAGAGCCCGATCTCGTTTTGATGGATTTTAACCTTCCCGACGGATCGGGCGTCGAAGCTACCCAGGCAATCTTAGCCGAACAACCAGGTATCAATATTATATTCCTAACTGTACATGATGAGGATGAGCGGCTCTTTGAAGCCATTCAATTTGGGGCATCAGGGTACCTGATCAAGAATATTTCCCTGGAAAAGCTTTTGGAACACATACATGGGGCCATGAAGGGGGATGCAGCTATAACCCCAGCGATGACAAAGCGAATTCTGAATAAATTTTCCCGGTTGCGTCCATACGAGGAGCTGACCGATGATATATGGGCTGATTTAACTCCGCGTGAGCGTGAAGTTTTGTATGAATTGCAAAGCGGCGCGACAAATCAAGAGATAGCCGACCGCCTGTTTATTAGTACACGAACCGTTCAGAATCACGTCAGCAGTATCTTGGCTAAACTAGATGTCAAAAATCGCTATGAAGCAGCCAGGTTTGCACGTCATCATAAGTTGACTCGAGATTAATTCACTAACTATAGAGGCAGTCGCTTTGCCACTAAACGACTGCCTCTATGACAAAAAATTACTGTTCCCATTCCAATATGAGGACATCTGGTGCATTAGTGTGTTTCAGGCCCCCACCATCATCGACAATTGATACGCCAAAGGGGACAGGTCTTGGCGGAAGAAAGACCACATCATCCTCGTGGCCCGTATCTAGCGCCCGCATTAAGACCACCACCCAACGACCATTTTCCCATACGCCTTGAGCCAGAACATCCCCGCGAGAACCAACAAGGGGTGCCAGAATATAGCCAGGTATCGTATCGCCAGCACTCAACAGGCTGGTATCAATGGCAATTTCCTGCCCGGCTGGAATAAAGCCGCCTGTTAACTCGCCACCGTGCATGAAAGCTGGACCATCACCAGCTTCATTTACGTTTGTTGTGTCACCGCCGCTATCTTTGGCGTCGCCATGATGAGCACTTTCCACATCAGTCGGGTCTGTTTGAATGCCAACCCATTTGTCATCGGCAAAGCCAATATAGTTGGTGCGTGTTGCCTTCCAGTGCCATTGGTCCAGGCGCTGTGCTTCATCACTGGTAGCCATATACCATGTTTCCGCATCATCGGCCGTGTTGTGGCACGCTTCTGTGCAGCCTTTACTGGCAAATTCGGCATATTGGCCAATTGGAAAGTGAATAAGAATCCGATCCTCATCACCACTCTTGGTGAACGCAGTACCATCCCAGGTCCAGGCGTTTTTCCACACGCTCTCAGTTGAGTCAGCCCATTCCGCCCGGACAATGATGAAATTGTCGTCATATGCCGCCTGAAGCAAAACATCCGCCCCGTCTGGCCTGTCGTCCGTGGTGGCCTCAGTCGGTATCGTAAGGCCTGGCGCATCGGTCCAGAATGCAGCGTTGGCATCCATAGTGACTTCATCTACTTTGATAGCCAACAACGTATTTGCTTCTCCGCTAGTTGCCACTTCAGCGTCGGTTTCAGCACTTTCCTCTTCACCTTCCTCGGCTTCCTCCTCAGGCGGTTCTTCCATATCAACATCTTCACTTACCTCCGCCTCTTCACCTACCCCCGCCTCAGTGTCTGATACGGGTTCGGCTTCAGTATCGGCTCCGGATGTGCAGCCCACCAGCAGCATGGCAAACAGCATTATCAGAATATAAATAAAACGTTTCATTGTTCCTACCTCCTTAATTTGTCAGAACCGCTAAAGATATTACCCGGCGAACTTTCTTAAAGTGACAATGTAAACATTTTGAAAAACGTGTCGAGACTTTTCTGTGTTTCCCTCAAGCAAAACGTTTAACTTTTTTCCAAACAAACAGTCAGAAATTTCAAGCGGGCGAATTCAGGGCAATAAGCGTTAATAAAACAATCATGACCAGATAAATTAGCCCAATAGTCGTGGTTAAAGGCTTGCGCCACGGACGACGCTCCTCGCTCCTGTCTAAAAAAGGCAGCAAGAACATGCTGCCAATAACTAATCCAGGTATAAGCATTGAAGCGATAGGTTCCCATTTACCGGGAAAGTAATGAAGAAGTTGAAACAAAGAGAGAAAATACCATTTGGGTCGCGGTATATAATTTGTGCTGGTGGGATCCGCTTCGAACTCTAGCGGCGCCCGCTGGTTCCAGCTGAGGACAATAACAAGCGCCAACAAACCAAGGCCTAGAACAGTATGCACAAACAGCCTGTTTGGAAAATAAGGTATGGATCTTCCCGCTGAGGCCTGGCCTTTTTTTGTGATGGGAGGCGCCGCACCATGGCGCAAAACTTGAGAAAGGTGGAGGCCAACCAGGCCCACGAAGGTAACAGGCAAAATAATTATGTGGGTCACGTAAAAGCGGGTCAAAGTTGTTTGCCCCAACAATGTTCCCCCACGCATGAGCCGGGCCAGCCATTCACCGGCGAGAGGTGTCGAACCAGCAATTTCGCTGCCTACAATCGTAGCCCAATACCCATGCTGATCCCAAGGCAGTAAAGCACCCGTAAAAGCAAACCCGACGGTTATCAATAGCAGAATCACACCGGTTAACCAGCTAATTTCGCGGGGCTTTTTATACGAGCTAGTAAAAAAGGTATGCAGCAAGTGAAGAAATAGCAAAATGAAAATGATGCTGGAATTGTAAACATGAATTCCCCTAACCAACCAACCTGCGGGGAGCACATACGTAATATAATCGACACTGGCATAAGCGCTCTCAATGCTGGGCGCATAGTAAAAGGCCATTGTGATCCCGCTGGCAATTTGCAGTAAAAAGCTGGTCACGGTCAGACCACCTAGAGCATATAAAATGTTTCTTTGCACGTACAAGGGTATGGAATGGTTCAAAAAGCCATCCCTAGCGCTGCGAATACCCGTGCGCTCCCCAACCCAACTGCCAGCGATGAAAAAAAAACGTCGAATGCCTTTAGGAGCGGAAGGAGCCCTGGCTTGCTCGGAAGAAGTTGTAGTTGAATCGGCCGTATCCATTCAATTCTCCTCAGACAAGCGCGAACAAGACACCATCTTCGACCTTTGTTTGGAGTCGGGACAAAGGCTTGCTGGGCGCGCCGCTGACCACCGCTCCCTGACGGGTAAAAATCCCTTCGTGACAGGGACAGCTAAATAGATTTTCCTCTGCTTTCCAGTGCACCAGGCAACCCAGGTGGGTACAGGTTCCATCCAGGACAATAAAGTCAGTGCTGTTGTCACTAAACGCGTAGAGGGTCCCAATTCGGTCAAACTTGCGCCAGGCATCAGTCGTGCGAACGCTGTAATTTATTTTGTGTACAGTGCCTGGAAGCAAGTCATTGACATTTCCCAGCACTACCCATTTACCTTCCTCCTCATCAAGGGAATTGCCAATCAGGAAGCGGGCAATGATGCCTGAAAGTGTGACGAGACTGGTAGCGGCCGTAGAATAAAAACCTACTTCTAAAAAGCGGCGGCGGCTAAAGGTCCTCTTTTCTTCACGTTCCCCAATATGGTCGGTAGTTGCTCTTCCCTCTTCACTCATCATCTTATTCCCCACTTGACGCCACACGCAGCACATCTGCCCCTAAGTCGGAGAAACATGAACATCAACTACACTCAAAAATAGCCGAGATTACGAATCGCACCTATTGAATAGAATTGCGCGAGCTGTTACACTGAGTTCGGAAAATGAAGTCAACTTTGGGAGCAAGAACGTTCTGTAGAAGGTGAAGCCAACGCTTTCTATTATTTTAAAAGTTTGCCGCCAACAAGTGAAGAAACACTGTACCCGCAAATACAACCAAAAATGTACTATTTAGCACTGTAGCTGCTTGGTACATTTGTGGTACTTTGACAACCGAATCTTTTAACTATGTCACAGTGATGACCCATAAGTAAAACCGATCAGTAATGGTTAATATGCCCCCGAAATAGTTGTGATACCGTGAAAAGTAATTTGAAACGACTAATTAAGGTGTGGTTTGATCTTGGCCTTTGGCCACGAATGGCATTGGCAGTAAGCATGGGCTTCTTGATTCTTTTCGTGGCCTTTGCCGCTTTAGGTGAGCGCGCCTTGCAGGAAAATGCCGCTCGGGTTTTGGACGAGCGTTTAGTGATCACTCAGATGGTTGCTGGACAAATAGATGGAATATTGAAGGAAGCAAAATCCAGGCTAGAAGAAGTTCGGCATTTAGCGGACTTTGATCCAGGTGACCCCGATTTATCCACAGAAGCTGAGGTGATGGAACACACCTTTGGATCAATCGGTTTATTTTCATCAGGGGGGGTCTTCTTAAATCCCTCGGGACAGGTTGTGCTGTCTTATCCTCATAATCTGTATGCCATAGGCACAGATCTGTCTGCACTTCACCAAACTACGCAAGCAAGATCACAAGGTCACGTTGTTATTTCTCAGGCATACCATGAGCCACTTGGTAAAGAGCCCATCGTTGCTGTTACTGTTCCAATTCACAATGAGGAAAGTGGCGAACTGCTTGGATTTCTAAGTGGACTCCTTAGCCTGGAAGAAACAGGCATCATTGAGCCTTTACAACGCGCCGCCTTTTTGGGCCATACAGCTCATGCCGTGTTGGTTGATGTCCAGGGCAGGGCTTTGCTCTCCACATTCGATCTTCCCTTTCTCTCCCCCGGTGAACATCACACATTCTACCAGGCTGCTATGGCAGAGGGTGAACCAACTGTAAAGACAGTTCCCTTTGAACTGGATCTGCCCAATGAACCGCCGGGCCATCTTCATGTTATGGCTTTTGTTCCTTTGAATAACGCACCATGGGGTGTTGCCGTAGGCGGGGATGTAGGAAGTGAAACATTTGCCGGCTTGCAGCGACTTCGGCGGGGGCTGGTAGTGCTGGGTATTACGGCATTTATAGGTGTCTGGCTAATCACGCTAATAGGGACACGTAAATTGGCCAATCCGATTCAACAGTTAACCTATAAGGCGCGCAAGATTGCCAGTGGTGAGTTGGATATTCCTCTTTCAAGACCTGAAGGGGGTGAAATAGGCATTATGGCCGAGGCTCTGGAAGATATGCGTAAGCAGTTGTTGGCTAAT
Source organism: Promineifilaceae bacterium (SeqCode) (assembly GCA_041987425.1). Taxonomy (GTDB): domain Bacteria; phylum Chloroflexota; class Anaerolineae; order Promineifilales; family Promineifilaceae; genus Leptofilum. The sequence continues at coordinate 7,771 of JBHIWP010000082.1, read as the reverse complement.
ATTCGGGAACTTGCGGAGGTTAACAACTCCCTTGAAAGAAGGGTGGCCGAGCAGACTGATGGCTTACGGCAGCAACAAATGCTAACCCAGGAATTATTGCACCAGGTAATCACGGCCCAGGAGAAAGAACGCAAACGGCTGGCGCATGAATTGCACGATGAAATTGGCCAGGTATTAACAGCAATTGAAATAAGCTTAAGTCGTGTAGAGGCTATTGTCCCGCTTGAAAACGAGGACGCAGTTGATCGGCTGGAGAAGAGCAAGTTGTTAACCCAAAAGGCTGTGGATGAACTACGTCGGATAGTTGCAGCTTTACGACCGGGTATATTGGATGAATTGGGGTTATTGCCTGCATTGAACTGGTTAAGCGAACATACGTTAAAGGCGATGGGAATTTCTGTGACCATTGATTCTGAAGCACTACCTGAGAGGTTGCCGGGGGAAATTGAAACGATTCTTTTTCGCATTGCTCAAGAAGCGATGAATAATGTGGCTCGCTACAGCCAGGCAGCGAATGTATACATTAATCTCCGAATGAATCGGGACAAGTTGAAGTTGACGATTGCCGATGATGGGAAAGGATTTGAGCAATCCTCTTCCGCTTCTTCCCCAGGTTATCATCATGGATTAGGGTTAGGCAGTATGCAAGAACGGGCAGCTTTAACTGGGGGTGAGGTGAGTTTGGAAAGTACACTTGGTCAGGGGACTACAGTTCATGTCCTAATTCCTATCCCGGAAATTATGATGAGAGGTCCACACCATGACTAATAAGCTCATAAAAATAATTTTAGCAGACGATCATTTTTTAATGCGTGAAGGCCTTGCCTCCTTGCTAGGTGATGTACCAGATATTCAAATTGTTGGACTGGCTGAGAATGGCGCTGAGGCTATTATCCAGGCACAAAAATATAGACCCGACATTGCTTTAATGGACATTTCAATGGAAGGTATTGATGGTCTTGAGGCAACCCGCCAGATCTTAGCTTTACTGCCAAATATAAAGGTAATCGTTTTGACAATGCATGAAGAGAAGGCTTTTTTGCTGGAAGCCTTAAAAGCAGGGGCAGTTGGGTATTTTCTTAAAGGTTCAGATAGCAATGAACTGATCAGAACAATTCGCTCTGTTCATAAAGGGGAGGTTTATATTTCGCCTAAAATTGCCGGTGGGTTGGTTGAAGAATACTTGTCCATCGAAGGTGATTCTCGAAAAGTCAAACGATAAATTGATTGATTCCAGGTTATACCGTTACCTGCAAAAACCCCAGAAAGGTGCAAGCACTTCATCCTGATACGATACGCGACATCCGTCGCCTGTGCCCAGTGAATAGCCAGGGAAGGTGGGAATTGGGAAACGGCCGTATCAGCCTAAACGAAATTAAATTAACCTAACTCGGTTGCATGATCTAACCTCTCCTGTGACAGGCCCGTTCGCAGGCTGTTCTGCCAAGTGCAACGTTATACTAACTTAGCGACCACATAATTCTCACCCTTGATTACAAACCCATAACCCGCGGAAACCAGGTGAAACCAGCCTGGATCACAGGATTTTAACCAATTTCTTGACAATGGAGTGGCCCACTGCTATCATTTTGTTTAGTAAAACGTTGCACTAAATAATATTAGGGACTTTCTAATGGCTGATAAAGTAACGATAACAGATGTGGCTCAACTGGCCGGGGTTTCACCTAGCACTGTTTCAAATTTGCTCAACGGCCGTTCCCAGCGCATGGGCTCCGGTACGCGACAGCGCATCCAGGAAGCCATTGACGAATTAGGATACACGCCCAACCAGGCAGCCCGTCAACTGAAAACCGGCCATTCCCCCATTATTGGCCTCATCGTTCCATCCGTCGCCAACCCCTTTTATGGAATTTTCGCTCAACACGTTGAAGCCTCAGCCTTAAAGAGTGGCTACCAGGTGCTTTTAGGTAACAGCGATCGTAACCCCAAGCGAGAACAGAAATATGCCGAAGAATTATGGGGCTACGGTGTACGAGGCCTTATTTTCGGCTCTTCACTGCTGCAATTTTCTCATTTGGATAACCTTATTGCCCGAGGGCTCCACGTAGTAGCTTTCGAGCGTCCTACACAGGATACAGATCAAATTCAAATTGATAGTGTGGGCATTGACAATACGCTTGCTGCAAGACTGGCCGTAAAGCATCTACTGTCGCTTGGCCATCACCGTATTGGCTTTCTTTCAGGCCCCATCCGAACAGTAAGCCGCAAGGATCGGCTGGCAGGTTACCAGACAGCCCTGGCTGAGGCTGGTATTCCATCAGACCCAGAACTCATTTGGGATATTGCACCCAATGGGGGTAATTATGGCGATTCGGATGCAGTGGATCTGGGGCGCCAGGGAACCCAGGAGCTCCTTAGCCGCACAAATCCACCCACCGCAATTTTCGCAATCAATGATATGTTTGCTTTTGGCGCTTACGCTGGTGCCAAAGACCTGGGCTTGTCCATCCCTACCGATTTGTCCGTTGTCGGTGTAGACGACATCACACTCACCGAAATTGTGCAGCCCGCATTAACTACAATTAAGCAACCAATTGCCAAGATCGCCAACATCGCTGTGGAGCGATTGGTGGCACGCTTGCAGGGAACAATTACAGAGGCTCAGGGGCACCAAATATTACGGCCCCAGCTGGTTGTCCGTTCCTCGACGGCCGCTTCGCCGCGCTGATGAACAATCCATAATCAAATAAGATTTTTCCATTTCCTTCAGCAAATTGATTGATCTAGCAGGAGATAGGTTAAGTATGGCTACCTATTTGTAGCTGCCCCTTGCCTAAAAATATAGGAGAGAACAATGAAAATAGATTTAATCGGAAAAACAGCCGTGGTCACCGGCGGCAATATAGGCATAGGCAAGGCCTTTTCATTGGCGCTAGCCCGCTGCGGTGCCAAAGTTGTCGCTACCTATTTTACAAGCGACTGTGAAGATTTCGCTGAAGAGGGCCAGACAATTTACAGCCTGCCATTAGATGCCACGGATAGCGAACAAGTTAACAGTGCGATGGCCCAGGCCGCTGAAAAATTGGGTGGCAAGATTGACATTCTCATCAATAATGCCGGCGGCCTGCTGGGTCGCGTCCTTATCCCCGACATGAGCGATGAACATTTCCACAACGTGATGGATGTCAACTTTTCCAGCACCTTCTACTGTACCCGAGCTGTGCTGCCGTACATGCCCGATGGTGGTCGCATTGTCAATTTATCTTCGTTGGCCGCCCACGACGGCGGCGGCAATGGCTCGGTTATTTATTCAGCTTCGAAAGCGGCCGTTATAGGCTTTACGCGCGGCATGGCCAAAGAACTGGGCGCACGCCGGATTACCGTTAATGCTCTGGCCCCCGGCTTTATTGCCAACACCACCTTTCACAACACCTTTACGCCCGATGCGGTACAGCAAGCCATCATTGGCAAAACACCGCTGGGACGCGGCGGCACGCCCGATGACGTAGCCTGTGCCGCCCTGTACCTGGTCTCTGACATGGGTAGTTTCATCACAGGTGAACTGATGGAAGTGAATGGCGGCTTATATTTTGCGTAGGCTGCTGCAGATTGGTTCAATCTTGCAGATTGAACCAATCTCAACATAAATCGAGAACATCATGCGTTTATTTTCTGCGGCCACGATTGAACAGGCCAAAAAGAAAATCGAATCATCACCATGGGCTAAAGGAGGTTGGCAATCTGTGCAGCAGCGTATTGCCGCATGGCAGAACCTGTCTGGTCAGATTCCTACGGAAGCCGGTGGCTGGATTCACCATTACATCTGCCCAGAGCATTGTGAGCCGTTGATCTATGACGGCAATTTGCCCGACCTGCATCGTTGTCCTGCCGGGCACAGCTGCGCGGGTGAAAAGTTTGATGCGGCCTGGCGGGTGTGGCGACACCGACAGATTGCCGAATTGGCGCGGGATGCGGCGTTGGCGTATGCGGTATTGCGATTAGAAGATGGTCGAGAAACGGCCGTTTCCATTCTCACTCAATACGCCACCTTCTATAACCAGCTCGACGGCCAATCCGACGCCGAATCGTGGATGTTGAAAGGCCATGCCTTTAACCAGGCACTCACCGAAGCATTGTGGGCCATCCCTATGATTCACGCCTACGATTTAGTCGCCGACAGCCTTACAAGCCCTCAAAAAGAACGGCTAAGTCGTGATCTTTGGGGGCCATTAGCAACCGTAATGATCACGGCTCAAGACAAGCTCATTGGCAAAGATGCCATCCACCACAACTACATGGCCTGGGTGAACGTGACGCTAGGGTGCCTCGGTTTTGCGCTGAACGACCAATCTCTAATCGATCGCGCCATTCTCGCACCTGCTGGATTTATCATCTACTTAGACGCGGCGATTCTGCCTGACGGCTTCGAGTTTGAAGGCACGCCCTACTATCACAACTTTGTTTTGCTGGCGAACCTGATTCTGGCTGAAGCGGCCAAAGCTAACGGTATTGATCTCTACGCTGTTGCCGGGCGAGATGGTCAAACAGTGGCCAGCATGGGCAACGCATTTACTCATTTAGCCTGGGCAGACGGCTCCATTCCTGACCTTGCCGAAGGTTCTTACTGGCGAAACAGTATCTTTGATTCCGAAATCTGCCAGGCGTTTGAATTGCTTCACGCCGCGCAGCCGGAACACCTGTTTGCCTGGACGCTGCGGACTGCTTACGAGCGGCAGGGTGTGGGGCGAGACAATTGGGCCGCGCTGCTCTATGGGCAGGACGATCTGAGCACGGCCGTTTCACCCCCGCTAGCCCACACCATGCTCGAAAATTCCGGTATCGCCATCTTACGTACGCACAAAAAGCTGGCGGCGGTGATCTCGTTTGGCCCCTATCGTGGCCATCACCATCACTATGATAGGCTCAGCTTGACCGTTTGGCCGTTTTCGCAGGATGCGGGCAGTCCACTATATGGCTTGCCGCAGCGCAAGGCATGGTATCCGCACAGTTACGCGCACAACACGCTGGTGGTAGATGAACATTCTCATGCCGACTGTGGCGGGGAATTGCTAGCCTGGAACGGCTGCAGCCTCGCCATCGCTGCCCCGGACGCATACCCCGGCATTCGCTTTGAACGCACGATTCAAATGAAGGACAACGCCATTTTCGATGAACTGTTCGTGGCTGCGACGGAGGTGCACACATTTGATTGGGTCTTTCATCTCGATGGTGACATTAACCTGCTCTATGATTTGCAGCCGCTGAATGGCTCTTTAACTTCCAATGGAGCAGGAGCATATATTGAACTTTTTGCACAGAAGTTCATCAATAAAAACGTTTCGTGTGAGATCATTTATAACTCAGATTTGTATCGATTGAGGCTAGGTGGGGAACGGCCGTTCACCCTTCTATTGGGCACGGCTCCTGGCACCACCCGTCATCCACGCCAAAAAAGGCTTGTTTTAATCGGCCGTACCGTGGGCACAGCCCAACGCTATCACACGAGAATTTCCCAGAACTAATATGAGTAATCCATTATTTTTACGAGCGCACGCTATTGCAGAGTGGCGCGAAAAGAGCCAAACAACCCACACCGACCAGATGGCGCGGCTGCTAAAGCAGGCTAAATCTTACGCCAGCTACCTGCCCCCGCCTGAACATCCCTGCGATTCCATCACCTACATTGGCATGGCGGCGGCGAATCTGGGGCTGGCTTACCTGCTCACCGATGACGAAAGCTATTTGGATACGCTGCGCAGTTGGGTGAAAGTTGGCATCGGCTACCCCCATTGGGGACTGGCCCGAATGCCCGACCACGATCTGGATGCGGCCTGGCTGCTCTTTGGGTTCGGGCTGGCTTACGATTGGGTTGGGGTTGCCTTACCAATTGAAGAACGAACTGCCTTGCGCGATAAGCTCATTTTGCAGGGAACACGCCTGTATGAATTTGCCGTAGAAAACGAAGGGCGCTGGTGGTCATCGGCCTACTGGCAAAATCATAACTGGATTTGCTACGCTGGGCTGGCTACGGCCGCATCAGCGTTGATGAACGAACATCCAGCAGCGCAGAATTGGCTGGCGCGCGCCACTGAAAACTTCAAAATCGTGCTGCCTCTTTTCCCAGAAGACGGGTCAGACTACGAAGGCGTCGTCTATTGGCGCTACGGATTCCCCTGGCTGCTGATTGCGGCGCACCTGATTCAAGAAGAGCGTGGCATTGATTTGCATACGTCTGATTTTTTGCAGCAGGCCTTTGGTTACCGGCTGCATTTGAGCGGTCCCAACCTGGTAGATACGGCCAATTTTGGCGACTGCCACGACCGGCGCAGCGCCCATTCGCGCATGGTGCTCTACCGGCTAGCCAGCTTATACCGAATTGGTGAAGCGCAATGGCTGGCCAACCATTTTGAAGTAACGGATGAGTGGGAACGTGAAGGGCGCGAGGGGCTGGTGAAACCGGGGCTGCTGCCGGAAGCGTGGCTGGACTTTGTCTGGTTTGACCCGACAGTTGAGCCGCGGCCGATTGATGGATTGGAAAAAACGGCCGTTTTCCCCGATATGGGCTTGCTTGCCACCCGCAGCAGTTGGCAGCTAGAGGCAACGTACCTCGCCTTCAAATGCGGTACGCCTAACGGCGCACGCGGCTGGCACATAGGGCAGGCTATTAATCAGCAAAATGCGTGGCAAACCATTACCGCCAGCCACGAACATCCAGACGAAAACAGCTTCATTCTCATGCGTGGCGGCGATTATTTGACGGTCGATGAGGGCTATAGCAAGGATAAACTGACACGGAATCACGGCACGATTTTGGTAGATGGGCAGGGTCAGTACAATGAAGGTGGCTACAACGCTTTTTCTGAGCTCGACCAGTCGTGGGGCGGCCGTTTACAAGATTGGTTCAGCGCTCGTGGCCTCACTTATGCTCGTGGCGAGGCGGCAGGCGCGTATCATCCAGATTTACAGCTTTCTCAATTTAAGCGGCAAGTCATCATGACAGGTGTTGATCTGGTCTTCATTTGTGATGATTTGCAATCGGACGTGCCGCACAGCTACGAATGGTTGTTGCAAACGGATGCGGCCGCGCTGCCAACGGCCGTTAACCAGTTCACTTATCACATAGGCCAAACACAGATGGTGGTAACGGCCGTTTCTCCTTCAGCCATTGCCCATGAGCAGCGCGAAGTCGAAATTACGGCCAACCCCACCTCGGCCAAACCAGATTGGATCATTCGCCGTACCCAGCACACGCTGGCGCTTTCGCCACTGGAACCGCGTGCGCAAGCCCGTTTTCTTGTCGCCCTAGATCTGGCAGATTTAGACTCTGCCCCGGCTGAGGTGGTGCAGTTGGAATGTGTCGGGGGAACGGCCGTACGTGTTTCACGAAATGCACAAACGCGGATAGCTGCTTTTGCCAACGGCCGTTCCCGGCTCGTCATTCCTGGCTTGCTCTCCACAGACGCAGATTGGGCCGTGGCCAACCTGGGAACGGGCGAGGTTTGGGCCGGTAGCGGGACCAATTTATGGCTGCATGGCGAGCTGCAATGGTTAGCGTCTACGCCAGTGGACGTGGCACTGCTGGATACAGAGTGCACGGTAGTAGGGAAACGGGCAGCTTGGGTAAGTGTGCGCAAAACGGCCGTGATGAACAACATTCAGTGCAACAAACAACCCCTGACCACCAAAAACAATCCATCGCTCAATCTCATCCGCTTCCCGGTTTCGCCAGGTAAATCCCACATCACCTGGAAAAAGAAACCTGAGGAGATCTAATAATGACGCAACGTATAGAAAATGCACAAGAGTTTGC
>JBHIWP010000081.1:0-17621 GCA_041987425.1 Promineifilaceae bacterium (SeqCode) | reverse complement strand
AGCAAATTTCCGCGTTCGCCAAATAGATGGCAGCGTTTATTATGAATGGGGTTAGATAATGGCTCATATTTTATTGCGCCACCGAGACATTGAAAATATTCACAAGCTGGATGTCTATCGTGCCAATGGCGGCTACGAGGCCCTGCAAAAAGTGCTGCGCGAGCATCAGCCGGGGGAAATCATTGACATCATCAAGGCGTCTGGTCTGCGTGGGCGTGGCGGTGCGGGATTCCCGACAGGCCTAAAGTGGAGCTTTATCCCTAAAGCGCCCGGTGATAAATACATCGTCGTAAACTCCGACGAATCCGAAATGGGTACGTTTAAAGACCGCGAGCTGTTGGAAAAAAACCCGCATCAGGTGATTGAGGGTTCACTTATAGCTGCCTTTGCCATTGGAGCCCGGCAAATTTACAACTATATGCGCGGTGAATTTATGGGCATTGGTCATAATTTCGAAGCGGCGTTGAAAGAGTGTTACGAAGCAGGTATTTTGGGCGACAATATTTTGGGCTCCGATTTTAGCTGTGAAATGTCTGGGTACTATGGCGCTGGCGCTTATATTTGTGGCGAAGAAACGGCGCTGCTGGCGTCTTTGCAGGGCGATCTGGGCCAGCCGTGGGCCAAGCCACCCTTTCCGGCCGTTGAAGGGCTTTATAAGAAGCCAACAGTTGTAAATAACACGGAAACATTAGCCAACGTGCCCCCTATCATTATGAATGGCGCGGACTGGTACAAGACGATTGGAACTGAAAAGAGCCCCGGTCCTAAGATTGTGTGCCTTAGCGGCCATATTAACAATCCTGGGAATTATGAAATTGAAATGGGTATGTCTTTCCATGAACTGGTTTATGGCGAGAATTTTGGCGGCGGTATTCCAGGCGGCAAGAAGTTCAAGGCGCTTCTGCCCAGCGGCGGTTCTGGCCCTGTAGTAGTGGAAGATGCCTTGGAGGCCCCAATCACATATGAAGGGCTGACGCCGTTTGGCTCATCCATGGGTTCGGCTTCCGTGGTGGTGATGGATGAGACGACCGACATGGTGTGGGCGACATTGAAGATGGTCCATTTCTTTAAGCATGAATCGTGCGGTAAGTGCACGCCGTGTCGTGAAGGCACCTATTGGATGGACCAGCTGCTGCACCGAATTTATCATGGGCACGGCACCGAGAAGGATTTGGAAGTGTTGAAAAGCGTGGCTGGGCAGATTGGCGGCCGGACTTTGTGCGCGTTAGGTGACTTTGCGGTAAATCCTGTTTTAAGCACTATTCGGCACTTTTTTGACGAATATCAGGCGAAGGTAAAGGGCAAAAAGGCTGTGGCTAAAACGGCCGTTCCCACCACTGCCGATTAATTTTTTACAGACCAACCCTCTGGAAGAGGAAATGTATGAGTGACCAGGTTACCTTGACGATTGATGGCGTTGAAGTGAGCGTGCCCGAGGGGACGCTGGTGGTAGACGCCGCCAAAATGATCGAAAATCATATTCCTGTTTTTTGCTACCACCCTAAAATGGCACCTGTGGGCATGTGTCGCATGTGCCTGGTAGAAATTGGTTTGCCACTTCGCGACCGAGAAACAGGCCAGGTCTTGCTGAACGAAGACGGCACGCCTCAGGTTAACTTCCGAGGCTTGCAAACTGCCTGTACTGTGCTGGTGAGTGAAGGGATGGTGGTGCGCACGGCCACAGAGCCAGTGATAGACGCCAGGGAAGATGTTATTGAGTTTTTGCTCACCAGTCATCCGCTGGACTGTCCAATTTGTGACAAGGGCGGCGAGTGCCCGCTGCAAAACCTGACGATGGCTCATGGTAAAGGCACCAGCCGCATGGACTACAGTCTGAAGCTGAAGCTGGACAAGCACGTGCCGCTAGGTGACTTGATTTATCTGGACCGTGAACGGTGCATTCAGTGTGCTCGCTGCGTGCGCTTTCAGGATGAAATTGTGGATGATCCGGTGCTTGGTTTCCACAACCGGGGGCGCAGCCTGGAAATTGTCACAATGTCGGATCCGGGGTTTGATTCTTATTGGAGCGGTAATACGACCGATATTTGCCCTGTAGGTGCGCTTACAACTTCCGATTTCCGCTTTGGCGCCCGTCCCTGGGAATTGACGCCAGTGGCAACCATTTCGCCCCACTGTCCATCCGGCGCAAACATGACGATTAGCACGCGGCGGGAAGCCAAGAGCGGCGGCCGTTCCGTGATTAAGCGCATTATGCCCCGGCAGAATGAGCAGGTGAATGAGATTTGGATTTCGGATAGAGATCGATTTGTTCACCACTTTGCCGATGCGCCAGACCGGCTGACCAAGCCTCTGATGCGCAAGAACGACGAACTGGTCGAGGTGGCGTGGAACGAAGCGCTGGATGCCGTGGCCGGTAAATTGCAGCAACATAAAACGGCCGTTGCTGGCCTCAGCGGTGACCGGGTTAGCAATGAGGATATGTTCCTCTTCCAAAAGCTGATTCGCAACGGGCTTGGCAGCAACAACATTGATCTGGCTAACCGGCGGCTGGCCGGTGGTGATGTGGTGGCTAAGGTGGGCATTAGCAAAGGCAGCAACCTGCTTAATCTGGGGCAGGGGGATGCCATTGTGGTGGTCGCTAGCGATCTGCACGAAGAGGTGCCGATTTGGTGGCTGCGCGTGAAACAGGCGGCAGAACGCGGCGCGTCTGTAGTGGTGCTGAACTTGCGCCCGACGCGCATAGACCAGCATGCTGCCTGTGTTATTCACTACCGCCCGGGAACGGCCGTTTCCACCATACGCCAACTGGTGAATGACGCCAAGGTAGCCACGGCCGATGCCGACAACAGCCCCATTAAAGCTGCCGCCGATATGATTATGCAGGCCAACAACGTCGTGGCTTTTTATGGCGCAGAGGGGCTGGCTTATGAAGAAACCGATGCTCTGGCGAAGCTGCTGGCTAATCTGCTGCTGATTAAAAATGAAGAGGCGCGCGCCGGTAGGTACAACAATGGCTTGATCCCCGTGTGGCCGCACAACAATACGCAGGGCGCCTGGGACATGGGCATTCATCCAGCATTGGAACCGGGCTACAAAGAGGCTGCCAATCCCGGCATGAATGCGACCAAAATTTATCAGGCTGCGCAAAGTGGTGAACTCAAGGCGCTGTTTGTTTTGGCGGCGGATCCCATTGGCGATGGCCTGATGCCTGACCGGGGCAAGCTGGACTTTTTGGTGGTGCAAGAGATGTTTTTAACGGAAACGGCCGCTCAGGCCGATGTGGTATTGCCTGCCCAAAGCTGGGCCGAACGCGAAGGCACTTTTACCAGCGGCGAGCGACGCGTGCAGCGTTACTATCCCGCCATTCAGCCCCTGGGTGAGGCCCGCCCCGACTGGCAAATTTTGGCTCAGATTGGTGAACGTGTTGGTTTGGGAAAACCTGCCTTTGCCGCGAGCCTTGTCTTTCGGGACCTGAGCAAAGAAGTGCCTCAATATAAAGACATGGATTATCGGGCGCTGGCTAAGGTGGAAAAGCAGTGGCCTGATGTAGGGGGCGATGACCTTTATTATGGCGGCAATGCCTATGAAAACCGGGTGGGCTTGGGGATGCAGTGGGCAGCCGGTGCCGAATCTGCGCCAGTTGAGCATTACGATGTAGGTGACGTACGAAGCGAGGCACCCGACGGTTTGGCAGTGGTGCGAACGGCCGCTTTGTACACGCCCGGTACGCTCATTAACCATACAGAGCTGCTGAAGCCGCGCATGGCGCAGCCAACCTTATCCATCAACGAAAATGACGCTGCGGCGCGCCAGTTGACCGGTGTGGAAACCGTTACAGTTGCCGTAAATGGCGAGGCGACAGTGGTTAGGCTGCATGTAAACGGCCGTGCTCCAGAAGGCGTCGCTTTGCTAAGTGGCGTACCCTACCAGGCTGGACTTGCTGAACTTAAAGTAATTGAGTAATTATGCAATTGGGCAATTGTTTAGCTTAATTACCTGATTACTCAATTACCGATTGACTAGAAGAGGAAAGATATGACACCAGGACAGATAGCTCTACGGGCCTTGATTGTAGGGTTTATCATCTCGTTTGCCGTCATTACCGGCTTTGCCTACACCACGCTGCTAGAGCGCAAGCTGCTGGCTCGTTTGCAGGCTCGCCTGGGGCCAAATCGGGCTGGCTACATCCCGCTGCCCGGTCGTGGCGGCGGCCCGGAGCGCAAGCTGCTGGCCGGCATTATGCAGCCCGCGGCCGATGCGGTAAAGCTCTTTTTTAAAGAAGACATGACCCCGGCCAAGGTGGATCGCATCACCTACATGCTGGCCCCGATGCTTACCGTTATTCCGGCCGTTGTTCTGCTGGCGGTTATTCCCTGGGCAGGCGAAATCAACATCTTTGGCGCAGAATTTACGCCTTATTTTGCCATCGCGCCCGGTTTGAACGTAGCTGTGCTGTTTATTCTGGCGATTACCTCTATAAGCGTGTACGGGGTGGTGCTGGCCGGTTGGGCTTCCAACAGTAAGTACGCGGTGCTGGGCGGTATTCGAGCGTCGGCTCAAATGATCAGCTATGAACTGGCATTGGGCCTGACGGTGCTTATCCCAATCATGCTGGCTGATTCAATGAATCTCGGCGCCATTGTGGCGGCACAGGCAGATGGATGGTTTGTGCTGAGGCAGCCGATTGCGGCCCTGGTCTTTTTTATTGGCATGATGGCAGAGCTGCAGCGCGCTCCTTTTGACTTGTTGGAAGCGGAGCAGGAACTCTCGGCTGGTTACTCGGTTGAGTACAGCGGCATGCGCTTTGGCATGTTCTTTATGGCCGAGTACATGAAAATGATTATTTTTAGCGCCATCATCGTTGTCTTGTTTTTTGGCGGCTATCGCGGGCCATTTGTAGATGCCTTACCGGGCCTGGGCTTTTTGTACATGATTTTGAAGATCTTCATCTTTTTGTGCATCATGATTTGGATTCGCGCCTCATTGCCGCGATTCCGCTATGACCAATTGATGGGGCTGGGCTGGAAGCGACTGCTGCCGATTTCGGTTTTTAACTTCATCATTGTGGCCGTTTTCATTGTGCTGCAAGAAGAAGGAATCTTTGATTCGCTGCTTCAGCTTATTGGCCTGGGCTAAGGGGAGAAATTTATGTTCGGTGAAATCATCAAAGGGTTAGCAACGACGCTAAAGCATCTGTTCCAAGACCCGGTCACAATCGATTATCCAAACGTGAAGCGGCCGGTGCGTTACCGCTTTAAAGGTCGTCACGAGCTGAAGCGCTATGATAACGGGCTAGAAAAGTGTATTGGCTGCTCGCTGTGTGCGGCCGCTTGTCCAGCCGACGCTATTTTTGTGGAGGCGTCGGAAAATACGGATGCCGAGCGGTTTTCACCCGGTGAACGGTATGCCAGCACGTATGAGATCAACATGCTGCGCTGTATTTTCTGCGGATATTGCGAGGATGCTTGCCCTACGGAAGCCATTGTGCTGGAAGACAAGTACGAATTGAGCTTTTATGACCGGGCAAGTGCCATTTATACCAAGGAAATGTTGATAGTGGACGTGCCGGTGAACGGCCGTTCCACGCCGCAAGCTGTTGAGCCCGGTTTGTATGATAAATCCATTCCTGAAATGGAAGATCCACGTTAGGCTAGGAAGAGGGAAAGGCGACTGGAATGGGAAGTGGACCTGTAGTTTATATATTTATATTGATGGCATTGGTGTCGGTGACGTCGGCCATAATGATGCTGCGCAGCTATAATGCCGTGCATAGCGCGCTGTGGCTGGTGCTAAATTTTTCGGCAATCGCCGTGCTTTACGTCATTTTGAACGCGCCTTTTATTGCCATGGTACAGATTACGGTGTATGCCGGGGCGATCATGGTGCTGTTTTTGTTTGTGATTATGCTCCTGGGAGCAGAACAGCTGCAAGGGTTGACGGGTGCGCGCGGCAGCGAATGGTATCATCAAGTCGTTGCTTTTGTGTTGGTGCTGATGCTGCTGGCGGGATTTGGCATTTTGCTGACGCAGGGCGGTACTGGGAGCGGGGGTGAAGCGGCCGTTATCGATGCCAGTCCCGCTGCGTTAGGCTTGCGCCTGTTTGAAGGGTACGTGCTGCCCTTTGAGGTAACTGGCGTACTGCTGCTGGCTGCCATCATCGGCGTGGTCGTTTTTAGCCGGACTAAAAAGAAGAAAGAGGCATAAACGTATGGAACTCACCATTGACTGGTATATTGCCTTAAGTGCCATTCTGTTTTCGCTTGGTGCGCTGGGCGTTTTGACCCGACGCAACGCGATTATTATATTTATGTCAATTGAAATGATGCTCAATGCGGCCAATCTGGCCTTTGTCGCCTTTGCCCGTCATCTTGGCGATCTGGATGGGCAGGTGCTGGTCTTCTTTGTTATTACCGTGGCGGCGGCTGAAGTGGCGGTTGGTCTGGCGCTCATCGTGACCATCTTCCGCAGCAAGAAAAGCATCAATATTGACGAAATTAACCTGATGAAGGGTTAATTTAGGAAGAGGAGGATAATTACCTGATTACCCAATTGCTCAGTTACCGTATTTAGAAATGTAATTGAGTAATGAAGTAATTGCGTAATTAAGTAATTTATGGGCATTTTTGGTTTAGCTCCCTTAATTCTGATTTTCCCCTTTATGGGCGTCTTGTTCAACGGTTTGGTTGGGCGGCGTTTTGTGGAACACAACCGGCAGACTGGCGAGAAATGGTCTGGCTGGGTTGCCAGCCTCATGGCCCTGAGCGCATTTGCCATTGCCTTGAGCATGTTTTTTGGCTTGCAGGGCAATGAATTCCACGCCGAAACGATCGTCTTGTTCGACTGGATTCACGTTGGCGATTTCTACATTCCCTGGGCCATTCAGGTGGATACGCTTTCCACCACGATGATGCTGGTGGTAACCGGCGTTGGTTCTCTGATTCATATTTACGCCATCGGCTACATGCACGGCGATCCCCACTTTTCGCGCTTTTTCACCTATTTAAATCTGTTCTTATTCTTCATGCTCATCCTGATCACGGGCAATAACTACCTGATGCTATTTGTTGGCTGGGAAGGCGTTGGTTTATGCTCCTTCCTGCTGATTGGCTTCTGGTTTGATCGGGTGAATGAGAAGGGCGAAGCCATGAACGCCAACGCAGCCCGCAAGGCGTTTGTGGCCAACCGCGTCGGTGACCTGGCAATGATTTTAGCCATGAGCCTCACCTTCTGGACCTTTGGCTCATTGGAGTTCCAGCCTGTTTTCGATAGCGCGGTAGAAATGTTTGAGAGCGGTCATATGGTGCATTTCGGCCTGTTTGAAGCGTCGCTGGGCGGCGTGCTTACGGCGATCACCGCTTTGTTCCTGGCGGGTGCAGCTGGTAAGTCGGCGCAGATTCCACTGTATGTCTGGCTGCCGGACGCGATGGCTGGCCCGACGCCTGTTTCCGCACTAATTCATGCGGCCACAATGGTCACATCTGGTATTTACCTGATCGTGCGCAGCAACGTGCTGTTTGAGATTGTGCGAGAAAGCGGTTCGGTCATTCCAGGCATTGGCATTTCTTCGCCCGATTTGGTGGCGCTAACCGGGGCGGCCACGGCAGTTTTTGCCGGATTAATTGCCTTTACACAGTTCGACATCAAGAAAGTGCTGGCTTACTCCACCGTTAGCCAGCTGGGATTTATGATTGCGGCCGTTGGCATGGGGGCATACGTGGCGGGTATGTTCCACCTGATCACCCACGCCTTTTTCAAAGCGCTGCTCTTTCTGGGCTCTGGCTCCGTCATTCACGGCATGGAACACGGCCATCACCACCTGTCACATGGGCACCATGACGAGCATGATCATTTCGACCCGCAAGACATGCGCACGATGGGCGGGCTGCGGCACAAGATGCCCTGGACATTCCGCACTTACATGGTTGGGGCGCTGGCTCTGGCCGGTATTTTCCCATTGGCTGGCTTCTGGTCCAAAGATGAAATTTTGGCCCACGCCAACACAAACGACGGCTCAATCTATACAATTGTTTACTGGTTGTTGACGATTGCCGCATTCTGTACAGCCTTTTACATGGGACGGCAGCTTAAGATGACCTTCTTTGGCAAGCCGCGCCACGAAGCGGCCGACCATGCCGAAGAGAGCTCCTCTTTGATGACGGTGCCGTTGATGATATTAGCCGTGCTGGCCATCTTGGGTGGATTACTCAACTTTCCCTACTTTAGCGAAAAAGCCTACAAAGCTGCCTCGGAGGCCCATGATTATGGCATTTTCCTGGCGCTGGAGCATTGGCTGGAGCATTCGATAGAGTCTTTCCACCTTTCACACGAAGGCATTATACACCTGCCGCATACCCCCACCTGGGTTCAGCCTGATGTGGCGGCCATTTCTACAATTCTGGCCGTAGCCGCCTTGCTCTTGGCATTATTTCTTGTTTACCGCAACCGCTGGCAGACGGCCGACGAGCGCGACCCGCTGGAGCGCACGCCCATCTGGTGGATGGCTGTGCTGCCGCTGGATACGCTGTACATGAAGGGCGTGATTCCGGCATTTAACTGGCTGGCTGGCGTTTTGGCGTACGTGATTGATTGGGATTTCTGGCACAACTTCTTCCACGAGCGGGTGATTCGCGATACGTTTGTGGGTTTTGCTAACTTTGCCTCAGACGTGCTGGACCGGCAGGGTGTGGATGGGCTGGTTAACGGTGCCGGACACGCGGCCCGTTGGCTGGCCGGTGGGTTGCGGCTGTCGCAATCTGGATATGCGCGCACCTATGCCCTCAGCATTCTGCTGGGCACGGTAGCGCTTTTAGCTTACTTTTTGTGGCCGGTTTTTGCCGGTTAAGACAAATTCATAAAATTGCGAGGAGTGGGCATCTGATGATGCTCGCAGTCCGCATCTGAAGATGCGAACTTTGCAGATTCGGTTTTTGGAGAAAGAATGGGCATTTTATCACTTCTAACATTTTTTCCGCTGGTAGGGGTTGTGCTCCTGCTGCTCATGCGTAATTCGTCTGACAATACGTTGAAAGGGGTGGCGACGGGAACGGCCGTACTCACCTTCATATTGTCTCTGGTTGTTCTGGGACTATATGAAGCGGGCGAAGCTGGCCTGCAGCTAGTCGATCGCTTTGACTGGATCGAAGCCTGGGGCATCGAGTACCACATGGGCATCGACGGAATCAGCATCCTCATGGTGCTGCTGACCACCTTCATCATGATGCTGGCCGTGCCGTCGTCCTGGACCGCCATCACAACCCAGATCCGGCAATATTACATTTTCATGCTGCTGCTGGAAGTGGGCATGATCGGCGTCTTCCTGGCGCAGGATCTGTTCCTGTTCTACATCTTCTGGGAATTCACGCTGGTGCCGATGTACTTCCTCATTGGGATTTGGGGTGGCAAGAACCGGGTGTATGCCGCCATCAAGTTCTTCCTATACACGATGGCTGGCTCGCTGCTGATGCTGCTGGGCATCCTCTACATGGGCATCACCAACGATACTTTCTCCGTGCCGGACTTGATTGCTGGCCGGGCTGCCTTTGCCGATGTACAAAACTGGCTGTTTATTGGCTTTGCCATCGCCTTTGCCATCAAAGTGCCAATTTTCCCCTTCCATTCCTGGCTCCCGGACGCGCATACCGAAGCGCCCACGGCCGGCTCCGTCATCCTGGCGGGCGTGCTGCTGAAAATGGGCACCTACGGCTTCATCCGCTTCAACCTGCCGCTCTTCCCCGAGGCTTCGATTGAGTATGCGCCGGCAATAGCCGTGCTGGCCATCATCGGCATTATTTACGGGGCGATTGTTTCCTTTGCCCAGAAAGATGTGAAGAAGCTGGTGGCTTATTCCAGTATCAGCCATTTGGGCTTTGTGATGCTGGGCATCTTCTCGCTAAATGATCAGGGCCTGCAGGGCGCAATTTTGCAGGGGGTGAACCACGGCATCAGCTCAGGCGCGCTGTTTTTCATCGTCGGTGTGCTGTATGAGCAGCGCCACACCCGTGAAATTAAGGATTACGGCGGCGTGTGGAAGGCCATGCCCGTTTTCAGCGCCCTCACGCTGATTGTGACGCTTTCTAGCATGGGTCTGCCTGGCCTGAACGGCTTTGTGGGTGAGTTCACCATTTTGCTCGGATCAATGGGTGCGACCGAATCGCTGGGGGCGAATGCCTGGATTTACACCGCTTTTGCCACAACGGGCGTGATACTTGCGGCCGTTTACCTGCTGTGGATGTTCCAACGGGTCTTTATGGGTCCGCTGGACAATCCCGAGAATGAAAAGTTGCGCGATTTGAACGTGGGTGAGCTGGCAATTATGCTCTCCTTCCTGCTGTTCATCGTGTGGATTGGCGTGGCGCCATCTGGCTATTTTGACCTGATGGACAGCACCGTTTCGCAGCTCGTGGCAGACATTAGCTCGGTGCTGGTAGCGGGCCATTAATTGTAGAGATTTCAGCAACAGATTTCGCAGATTGAAAAGATTTTATCATTATAATTTGCGAAATCTTTGTTTTTCTTGTTGATCGTGCAAGAATTTCACCAATAAAATTCAAGGACAATGGCGCTGGTGATGTGTATGTGCATGGCTTGCGCCATTTTTATTTGCTTATGGAAACACCAACGGAAACTGTTTATTTTGTGCACATTAGCGATTCGCACTTTGGTCCAACGGCCGATTATTCTCGGCACGGCCGTCAGCCCCAACCGTGCGTGGAGCGTGCTGTCGAAATCATTAACAATCTCCCCACCCGGCCTGACTTTGTGATTCATACGGGGGATGTAGTAACAGACCCGGACGATGATTCTTACCGGCGGGCTGCGGCCGTATTCGATCAGCTTCAGGTGCCGGTTTATTTTGTGACGGGCAACCACGACCGCTCCTGCGACATTCGGCGGTTCATGACGATGGGGCCACACGTACCTCTCTCGGCTGACGCAAATCTGCTGTCTTATGTGTTTGAAGTGAAGGGTTATCGTTTTCTGGTGCTGGATGCGCGCGGGCCGGACGAGATCGATCCGCATGGGGTGTTGTCGGAAGCGCAAATGGAAATTGTGCGGGCGGAGGCAACGGCCGTTGGCCCACCGCTCACCGTTTTTATCCATTTCCCACCCCTGCCCATGAATTCCATCTGGATGGACCAGAACATGCTGGTGCTGAATGGTGAGGCGCTGCATCAGGCGCTTTTGCCCGTCCGCGAGCGCCTGCGGGGGGTCTTTTACGGCCACATTCACCAGTCCATGCAGACGGTGAAAGATGGCATTGTGTATACGGCCGTACCCAGCCTGTTCTCCCAATTTGCCGCGTGGCCCAATGATGAAGTTGTTCAGGAAGACCCCGACTATTTGCCTGGATTCAACTTTGTACACCTACTGCCAGATAAAACGATTGTGCACCAACATACCTTCCCTCGCCCTTAAATAGATTTAATGCTCGCCAATCGAGACTTGTCACTCTACCCTTTTCTATACCCTCCTTTTGTATCAGGACATATTTAGCTGCCGCGTAGAACGTTGTATGCTTTCCTTGTATTCTTTTTCTTGAGTTGGGGAGCCACCCTAGATAAGTTGGGTCAATCGTTGACGATTGGCCCAACTTCAAAGTAAAAGAGGCCAAAGGAGTAACAATGACCAAAGTTATAGGCTTATTTGACGGTGAACAGAAGGCTGAAGAGGCCATTAACGCCCTCACAGCTGCTGATTTGGATGATATTGAGTTTGAAACGATTTCTCACTGGCATCATGAAGCCAACGTGGGGGTAAGAGCTGCACCGGCCGTCAATGCGCCATCTGGCCCGGCGGGTATGGGTGTTCCTGTAGGACCCATCTCTACCTGGAACATTGAAGATGAGGAAACAGAGTACTTCCGCCGTGCGGTACAAAATGGTGGCGTGTTGATTGTTGTTGATGTGGATGACGAAGAGCAAGTATCTCAAGTAAAACAAATTTTGCATGAAGGTAGTGAAAAAGTCGCGACCAGTTCATGATGATTGGATTCTCAAAGTTGAATATCAGGAAAAAGTGGCGGACGAATTTACTCGTCCGTCACTTTTTGTATATTGGGCGATGAACTTAGCTTAAAAGCATGGCCGTATTCCCACCGCGACCTTGTTTTGGATTAGTAAGCAGTTGTTGCCTTAGGAATCTGTTTTTACGGCCGTTAGCGTGCGTATGTTGAATTGATAACGGCCAGGCAGGGCCAAATCTTCTGAACTCGCCCCCATGTCAGGCGATAAACAAAGGGCGGTAAGGGTGGCTACATATACCTCATTGTTTTCCCACTTTCCGCCTGCTTCAGGATAAAACCAGTAACTGGTATTGGCTGGAAAACCAGCAAAATCCCGCATATTGTGTAGACTGACTCTTTGAAATGTGTCATTCAGACCCACAAAAAAGAGCGTGCGGTCCATAAAACAGGCGTCAGCAAAATCAGAACCGGCTAAAGCCGTAATAAATCGACTTCCTGACGTGAAACCAACCCGGTGTAGATTTTCTTGATAGCTGCTAATCTGCCACTTCGTGCCATTTGCTGTGTTGACGATCCATAGAGCGTGCTTAGGCCAGGGAGAAGCAGTTGGATCCGTCTCCTCCTTTTGATCGACGTACAGCAAATGTTGGCTGTCTGACAGCCAGAGCAGCTCCATGATTTTGTTGGCTCGTGCTAGCTCACGCTGGCTGCCGTCCCGGACGTTAAGCATTAAAACAGTGTGGTTGTTTACCCAGGCCAGCTCGGTTTCGGTGGAAGCCGAGAGCGTTGGTGTGGCAGCGGCCGTTTCTACCACAAATCCTGATTCAACCTGATAAACGCCATTTATAAATAAGGTCAGGTGATAGCGTCCAGGCGCCAGTCCGCTGCCTTCGAAGTCATAAACTGAAATATCACGCACTGTGCCGTTACGGCCGTAAGCCGCACTATCCCAGACTTCTTTGCGATCCAGCCAGGCTTCTCCATTTTTTGTCCAGACGCGCTGCACCATGTCACCCTCTGACATGTTGGCATACTCCCATACAGCAAAAACCTCTTCAGTACCGGCCGCAAAGCTGGTTTGGGCAGCGCCCTGCGGGGTGATTCGAAACTGTAAATTTCTAAAGTGTGCTTGGGTAGGGGAAGAAACGGCCGTTTCCCCTGAGGCCACTGCCGGTGTGGGCGTTGCAGCCTGTTCGACTCCAGCTGTAGGGATGAGCACAAGTGGAGGGTGAGACGTTATTTCAGCCTTCGCTGTACAGCCAAACAAACTCAATAGGAGTAAGAAGTAAAGTATCTTCATCGGTTCGCGCCTCGTTCCTTTAAAAGTGAGAGAGTTTTAAAATCAAAATGGTGAAATTTTCCATTTTGGAGCCATAACGGAGAATTGTAAGAAGAAAGGGTTCCTGAATTTCGATGGTTGTCTGACGAGAATCGCACAACTTAACTACGTGGTAGTAGGCCAGGGGCAGGGTATAATTCTGAAGAATTGCGGATTGCAGATGAGCACTGTAATGAACAGAGCTAAGCGTGCGAGGTGAATGATGACGGTACAACTGGTTCGCGGGGCCTGCCCGCACGATTGCCCGGATACATGCGGCATTATTACAGAGGTGGAAAACGGCCGTGCCACTCAGTTCTACGGCGACCCGAATCATCCCATTACCCAGGGCTGGCTGTGCGCCAAGGTACGGCCGTATCTCAACCACGTCTACCACCCGGACCGGCTGACGCATCCTCTGCGCCGCGTGGGGCCAAAGGGCGGCGGCCAGTGGCAGCGAATTAGTTGGGACGAGGCGATTGGTGAAATTGGTGAGCGTTGGCGGGCCATCATTGCTGAATACGGTGCAGAAGCCATATTGCCCTACAGCTACAGCGGCACGCTGGGCCTGCTGCAAATGGGGGTGGTGAACGGCCGTTTCTGGAATCGTTTAGGGGTCAGCCAGCTAGAACGCACCATTTGTGGCGCAGCGGCCGAATTTTCCGTGGAAGCCACGCTGGGCAGCCGCCGCAGCCAGCGCTATGAAGACGTCAAGCACAGTAAATTGGTCATCATTTGGGGGCATAACCCGGTTAGCACTGCGCCGCACTTCATGCCCCACCTGCTTCAGGCCCGCAAAGATGGCACACAGGTGGTCGTCATCGATCCGCGCCGGACGCGCACCGCCAAACTGGCCGACTGGCACATTGCGCCTAATCCCGGCAGCGATGGCGCGCTGGCTTTGGGGCTGGCACATCACATAGTGCAAAATGGCTGGCACGATGAGGCGTGGCTGGCGCAGAACACCGTTGGCTGGCCGGAGCTGCAAGCACGATTGGCCCAATACCCGCTGGAGCGCGTGGCGAAAATCACCGGCCTGCCAGAGGCAGACATTGCCCGACTGGCTCACCTGTATGCGGAAACCGCACCCGCGCTCATCAAAATAGCCGATGGCTTGCAGCGCAACCTTAATGGCGGGCAAAACGTGCGCGCGATATGTGCCTTGCCAGCTATTACGGGGCAATACGGCCGTCGCGGGGGCGGCCTGGCCTACAGCACCAGCGGTTACGTGCAGTGGGATGGTGAAGCTATCCACAAATGGGGCGAATGCCCACCGCCGGGGCGAAAAGTAAACATGAATCGGCTGGGCGCCGCTTTGCTGGGGGAGGTCAGTGACCCGCCGATCAAATCCCTGTTTGTTTACGGTTCTAACCCAGCCGCAATTGCTCCGAACGCTGGACGAATTGTCGAAGGGATGCTGCGTGACGATTTGTTTACGGTGGTGCATGAGCTGTTTCTCACCGATACGGCCGAACTGGCCGACATCGTTTTGCCAGCCACCAGCCAGCTAGAGCATGCTGACCTGCACAAAGCATACGGCCATACTTACCTGACCTATAATCATCCGGCCATCGCGCCGTTGGGCGAGTGTAAAAGCAATTGGGACGTGATGAAGCTGCTTGCGGCTGAGATGGGCTTTAGTGAACCCTGGCTGCAGCAGTCGGCAGATGAAGTGTTGGATGAGGTGCTGACGGCTACGGCCGCAGCCCAACCTCAATTTAAGGGCATCACATTGGAGCGACTTAAAAGCGAAGGCGCCATTCCGCTTACGATAGATCCCGACGTACCCTTTGCCGACGGCCGTTTCCCCACGCCCAGCGGCAAAGTGGAGCTATACTCCCAGAAAATGGCCGAAATGGGGCTGGATCCGCTGCCCGGCTGGCAGGAGGCAGTCGATACGGGAGGGCAGGATGGTGGGTTGTTGAACGGCCGTTTCTCATCCAATGAGGCCCTTACCTTGCTTTCCCCCGCTGCCCATCACTTTGTTACCAGCACCTTCGCCAATCAGGCCGATCTGGTAGCCCGCGAAGGCGAGCCGTTTGTGGAAATGCATCCAGACGATGCTGCCCGGCACAACATCCAGGCTGGCGACATGGTGCGTTTGGAAAACGGCCGTGGCTGGTGTGAGCTGCGGGCCAGGGTGACGGATGGCGTGCGGCGCGGTGTGGTGGCCTCGCCAAAGGGTCGGTGGAGCAAGTGGGACGACGGTCGTAACGTTAACTGGCTCACTTCAGATGCGCTGGGCGACATGGCCGGGCAAAGCACCTTCCACAGCAGCCGCGTTTGGCTGCGCCGGGCGGAATAGTTAGGGGCAAAACGGCCGTTGCTGAATGTCCCGTAAGTCGTAGACGGTTAGCTGCGCATCTTGCACAACTGGCTCATCCTGCAAAAAGTAGGGCAGGACGTGATCTGGTTCACGGTGGTTTTGCAAAATTACGTAGCGGAAGTTGTCGTCAATAAGTTGGGTAACGGCCGTATCCAATTCTTCTCCCATTTCCTCGCAATTTAACCAAATTTCGTGGCGCCAATGGTGCAGTAGCGGATTTGCTTCTATGTAGCGATAGGCTTCATTTGGCGTGCGGGCGCTTAACCCTTCCACAATAGGTTTTTGGTGAAAGATCTGGTACAGCAAGTACGATTTAGAGGGTTGTCGGCCTAGCGGAAGCTCAATAAGAGCAAACTGCTCGGGCTGCTGCGCTAGCTCCAGGTAGAAGGGATGAATTTCTACAACATGCCCTTTAAATGGGCCATTCCAAAGCTCAAATACAAGCAGGGGAACGATGATTAGTAACCCCGCTTGCCAAAGCCAATGCCGGGTTGGTTTGGCCGCATGTTGCCAGAAAAAGTCAAAGCCGTAAGCAGCCAAAACGCCCACCGGCAGCAGGAGGCCCAACACAAAAAAGTCCGGACGGCCCACCGCGCGAATAGGTGGAAACCAGGCCAGATAGCTGGCCGGTAAAACAACTTCTTCGTACAGTACGCCATTAAATCGTAGGGTAGGGCCCATGGCAAGTACCAGAAACATAACGCCAGTGCTGAACCAAAGCGCTACTTCTCGCCATTTTTGTCTTCTACCCAGAGCAGCCAGCAACAACAGTAACGAAGTTAGCCCCAGGTAGGCGGGCCATTTATTGTTAAAGGCAAAGTTGCTGCTGATGGGTTCAACCAGCGGGGCAAAGATGGGATTAAAGTGAGAGGGCGTGACAAGGGCCAGGGGGTCGGTTTGGCTGGCTTCGGCCACGTATTTGGCTTCAATCATTTCACCTAGCGTTTGTGGGTTGGTGAAGATAGGCCAGAGGCGTATGAGCAGCAAAACGGCCGTAATTCCGCCAATCCACAAAGCCTTTTGCCAGAACAAACGAGTCCGCCATCGCCGCTCCTCAAGCGCCACAAACAGAAAGAGTGGACCTAGCGTGAGCAGCGCAAACACCATGATATACAAACTGGTATAAGCGGCGGCAGCAATAATAATGGCCGTGACTAAAATGTACCAGTAGGAATGGCCTTTACGCATTGTATAGAGCAGCAGGAGTGCGGCCACGGGTATCGGTGCCAGGTGTACTAGATCGGGATGGCCGCCCGCGTGGGCAATGTGATGCGGCGCAAAGCTGTAAATGATACCGCCGACAAATGCAGCAGCTCGGTTAATCAGTAAATATTGAATGAGCAGGTAGGCAGCATAAGCAGTGGAGAAAATTGACCACAGAATTGTCATATTGTAAGCATCGATCTGTCCCAACAGCGGTGTAAGTAACCAGCCAACTGGCGCTACAAGCCAGCTAATGCTGTGATAAGTTAAATCTAGTCCAACAGGGTGGAACAAATCGCTCGTGTAGCGAAACGATTGGGCTGTGTCAAAACTGCGCTGTAGCCACCACTGATCCCAAAGCTTTACATATGTGTCGCTATCACGAGTTGCTAGCCAGTTATCTCCTAGATTTGCTGTCAATGGCCAGGTGAAGCCAATAGTCAGAATAAGATATAGAAAAAAGACGGCAGCATCGCGCTTAAGCCACATCATAAATATTTTTCGCTGTTGATTCATTGGCTTCTGATTATGGAAGGTTAATTTGAAAATGCAACTGAGAAATGGGATAGTAGTAAACGGCCGTCTTCTCGTTTCGCCATCAATTTTCAGTAGTTTTCTCAGGTAAATGTGGTATGATCGTGAAAATTGTTACAGCCTGATACAGACGCTTTTCAGGCTGCTCAAATTATCTCAGGAAGGGTCTTCTTAAGCTATGGAGTTTCAAATTCCAACATTATATTTACCAATTTTTGCCCCTGTTTTGATCGTGGCAGGCTGGGGTGTTTTGCTCATGATTCTTGATCTCTTCATCCCTGAGGAGCAGCGCAGTTGGGCACCGTGGCTAACGGCCGT
>JBHIWP010000080.1:0-17712 GCA_041987425.1 Promineifilaceae bacterium (SeqCode) | reverse complement strand
CATAGTGTTTAAAGTATTTTGTTGTGAATGGGTATAAGTCAGAAAGTGGGTGGGAATCAAAAAGTTGGTGGAACGTCAAAATGTGGATGATAAGTTGCTGATGACATATTTCGATTACATTTCATTTGACTTTACCTTTATTTTATTTAGATGTGTTTCGAGGTTGCTCTTCTCGATGGCTACGCGAAAATCATCTTTGGCAACAGCCTGAGAAACGCCAAGAATAACTTCTGCGTCTGGATCGGCATGGAGCACTACCCACATTTCTGTCTTGCCCAGTTCATTGCCTTCATTTTCCAGGGCGTAGTCGTCCTTTGGATGCACCTGCACCGACAACGGCCGATTGGCATCCAGCAATTTGATCAGGAGTGGGAACTTGCCACGCTCCAGGGCCCAGGCGGAATTCCTCCCAATTAGATCCAGCCCTAGCTCATCTAGCAGCTCGGTTAGCAGTTTGCCCTGGAAACGGCCGTTCGCCACGCGCGTCGTGCCATCTTCATGGGCAGCAATCTCCCAGCTTTCTGCAATGACACCCTCTGGCGGCAGCTCACGACCCAGTTTCTCTAGATTTCGCCCTCCCCAAATATAATCCTTTAGCACAGGCTCGAATAACAAAGGATATAGATTTTTAGACATAGTTAGCGCTCCGTTTATTTTAAGCAAGCAATTTCACTCAACCATTTTTTGGCGTTGATCCTATCTTACTATACAATTTTTCTTACTACTATTCGTCTCATTTTTTCATACAAAGTAAGGAGGAAGGAATGGAGCGCAGAGAATTTTTAGGTCTGGCCGCAAAAGGGGCTGCTGGTGCAGCGCTGGTTGGCTTAGCTGGATGCCAATCCGAAGAAGTCCCAGAAGTTGTAGAACAAGCTCAAGAAACGGCCCAGGAAGTTCAGGAAGTTATCGCCCAAGAGAACGGTTTTCCCGAAATCACCTGGGAAATGGCAACAAGCTGGCCCCTGTCTCTGGACACAATCTTTGGCGGCGCCGAAATTTTTGCTAACCGGCTAAGAGAAATTACAGGCGGCAAATTCAACATTGTGCCTCGTGCGGCTGGTGAGCTAGCTGGCGGCACCGAAGTGCTCAACGTTGTAGAGTCTGGCGCGCTTCAAGTGGGTCACACCGCTTCCTATTATTACACCGGCAAGAGCCCGGCAACGGCATTCGGCACGGCGTTACCTTTTGGCCTTACTGCCCGGCAGCAGAACGCCTGGTTGTATGAAGCAGGCGGCCTCCAATTGATGCAAGAATTTTATGCAGAGCGCTTCAACGTGATCCAGTTTCCAGCAGGTAACACCGGCGCTCAAATGGGTGGTTGGTACAACAAAGAGATCAATACGCCTGAGGACTTTGTCGGCCTGAAGATGCGTATCCCTGGTCTGGGCGGGCAAGTTTATGATCGCCTGGGGTCAACTGTGCAGGTTATCCCTGGAGGCGAAATTTTCCAGGCGCTGCAAACAGGCGCAATTGATGCTACCGAATGGGTAGGCCCTTACGATGACTACAAATTAGGCTTCCACACGGTCACAAAGTATTACTATTATCCTGGCTGGTGGGAACCGGGACCGTCCCTGGAAGTTCAGATTAATCTGGATGAATATAACGCTTTGCCAGAAGAGTATAAGGCAGCAATTCAAGCGTCCGCTGTAGAAGCAAATATGGGCATGCTGGCGCGCTACGATGCCAAGAACATCGAGGCATTGGCATTGATTCGGTCAGAGGCAGATGTTGAATTACGGCCGTTCTCCAAAGAGGTTCTCGATGCCGCCCGCGACGCATCCTTCTCTCTCTACGATGAGCTCATTCAGCAAGACAGTGACTTCGCCGCAATCTTCACCCCGTGGAATGAATTCCGGCAGAAGATCAATGAATGGCACGGTTTTAACGAACTGGCCTACCTGAACTATATTGGTAGCAACGCTTAACTTTTAGGCTGTTGACAGGCAATAAAAAAAGGATGGGCAGAGTTTTTTGCCCATCCTTTTTATTTAGCATTCTAAGGGGCTCTCAGCGCCGGTAACCCCCTCCCCTACTCCAAAAGCCATTTATCAATTCTGAGTAACGGGACGGAGCCCATACCTTTCGGCAACTGCCGGGGTAATCAGACCCAACAGCGCGTAGCCAAAGCCAGCGACTACGAGACCGAGCAAGGTGAAGCCTGCACCCAGTGCCATAGCCCCGTACGAAAGACCAATTGCCATGGCCGACAGGCTCAATGCGGTGACAAGACCGGCTGCAGTCAGTTGCGTGTCCCGGGCCCGGTTCGCAACGGGATTACCGTTCTCGTCTTTCAAAGCCTCATCCGGGTTGCTGGTGCCTACAGGATCACCACTGGCTACAGCAAAGCGGCCCATTTCTGCATAGCTCAAGCCGTTGGAGCGCGCATCGGCATGTTCATCAATAATGTCTGCCATGCTCAGCGCGGTGGCGATGCTGTTCACTTGAGCACCTGGGATTGTAGCATCATCAGGTGTGGTAATGTTTTGCTCAGCCAGCTGCTGCCCCACAAACGAGTTGATGTATATGCCAGCACCTACCGTAGCCAAACCTGAAAGCGCCAGCAAGACACCAATAATAACCACTAATTTAGGAAAAAGTCGTACATTTTTCATTTTAGACTCCTGAATACTTACGTGACTGAAAGTCACCATTTAATTTGTTATAGCAAAATAATAGTGACCCGTAAGTTTTCCAGGTAGTTGCAAATGTCACATGATTGTCGCGGTATGTCATATATGGACTATGACAACCTCAGTGATTATTGTAGACTTTCCTCCTATCAATGCGTTTTAATGCGTGTTTTAGCCTCCCAGCTCTACTAGCCAGGTCACCGTTGACGGCACAAACATCACAATTAACAGCCCTATCCCCTGTAAGACCATAAAGGGTATGGCCCCCTTGTGAATGTCGGACGTTTGCACTTCATCTGGCTTCACGCTTTGCAAATAAAACAGTGAAAAGCCAACCGGTGGTGAAATGAAAGCCATATTCAGATTTATAGCCATCATGACGCTGAACCAGACCAGATCAACGCCGAGGGCAATGGCCGCTGGAATAAATATAGGCATCACAATAAAGCTGATTTCCAGGAACTCTAAGTTGATGCCCAATAGGAACACCGCAATATTAGCGACAACAATAAAGCCCCAAAATCCACCCGGTAGAGAAGTCAAAAGCTCTTTGGCAAACCGCTGGCCACCCAATTGATCAAAAATCAAGCCAAAAAACGTTGAGCAAAACAAAATCATCAATACCAGCGCCGTGATGTTGGCCGTTTGCCTGCCTGCGGTCTTCAGCACCTCCCAGCTCATATTCTTGTTCAAAATCGCCAGCAGAATGGCTCCAGCCGCACCCACAGCGCCCGACTCTGTGGGAGTAGCCCGCCCCGTAAAAATGCTGCCTAAGACCAGAAATATTAAAAACAGCGGCGGCACCACAGAAATTAAAGACTTTCGGGCTAAAGCCCACCCCTGAATGGTGCGCGCCTCCGGCGGCAAAGCAGGAGCATCTTCTGGCCGCACAAAAGCCACATAAATCACATAAAGCGCGTACAGTCCGGCCAGAATAAGCCCAGGAATGAGCGCCCCTAAAAACAGGTCTCCTACCGAAACGCCCACCTGATCGCTTAGCACCACCAGCACCAGGCTGGGAGGCAAAAGCTGGGCCAAAGTACCGGTAGAGATGATGATGCCCGTTGCCAGCTTGTGCTCATAACCATAGCGCACCATAATGGGCAAGGACAAAATGCCCATCACGATGACGGTAGCAGCAACAACACCAGTCGCAGCCGCCAAAAGCGTGCCCACAATAACAACTGCCAGGGCCACACCGCCCCGCACAGGCCCCAGCAATATGCCGATGGTTGTTAGAAGCTCCTCTGCCAGCCCCGATTTTTCAAAAATTGCCCCCATAAATACAAAAAATGGAATGGCCAACAGCGTAAAATCAGACATGGAGCCAAACCAGCGATTTTGCAGCAAAATCAGGCGATCAAAAGGAAACAGGCCCGTGGCGATACCAATGGCGCCGAACAAAATACCCGTACCAGCGAAGGAAAATGCGACCGGATAGCCACTCAAGATCAGGGTCAGGAAAAAATCAAACATCACAATGGCATACCAGCGAGGATCTTGGGTTAGAGCAATAAGAACACCCACAATGCCAAATGCTAGCGCTGTAATATTGTAAGCGCGCAATGCGGTGAATCCTCTGCGCCATAAAATGGGGAATAAAAACAGTGATGCCAGGGCTAGCCATTCTAATGCCATTCAGTTTCTCCTTGCTTGCTCCGTGTTGGATGAAAGAAAAGGTTGCTTTTATTCGATGCGAATGGGTGCCTCAGTTTCAGGCCGCTTTAAGCCAAACGCTTCCTGCCTGTTTGTGAGGACACTGATCAGCTTGATTACTTCAGCAATGGCCTGAAGCAGTAAAAAGAGGAAAGCCAGGTAAATAACCGACTTTATAGGCGCCCTGTTTAATCCATTTGGATCTGGGGATATCTCGCCACAATAACGTCCCGATAGATCTAGAAAATCCGCAAAGTAAGTAACGCGGTCAAGACTGGTAGTGGACTCGTTTTCAAAGCACCAATTGCCATTGGGCAAAATGCCCCACGAAGTTTTGATCGGTTCCCAGGTAATGTAAAGGGCAAGAATACAAAAGGGAATGAGCGCAATAAAGTGACCGATAAGATCAATTGCCGCTTTAACCTTTGGCGGCTGCTCAGCAAACCAAAAATCGACGCGAACGTTTACCTGGTTTTTCAAAATATAGGAGAAACCCAGCAGAAAAATGAGGGTGTAGAGGTACCACTGCAACTCAATGACAACATTGTTTGTGAGCTTAGTGCCCGTTACCTGCCCGGTATAGCGTAGTACCACATTGAGAAACCCGATAAGCACGGTAATAAGCACAATATAGACGGGAAGGCTGCCAAGCCATTCAGTAAAGGCATCGCTGAGTGCAACATATTTTCGAAGTATTGTCATGTGGGGTACCTCTCGGTTACGGTATTGGTAACAAAGTTGGCAGTAATCATATCAAATTAATTTGTCATGTCATGCCCAATAGTTCAGATTCGCCAATAATGGGAACGCCAAGGGCTTCGGCCTTGGCCAGTTTGCTACCCGCCTTTTCCCCCGCGAGTAAATAATTTGTGTTTTTACTTACTGAGCCCGTGACTTTGCCACCATGCGATTCAATTAACGCTTTAGCTTCATCGCGGGACATGGAGGGCAAGGTGCCAGTAATGACAAAGGTAAGTCCTTCCAGAACAGTGCTGCCAGAGGACTCTTGCTGCGGCCGTTCTACGTCGAATTTAAGCCCCGCCTGCCGAAATTTTTCCAGCAGGGCGCGGTGGCGATCATCAGCAAACCAGGTGGTGACGGACACGGCCGTTCCCGGGCCAATTCCCTCAATCTCTTCCAAACGCTCTTGACTCGCCGCTGCCAGGGCATCAATCGAGCCAAATTCGCTGATGAGCAGCGAGGCCACCACGCTCCCCACAAAACGTATCCCCAACGCCGTAAGAAAGCGCGTTGGCGGCTGATTTTTGCTGGCTTCCAAACCATTTAGCAGATTGTCCACCTTTTTGTCCTTGAACCCTTCCAGGGCCAGCAGTGCGTCGCGCTCCAGAAAGTAAATGTCGGCCAGATCTCGTACCAGCCCCAGCTCTGCCAAGAGCGCGCCCGTTCTGCTGCCAAACCCGTCGATATCCATTGCCCCACGGCTAACAAAGTACTCGATCCGGCGAACGAGCTGCTCCGGGCAGCTGGGGTTGTCGCAGTAGATAGCGACCTCGCCCGGGACGCGCAGCGCCGGTTCGCCACAAACCGGGCAATGGGACGGTGGCTCAATGATCTGTTCTGAACCATCACGCAGGTCAACCACCGGACCCACAATGTAGGGAATGACGTCCCCCGCCCTTTTCACAATCACCGTGTCGCCGATGCGGATATCCTTCCGGGAAATTTCATCGTAATTGTGCAGCGTGGCGTTGCGCACCACTACGCCCCCAATTTCCACCGGCTCCAGCAAGGCGTTTGGCGCCAAAATGCCGGTCCGCCCCACGTTCACCTGAACGCCAAGCAGTTTGGTTGTTTTCTCCTGGGCCGGGAACTTCATAGCGACCGCGCCGCGCGGATCTTTGCCCACAAATCCCAGGCTGTCGGCCAACGGCCGATCATTTATCTTCACCACCACGCCATCCACTTCGTAATTGATCTGGTTACGCTTTTCTGCCCAGGTTTCATAAACGGCAGCCACTTCATCTATTGTGGCACAAAATTGGCTATCCGAAGAAACTGGGAAGCCAAGCTGGCGCAGATAGTCCAGCCTTTCCCACTGCTTATCTGGCACGTCAACGCCTTCCCAGGCGACCAGATCATAGCAGAAGAGCGTTAACGGCCGTCCTGCGGTAATTTTCGGATCGAGCTGACGCAGCGAGCCAGAAGCGGCGTTGCGCGGATTCATGTACACCTGTTTTTCTTCGGCCTGCTGGCGCGCGTTGAACTGCTCAAATTTATCGAGGGGGAAGAATACTTCGCCGCGCACCACGAGGTAAGGCGGTGCAGGCAGCTCGCTGTTGGGGTTCACGGGAATGCGCTGGGGAACGGCCGTAATGGTCCGCAAATTCTGGGTTATATCCTCGCCAACCTGGCCGTTGCCACGCGTTGCGCCCTGGGTGAAACGACCGTTTTCATACGTCAGCACCACCGTCAGCCCGTCTAGCTTTGGCTCCGCTACGTAATCAAGCTTCACGTCTGGGTCCGGCAAATGCCGACCAATCCGCTGCCGCCAGGCGTACAAATCTTCAACGTTAAAGGCGTTAGACAGGCTCAAAATTGGGGATGGATGGCGAACTTTTTGGAAAGCGCCGAGTGGTTCAGCCCCAGCCCGCTGCGTTGGCGAGTCGGACGTTACTAACTCTGGGTTTTCCTGCTCCAAAGCCAGCAGCTCATGGTAAAGCGCATCGTATTCAGCGTCGCTAATCACCGGGCTATCCAGCACATGATAGCGGTATAAATGATAGTTAACTTCATCACGCAATTGGGCAATTCGTTCCTGAGGGTTCATGCCTTTAGTTTACTCGCGGACTGGTTAATTGGGTAATTTTTATAGGCCCGTGGCAGCCAATCGGGCCAATCCACATAGGCAACAGCCCTCATCGCGGGCGCACACTTTATCTCGCAGTATCAGCAATTGGGTAGTAAAATCTTGTCACGAATAATAATCTATCGTCATTTTGCCCAGTTTGGCAATCTAGCGTCCCATGCGAGAGGAGTTTCATATGAAAGCGGCCGTTTTTGAAGAATATCGCCAACCCATCACCATCCAGACCGTGCCTGACCCCACGCCCAGCCCCGATGGCGTGGTCATTGAGGTGAAGGCTACTGGACTGTGCCGCAGCGACTGGCATGGCTGGATGGGGCATGATGTGGACATCATCATGCCCCACGTACCCGGCCATGAATTGGCGGGCGTGATTTCGGCCGTGGGCAAGGATGTGCGCAACTGGAAGGTTGGCGACCGGGTAACGCTGCCGTTTGTTTGTGGCTGCGGCAGCTGCATGCAGTGCCTTGCCGGTCATCACCAGGTTTGCGACCGGCAGTTTCAACCCGGCTTCTCCCATTGGGGCTCATTTGCCGAATATGTGGCTGTGCAATACGCCGACGTGAATTTGGTGCGCCTGCCAGAGTCAATCGATTTTGAAACGGCCGCTTCCCTTGGCTGTCGTTTCGTTACCTCATTTCGGGCCATTGTAGACCAGGGCAAAGTGAGCGCCGGGCAGTGGGTGGCGGTGCACGGCTGCGGCGGTGTGGGCCTTTCTGCCATCATGATCGCCAACGCTCTCGGGGCAAATGTCGTGGCCATAGATATCGCCGATGACAAGCTAGATCTTGCCTGTGAGCTGGGAGCCGTTGCCAAAGTAAATGCGGCTCAAACAGATAATGTTGTGAAAGCGGTCAAAATCATCACCAGCGGCGGCGCCCATATGTCGATTGACGCCCTGGGCAGCCCCATTACCTGCTACAACTCGATTTCAAATCTGCGCAAGCGAGGCAAGCATGTGCAGGTTGGCCTGATGCTGGGCGAGCACCGCAACCCTGCTATCCCCATGAGCAAAGTAGTGGCCTATGAACTGGAAATTTATGGCAGCCACGGCATGCAGGCACACAATTACCCCGCCCTGCTGCGCATGATCGAAGCGGGCAAGCTCCAGCCACAAAAACTGATTGGCCGGACCATCAGCCTGGAAAAAGCCGCCACTGCCCTGCCCCAGATGGATCAGTTTCCCGGCCTGGGCATCACCGTCATTAACAACTTTGCCTGAAAAGAATCATCTTCATGAAAACATCTGATATTCAAATTCGCGATCCTTTCATCTACACAGATCATCAGAAAAAAATCTACTACCTGTTTGGAACGACCGACAAAAACTGCTGGCGTGGTCCTGGGCAGGGATTTGATTGTTACAAAAGCGGCGATCTACAGAATTGGGAGGGGCCATTACCGGCCTTTAGGCCATCCGACCATTTTTGGGGCAAAGAGAACTTTTGGGCGCCAGAGGTCCACCGCTTTAACGGGCAGTTCTACATGTTTGCCACGTTCAAGGCGGAAGGACGTTACCGTGCCACCCACATTTTGGCTGCGCAAGATGTTTATGGCCCCTATCAACCCCTCACGGATGCGCCCATTACGCCACCAAACTGGCAGTGCCTCGATGGAACGCTCCACGTCGATGAAAATGGCGACCCCTGGCTTGTGTTTTGCCATGAATGGGTGCAAATTCACAATGGCTCAATTTGCGCAATGAGACTGTCCTCGGATTTAAAGACAGCGGTGGAACGGCCGTACTTCCTCTTCAACGCTTCCGAAGCAGCCTGGGTAAAAGAATCTGGCTGGCCAGAACAAGGCGCAAAGTATCACTTTCCAACCTACGTTACGGATGGGCCATTCCTGCACCGGCTAAAAGACGGAACATTGCTGATGCTTTGGTCCAGCCTCGGCGCTAAGGGCTACGCGATGGGTGTGTGCCGATCAGAAACCGGGCACATTCTTGGGCCCTGGCAGCAGGACCCTGAGCCAATTTGGGCAGAAGACGGGGGGCACGGCATGATTTTTGAGACGTTTGCAGGACAGCTAATGCTCACCTTCCACACGCCGAACAAAACACCAGATGAGCGGGCAACCTTTGTGGAGATTGAGGAGAGAAACGGCCGTTTGCATCTTAAATCATAAAGGCTGCCCCAACTCCCTTAAATAGAGCGCCCCACTTTCCCCTTTAATCTAGATAATTTGCATTCTATACAAATGTCTTGACGGGCGGGCTAGCCCGTGTTATCATTTTGCGAATCAACTAACACGTGTTAGGTTGTACGTTACAGGTAACACGTTCAACTTAGCTCAAGCTAACCTTTGACAATTGCATCCTGCCCACAGCACCACTTTACTGCGCATGAAACGACCAACCCAAGTAGACGTAGCCCGGCTGGCCGGGGTTTCAAGAACCACCGTTTCGTTTGTCATCAATAACCAAACGGGTGGCCGAGTGCCCATTTCTGAAGAGACCCGCCAGCGGGTACTAGATGCCATAGCAGAGCTAGAGTACGTACCCGATGCTCGCGCGCAGGCTTTGCGCTCCGGCAGCACAAAAACAATCGGCCTCATCATCCCAGATATTCACAATCCTCACTTCTGGGAAGTAGCTGATGGCGTAGAGCAAGAAGCCTATGCTGCCGGGTACCACATGCTTCTCTCCAGCATCCCCCCAGAAAACAAATATGCCGAAGATATCTTCAAAAACCTGTCACAGCGGCGCATAGATGGCCTGGTGATGGTGCCGAGCTTCATTTACCACTCTAAAGAAGCCAAGCAAACGCTCGCCTCCCTCCTAAAACGGCGCGTGCCTATTGTGGGCATCATGGCTGACCACAGTGATATTAGCTTTGATATTGACCGGGTCATTTCTGATTATCGGGACACGACGCTAGAGATCATGACGCACCTGCTGTCTTTGCAGCATCGCCGGATTGGTTTAATTTACGGCATTGCGATTCCCAAACTAGGAAATGATCGCTTGTTTGCCTATCAGGAAAGCTTGCAAGCAGCCGGTTTGCCAATTGATCCCAGCCTGGTTGTGGAATGTGGCCCAACTATTGAAGACAGCTATAACGCCACGCTGCAACTCCTAAAGCAGCCCTCGCCACCGACGGCCTTACTGGCGATAAACGATTTGCTGGCAATTGGTGCCTTGCGGGCAATCAGAGATTTAAACCTGAGAGTGCCGCAAGACATTTCCTTATTCGGTCATGACGATATTCCGCTGGCTAAGTACCTGGAGCCTCGGCTAAGCACGGCCTCCAAAAATGGAGAGCAAATGGGGCGCGAAGCAATTCGACTGCTGCTGGCGCGCCTGCAAGACCGCGATCTGCCACGCCAGAAGGTCAAGATCTCGGCGCGATTGATCCTTCGCGAATCTACGGGGCCAGCACCCGCCTAAGTAGCGGGATGGCACCACAGAAAAAGTTGTTGAGGAAGGCAAAAATGAGGGAATTTTACCGGGAAGATATCATAAAAAAACGGTAGAAAGACAAAATTAAAAGGAAAGGAGATACCGATAATGTTTGCCGACAGCGGTATCTCCTTAACGGTAAGCGTAAATGCGGAACATTACTTGTTGCTTGTGCAAACAAGGGTGTTTGCTCACCTTTTTTTATGATACAGAACTTCCACACGTTTGACAAACCATCCACAGGCATTGCGATAGAAGGCGGAGAGTGATTCGGCCGTTTCAACAATAGGTGATAACTATGCCTCCAACAGGTGCAGAAAACCCAAAGATGCGAGCGCAGCGCATAGAAACCATACGCAAAACGACAACTAAATTTTTTGCGGAACGAACTTTCTTTCTGCGCAGCTGGACCGATATTGCCACGTTCCTCAGGCGCAACGGCACGGCCTACATGTTCCTTGCGCCATGGCTTCTTGGCTTCTTCGTGCTCACGCTGTACCCCATGGTCTATTCGCTCTGGCTGGGCTTTACAAATTATGACTTTACGCAGCCCGATGCAACACAGTGGATCGGACTGGGCAACTACATGAAAATGTTTGGGCCGCTGTTTGGGCTGTCTGAGTTCTCCACCTCATCGGGTGAAATTATACGGGCGGATCCCTACTATCTGAAATCACTTACGGTGACGTTTACCTACGTTTTCGCTTCGGTGCCGCTGAAGCTAATTGTGGCGCTCGGTGTAGCGATGCTGATGAACCAAAAACTGCGCGGCGTGTCATTTTACCGCTCGGTGTATTACATCCCTACCCTTCTGGGCGGTTCCGTAGCCATTGCCGTGCTCTGGCGAAAGCTTTTCGAAAAAGATGGCCTGGTGAACATCCTTCTGGGGGCCATGGGCTTCACTGACCTTCCTGGCTGGATCACTAACCCTAAGTATGCGCTGTGGACGCTTGTGCTGCTGTCAGTATGGCAGTTTGGGTCGTCGATGATCATATTTCTCGCCGGGCTAAAGCAAATTCCGGAGGAATATTATGAAGCGGCAAGCATTGACGGCGCAAACAAGCCCCAGCAGTTTGTCTCTATAACCATCCCCTTATTATCGCCCGTGATTCTATTTAATCTGGTGATGCAGATAATCTATGCTTTCCAGGCGTTTACTCAGGCATACATTATTGGCGGCGGCAGCGGGGGCGTGCTCAACTCCACGCTATTCTACACTCTCCACCTCTACCTTCAGGGATGGACATACCACGAAATGGGCTATGCCTCTGCGATGGCCTGGGTCCTGCTACTCATTATCGGGCTATTTACGGCGCTTGTCTTTAGAACATCGGACTGGTGGGTGTCTTACGGCACGGGAGAATAACATGAAAATTAACACAGTTATACGCCACAGTCTTACACATCTGTTTATTATCGTCCTGGGATTGCTGATGATCTATCCCATTCTCTGGATGATTGTTAGCTCGTTTAAGCCCAACAACATGATCTTTAGCGATCCAGGGCTCATACCAAAAGCCGTAACCTTCGTGAACTACATCACCGGGTGGAAAGGCTATGCGGGGGTTACCTTCGGCAAGTTTTTCCTCAACTCGCTGCTAATGTGCGCTGGAGCCGTCATTGGGAACCTGATCGCCTGCACAATGGCCGCTTACGCCTTTGCCCGGCTCAAATTCGTGGGCAGAAAATTCTGGTTTGCCGTGATGATGGTAACGCTTATGCTTCCAGGTCACGTCACCATTGTGCCGCAATACATTCTGTTCAACGCCTTTGGGTGGGTCGGCTCATTCCTTCCCATAATCGTGCCCAAATTCCTGGCAACGGACGCTTTCTTCGTCTTTTTGCTGGTGCAGTTCATACGCAGCCTACCGAAAGAGCTTGAAGAAGCAGCCATTATTGATGGGTGCGGCAAGGTCGGCGTTTTCCTTCGTATCATCGTGCCGCTCGCAACCCCAGCCCTGGTAACGACGGCGCTATTTACCTTCCTTTGGACCTGGGATGACTTCTTCAATCACCTGTTGTACCTCACAAATCCGCAGATTTTCAGCGTATCGAGAGCGCTCCGCACGTTTGTCGGTGACGCTGGCGCCGTCTCTAACTGGGGTGGTGCGCTGGCAATGTCCACCCTGTCTATGATCCCGCCATTCATCCTGTTCTTTTCCCTGCAGAAATATTTTGTAAAGGGCATTGCCACTACGGGCATAAAAGGTTAGGCCAAGCAAGAGGAGGCGTTGAGTATGAAATGAAAATAAGTCACATCGTTAAAAACAAGAAGATTTGAATACAAAGGTGACGAGCAACGTTCAGTTTTTCCATGAAACCGCTCAAAAAATTAAGAACCTGAACTACATAGAAATTGGAGGACTCAATGATGAGAAAAATTTTCAAGATCATGCTTTTAGCGTTATTGATGGCGCTGGTTGTTTCTTGCAATTCCGCCGAGACAGCTGGATCAGATACGGCCGTTACAGACCTGGAGGCGCAGGTTGCCGAACTACAGGCGCAGTTGGAAGATGCGTCTGACAGTGAAGTGGTGAATGACCTTCAGGCGCAGGTTACCGAGCTACAGGCACAGCTGGAAGATGCATCTGACAGCGAGACAATGACCGACCTGGAAGCGGAGATAGCTGCGCTTGAGGAAGAGCTGGAGGCCGCTGTGGCAGCCGCACAAGAGGTGCCCGAGACAGTAGTCGAGGAACCAGCCGTCCGCACCGACGGACTGCCCGCCTATTCGGGCGGCCCTGCCGAAATCCGCATTGGCTGGTGGGGTAACGATGACCGCGCTGCCAGAACCCTACAGGTCATTGAGCTGTTCGAGGCGGCATACCCGGAGATCACGGTCTCTGGTGAACCCAACGGTGGCACGCCAGACCACTTCCAGATCATCGATACCCAGCTGGCCGCCAGCGACGCCCCTGACATTATCCAGTTTGGCGGCAACTGGCCGGATTACCAACAATATCTTGAACCGCTCAATGGCTATCTTGGTCAGCAGCTCATGATCAATACACCGGAGACGTTTGACCAGAGCGCCCTTATCCCCGCAACGGCCGCTGACGGTAATCTCTATGCCGTAAGTCTGGGCACGAACACGCTTGTCCTGGCCTACAACAAAACGATGATCGAAGCGGCAGGGGTTGAACTGCCGCAGGACAATATGAGCTGGGAAGAGCTTGTCGAATACGGCCGTGAGCTCAAGGCCGCCCTACCCGAAGGCGTGGCACCGTTCGTGGACAACAGCACAAACCAGGCAAACTATCTCAGCTACTTTTACCGTCAGCAGGGCACGCCCCTGTGGACTTCCGAGGATGGCGGCACGTCTTACGCAACAGTTGACTCCGCCAGAGCCTGGCTGCAAATGTGGGCAGACATGCGCGCCGAAGAGCTGATCCCCGACGCAGACACCACCTACACCTACTCTGAAGACGGGCCGGACAGCTCGGCACTTGTAGCGGGCGAAGCGGCCATGGGCTTGATTTGGAGCAACCAGGCGGCGGCGTATCAGGCGGCTATGACCGATACGCTGGGCATGACAACGCTGCCTGTGGGCGGTGAAGATTCCTATGTTATCCAGATGAGCCAATATTTGGGCATAAACAACGCCAGCGAGAACAAAGAGGCAGCGGCACTGTTCGTCAACTTCTTCGTCACTTCACCAGCAGCAGGGGCGGTGCTTCAAACCAATCGGGGCATTCCTTCTTCGCCCGTTGTGCGCCAGGCAACGGCCGTTGGGGCCAGCAAGACTGATGCCGAGGTTTACAGAATTTACGACGCAGTAGCCGACCGTACAATTCCCCAAGACCCGAACCTGCCCAACGACCAGGAGTTTGTAAATGAGCTTGAGCTTATTGGCCAGCAGGTAGCCTATGGCGTGAGCACCGTTGATGAGGCCGCTGAGGCTCTACAAGCATTGATTGAGCGTCTGGCGGTGAAATAACTTACAGAATAATCGCATTGAATTGCGGCGCGGGGTCGTGTGGCCCCGCGCCGCTTGCCTATACCTTTGTGCAATAAATTCAGCATCGTTTCTACAATGTATGCTGCCTAGATCACATATGCTTACACCAGAAAAACTTACTTGCGAATATTTTACCAATCCCATTGGCCTGGATGTGCTACAACCGCGCCTGAGCTGGCAGGTTTGCTCGACAAAGCGTGGCGCCCGCCAAACCGCGTATCAAATCCTGGTAGCCAACGCGCCCCATGAATTGCAAGACGCAACAACCGTTCCCCTATGGGATACCGGCAAAGTAGCCTCTGCTAATTCACTGCACGTGCCCTACAGCGGCCTGGCTCTACAACCTGGGCAGCGTTGCTACTGGCAGGTGCGCGTGTGGGATGAAAATGATGCGGTTTCGGCCTGGAGTGAAGCTGCCTATTGGGAAATGGGCCTGCTGCATCACAGCAATTGGCAGGCTACCTGGATTACCCCAGATTGGGAAGAAGATGCCACCAGGCCACAGCCAGCTCCCCTGCTGCGCCGCTCCTTTGACGCAGAAAGTGGCATTGTTACAGCACGCATCTACGCCACCAGCCTGGGGCTTTACGAACTTCGGCTGAACGGCCAGCGAGTAGGAGACGCTGTCCTTACCCCTGGCTGGACCAGCTATGAACACCGGCTGCAATACCAAACGTACGACGTGACAACCCTGGTGCGCCAGGGAGATAATGTTCTGGGCGCTATGCTTGGCGAGGGCTGGTATCGAGGCTACATGGGCCATCGGGGACACCACAACTTATATGGCGACCGGCTGGCTCTGCTGGTGCAGCTGCACCTTACTTATGAGAACGGCCGTACCCAAATCATTGGCAGCGACGAAGCGTGGCGAGCAGCGCGTGGCCCCATCCAGATGTCTGACCTCTACATGGGCGAGCGTTACGATGCCCGGCTAGAAAAACCAGGGTGGGACCAGGCCGGTTATGATGACAAAGCATGGCACGGCGT
Source organism: Promineifilaceae bacterium (SeqCode) (assembly GCA_041987425.1). GTDB lineage: Bacteria > Chloroflexota > Anaerolineae > Promineifilales > Promineifilaceae > Leptofilum. Next base: position 2,251 of record JBHIWP010000080.1, on the reverse strand, counting down.
ACGCTCAATTGACCATCCTTATGAGATTTTAGTTGCCCAAACAGGGCCATTCATGCGCCCCCATGAAGAAATTCGGCCGCAAAAGATATTGCATTCGCCAAAAGGCGAGCTCATTCTGGACTTTGGCCAGAATATGGTGGGCTGGGTGCGAATGCGCGCCCGTGGCCCAGCGGGCACCACTATTACCCTGCGCCACGCTGAGGTTTTAGATCAGGATGGCAATCTCTACACCGAAAACCTGCGCACGGCCGAACAAACGACACGCTATACCCTAAAAGGCCAGCCTGAAAGCGATGAGGTGTATGAACCACACTTCACCTTCCAGGGCTTCCGCTATGTTTCGGTAGAAGACTTCCCCGGCCAGCCAACGCCCGATCATTTTACCGGAATTGTCATTCATTCAGACATGCCGCCCACCGGCACGTTTGAATGCTCCAATCCCCTCATTAACCAGCTACAGCACAACATCGTCTGGGGGCAAAAAGGCAACTTTGTCGACGTGCCTACTGACTGCCCCCAGCGAGACGAACGCCTGGGCTGGACCGGCGACACCCAGGTCTTCATCCGCACCGCCTGCTTTAATATGAACGTGGCCCCATTTTTTACGAAGTGGCTTCGGGACTTAACAGTAGACCAGCTGCCAGACGGCCGTGTGCCATTTGTGGTGCCAGACGTCTTGGCTAAGATCAACCGCGCGGGTTTGAGCAGCGCCGGGGCAGCGGCCTGGAGCGATGCGGCCGTAATTTGTCCCTGGACCATCTACCTTTGTTACGGCGACACGCGCCTGCTGGCAGAACAGTACAGCAGCATGGTTGGCTGGGTGGAATACATGCGCAGCCGGGCTGGCGATGATTGCATCTGGCAAGATGATTATCAATTTGGCGACTGGCTGGACTATCGTGGCGAAGATGCCCGAAGGCCAATGCCGGTTACCAACAACGAGCTGGTGGCCACGGCTTTTTTCGCCTACAGCACCCAACTGCTGGCAAATGCCGCCCGCGCTTTGGGCAAAAGTGGCGACGCCAACCGTTATGCAGCGTTAGCCGATAACGTAAAAGCCGCCTTTAACGGCGAGTTTGTGTCGCCAAACGGCCGTGTCGGCTCCAATACGCCCACGGCCTACGTGCTGGCGCTTCACTTTGATCTGCTGCCAGAGTCCATGCGCCCGCTGGCGGTAGAACGGTTGGTCGCAGAAATTCGCCGCAGAGAATATCGCGTGACCACTGGTTTTGTGGGCACGCCCTACTTGTGTCACGTCTTAAGTCGGTTTGGCTATACAGATGTTGCCTATAAGCTGCTCAACCAGGAGGAGTACCCCTCCTGGCTGTACCCGGTTAAGCAGGGGGCAACCACCATTTGGGAGCGCTGGGACGGCATACGCCCAGACGGCAGCTTTCAGGATGCCAGCATGAATTCGTTTAATCATTATGCCTATGGGGCAATTGGCGACTGGCTTTACCAGGTTGTGGCCGGTCTTGAGGTCGATACGGCTGCACCCGGCTACAAGCGCATCTTCATCCAGCCCCAGCCGGGCGGCGGGCTCACCTATGCCCGGGCCACGCTAGACTCAGTACACGGCCGTATCGAATCTCTCTGGTCACTTGAAGCAGACATCCTTCATTTGTCGGTCACCATTCCACCCAACACCGAAGGCGTCATCCGCCTGCCAGCCAGCTCGGCTGTGAGCGTCACTGAACAAGGTCAACCTATCGATCAGGTAGAAGGCATTTATGAAACACGGGAAGCAGACGAAGCGGTTTTCCTGACGGTCGGGTCAGGCCATTATAAGTTTAGCAGCCAGATGTGCCCGCCAGCCGAAGCGAGAAAATCACACAATGAGTAGAAAGATGGATCCCGATAACTTAAAGATTGCCTACATTGGTGGCGGCAGCCGGATGTGGGCCCGAACCTTGATGAGCGATTTGGCGCTGGAACCTGAGCTAAACGGCCGTATCGATCTATAGATACGAAGAACATACAGCGGATTCGTTAGACGACGATCCGCGGGCAGGAGGGCAAGATGAGCGAAACGAATAGCAAGCAGCATCAACGGCCTAAGTAAAACGATAGCCCTTATTGCCCTATTCTACTCTGGTTTTTTCGGCTAGTTGTGGATCTGGATTAAATTTAGCGTGTGTTGCTTTACCTCCCACTCCATCTTTAGTAGCATAACTAAACTCATTGTGGTCGCAGGGGCAATTCATTATTACATTACGAATTCCATCTAGTTTTAGACCCTTTTAAACTAATA
>JBHIWP010000079.1:0-17718 GCA_041987425.1 Promineifilaceae bacterium (SeqCode) | reverse complement strand
AAGCGCCAGCGCCCAGCCTCAGACACCTGTGGTCAGGGCACACCTGGGGCGTCACCCATGCGCCGGGCTATCCTCTTCTCAGCCTCCTGGCCAATGTAGGCGTCCGCCTGCTCGATCCCCTGAAGCTTTACCCTGTTGTGGCTGCTAATGTTCTGTCATTGCTGTTTGCTCTGGGTGCGCTTTTCTTGTTGGGACGGCCGCTTGCACAGCTATCTGCGCCGGGAACGGTCGTTGCTGCTGCCTACTTATTGCCCGCCTTTGGCATCCTGGTCTGGCTATACGCAGTTGTGGCCGAAGCCTACTCCTTTGGCCTGCTGCTGGCCTTTGGCATGCTGGCTTTGGCACTGGCCTTGGGGCAGTCCCCTACCTGGCGTAAGCTGCTGCTGCTTGGCCTGCTCTTTGGGCTTGCTGTCGGCCATCACCGAACGCTGATTTTCCTGGGGCCAGCTTTGCTGCTTGCTGCCTGGCCAGCGCTTCAGCTGGGCTGGCGCAGCTGGGCTTTGGCTGCTCTGCTGGCAGCGGCTTCCTTATTGATCTACCTGTATCTGCCGCTGGTTGCCTGGGCAGGATCCCCCTGGGTTTACGGCCGTTCTCCCACCACCTGGGCTGGCTTTAGCGATGCTTTTTTCGCCCGCGAATACAGCGCCAGGCTGGCGCCCCCCACTGCCTGGCCAGAAATAGTCGCTGCTTTGGACGGCCGTTTGCGCTACCTGGCACAGGAAATGAGCGGTCTTGGTCTTATTATGGGCCTGTTGGGCTTTTTGCCCGGACTGCTTCATCACAAAACGCGCCGTCTGGCTGGCGTGTTGCTGCTGGCCTTTTTTGGCTATTGGCTGGCCCCGGTCAGCCAGGCCTTGCTCATTCGCTCTTACATGATGATTTTGGTAGCCAGCCTGACGCTGGCTGCGGCCTGGGGTGTGGGCCTAACAGCTTTAGGCCTTTGGCGGCGCTGGCTTCCGCTGGCGGGTTTGCTGGTAACAGTAGCAGTGGCGCTTTATAACTTCCGCACGCATCAGGATTTCGTCTTCTTCCACACAAAAGACAGTACAGGACAAAAGATTATTGCCGGTGCAAGCAGCCTCCCGGGCGAAATGCCTGTAGTGGGCGAGATTTGGGGACCTCGCTACTTTCCCCTGGCCTATGGCAAGCTGGTCACGGGGGAACTGGCTCACATTCAGCTGTTGGACTTGCGCGCGGATCTAAGCGGACTGCCAGACGAGATGCCGGAAGCAATCTACGTAAATCAGACCGTGCTCTATGTCATCGGTCCGGAACAGTGGGCAAGCAAGTACGGCACGGCCGTTTCTCTCAGCAGCCAGGGTCAACATTTTGTGGCTGTGCGGCCGTCCCCCACGCTGGCTCCCATCAGCCAACAACCCGCCGCAATCGGGGTCGACATTCAGCTGGTGTCGGGAACGGCCGTGTTGGCGGCGGAGGAGAATTTGTTCGTGTCGCTTCTCTGGCAATCAGTCCGGCCCTCTACCCAAAACTACAGCACATTTGTACATATTAGTGACAAGGAACAGATTCTTGGACCAGATGATATTATGGCCCAGGGCGACCGCATTCATCCAGTAGCTGGCTTCTACCCCACCTCCCGCTGGCAATCGGGCGAGCTGGTCCAAGACAACTATTCAATTCCGCTGCCGGACCACCGCACGCCGCAAATGGTAGTGGTAGGATTGTACACGGTGGACGAAGACGGCCGTTTCCTCAACACCTTAAGCCATAGATTGCCGGTTAGCCACGAAGATTAGCCCTCGGGCAACGCCACATAGTTGAGCATAAAGAGAAAGTGGCAGAGACTACCCCCTAACACAAACAAATGCCAAATTTCGTGATGGCCAAACAAGTGCGGCCACGGGTCGGGACGCTCAAAATAGTACACTACAAAACCAACCGTGTAGATAAATCCACCTAAAAAAAGCAGCACCAGGCCATTGGGCGGCAGCCAGTGGGTGACGTTTCCAGCCAAGAGCAGGGGCAGCGCACCGCCCCAGGTGACAATTAGATAAATGGAGGCGTTGAGCAGGCCGTGAATACGGCGGCTGAACAGCTTGTAGACCATACCCAGCAGCGCCGCCAGCCAAACGGAAAGCAAAACTGGCCAGCGCCAATGAAGGGGAAAGTAAGCGTATACGATCGGCGTATAGGTTCCAGCGATCATGAGAAAAATCGCCATGTGATCCAGCCGATTCAGCCGAAAATGCAGGCGCGGACGCGGCCTAACGCCATGAAATAAGGTGCTGGCACCATACATGGTCGTCATGCTAAGCCCATAGATCAGCAGCGTCCATGCCTTGGGCCATTCACCCCAGGCCAGCCACACCAGCCACGCAGTACCCAGCAGGGACGCTAATCCGCCTAAAAGGTGCGTCAACGTGCTGGCTGGCTCGTACAAACGGCGCGTTATTCGTCTCATCATTAGCCTAAATTTAACGGCCGTTTCTTATAGAGGCAAATCGCAGTTCAGTGGTTTGTACCGGCTTGTGAATGTTGTTACAATATCATTTGCTACACATGGCTGGCATTATAATGCACACCCCATTCGGAGACCGAATGTCACTTACTGATACAAGACAACAATCGACCGTACCTGGCTCACCAGCCAGCCCACCTGGAGCGGCTGTTTCCTCCTGGCGCACTCACCTCCAGCTGATTGTCGTTTTGTTTAAGCTGCGCATTGTCTTTTTGCTGTTGATGGCCGCCACCGGTGGTGCCTTTTTGGCCGCAGGCGGCTGGCCAGGGCTGGATAAATTGCTGCTGCTCTGGCTAACGGGCGGCATGGCCGCGGCAGGCGCCTCGGCGCTAAACCAATATTGGGAACGAGACAGCGATGGCGATATGACGCGAACCCGGAAACGGCCGTTGGTCACCGGGGCAATTGCCAAACCTGCCTGGGTGCCTTACGTGGGCCTGGGGCTTATCCTTTTGCCTTCGCTGGCAGTGCTGCCTTTTAATGCACCGCTAACCTTTTTTCTGCTGCTGGGAGCGCTCATTTACGTGGGCATCTACACGATCTGGCTAAAACCGCGCACGCTGCTCAACATTGTCATTGGCGGGGCTGCGGGCAGTGCGGCCGTTTTGAGCGGCAGTGCAGTCGTGGGCCAATGGAATGATACGGGTGCTTTAGTGCTGTCCCTCCTTCTCTTTCTCTGGACTCCGTTTCATTTTTGGAGCCTGGCACTGCTTTACAAAGACGATTACGCCCGCTCAGATGTGCCTATGCTGCCGGTGCACACAACGCCCCGGCAGGCGGCCTGGTGGGTCATGTCCCATACCCTGCCTACAGGCTTAGGCGGTCTGCTGCTTGTGGTGCTGCCCATTCTTGGCTGGGTATATCTTTTGCCGGTCATCTGGGTCACCACAGATTTAGTTTGGCGTAACGTAAAGTTAGTACAAGACCCTACGTCTCAAAATGCCAAACGGCTGTTCTTGTCCTCAAATGTCTATCTGCTGGTCCTACTGCTGGCCGTTTGCATCGGCACGGTTGCCTCTGCAATGACAGGCTAAGGGCAAGCAATCGTGCTTTGTTGGCTGAAGCAAAAGCAGCTTACGTGACAATCGGTTCTTTTACCTTGTGAAGGCGCTCACAACCTTGTCATCCCATAGTGACTGTGTTAGTATCTCCTCAACCCTGCTGTGTGCGTGATGAGCTTGCCAGTGTTGAGCCAACGCTTCACAAATGGGGGTCGTTAATGCGCTGAGGGGATGTAGTAGCTCACGGCGGAAGTCGTTCGGCCAGGCAGAGACTCAGGAAAAGGCTCCCACCTGCATACGCAGGTTCAAACAACGGGGCTCACACGGCATGGCGGGGCTTCAGAAACGCGCCCTTGATTTATGAATTTGATGAATCAGGGGTTTTTTTATCGAACATTAAGCACAATCCAGACCCGAATCAGTCCCTGAACTGATTCTCGTTAGCAGAAGGACAAGCAGCTTTATGGTCCGTGAGCGAATTGCTGACGACATCTATGTATTTACAAGCCAGTCTTACGCCCAGGTCACAGCGGGAGCTATTTTAACCAAAGATGGCGTCATTTTAATTGACACGCTGTACTTCCCAGAAGAAACAAAGGCAATCAAAGAGTTTCTGGAAGAGCGGCAAGGCTTGAAGATTCGGTATGTCATCAACACCCATTACCATGCAGACCACACGCAAGGTACCTATCTCTTTCCCGAAGCCCAAATTGTCAGCCACACCCTTTGTCGGCGGCTTTTAGACACAATTGGCCGTGAAGGGCTGGCTGAAGCCCAGGCCCAAATTCCAGAATTAGAGGAAGTGCAAATTATTCTGCCAGAATTGGTTTTTGAAGAAGGTGTTCTAAACCTTTACCTGGGAGGCAAAACTTTGCAGCTGCACCACATGCCTGGGCACAGTCTGGATCTAATTGGCGTTTATGTGACCAACAATCAAATCTTGTTTGCTTCAGATAACTCTATGCCGGTGCCCACAATTTTTGATGGCAGCTTCAAGGCATTGGTAGATTCAATGCACAGAATATTGGCGCTGGAGCCAGACACGATTGTGCAGGGACACGGTGAAGTGATCCTGCGAGGCGAGGTTCAGTCCGTTGTTCAGGACGATTTGGACTATCTGGCGAAGATCAAAGAGAAAGTATCGAAAGTTCTGCGCAAGAATCAGCCAGTCGAGTCTCTGGACAAAATCGGCATTGAAAGCTGTGGCAAATCACGGATTCCTTTGAATGGGCTGGTTTCTGACCTTCATCGGGCCAACCTGTATCGACTTTATGAAGAGCTACGCGAAGACTTAAAGGTTGCAGAAGGCAGTCTGGTTTAGTCCAGCGCAGGCATAAGACCCACGCCTGAAACACCTATTCACCATCGCATTGGGCGATTTGCGCAATCTTCTGTGTATGCGCTTCAATGTTTAAACTCCCTGACTAAAGACCTACAGTCAAAATAAAGCAGTAGTTGGAAATTCCTACTGAGTTTACCCCCCTACCATGTTACAGTGGCAGCTAAAGATTAAACATAAAGGCTGTCATTGTGAAACAAACAAATCCCTACCAACAGAGAGGGCAGAGTCAAGTAGAATATGCGCTTCTGATTGCCCTGATTGCCCTGGTCACCATTATTACACTCGTCTTGCTTGGTCCTCAGATCGGCGACGTTTTTAGCCGTGTTCTTAACTGGTCTTCCTCCGAAGAAAGTGTCGAGGAGCCCCCAGAGCATATTGTGGTGCGCGTTGTGGCGGCTGACGGCACTGGAATTGAAGGCGTTCGAGTTTATGCCTTCAATGCAGCGGGTCGCTATCAGGGTAAATACGGCAACACGAACAGCGAAGGTGAGCTTATCTTCGAGGATATGGCGGATGGCGGCTACAAATTCCGCGCCAACTATCAGGACAAGCATTTTTGGTCGGAGGTTATCCAATGGCCAGGCAGTTGGCTGGCGGTTGTAGAAACAGGCCAACGGCCGTTTACCGTTCGTGTGGTGGATGCAGCTCACAATGGCGTAGAGGGCGTGCGCGTTTACGCCTTTACCGACGAAGAACGCTACATTGGCGTTCATGCCCAAAGCGACGCAAATGGCGAAGTTATCTTCGACCTGACAAACGGCAGCTACAAATTCCGAGCCAACTACCGCAGACAAGAGTTCTGGTCTGCAGTTACCACAGTGCCGTCTGCAGGCTCCGCGACGATAGAAACCGGAGAACGGCCGTTTACCGTTCGCGTGGTGGATGCCCAGAACAACGGCATTGAGAACGTTCGCGTGTATGCCTTCACCAGTGACGAGAGCTATACCAGCGTCTATGGCAACACCGACAGCAGCGGCGTCGTTGTATTTGATCTCCCAAATGGCAGCTACAAATTCCGAGCTAATTACCGCAGAAGTGAGTATTGGTCGGATGTGGTGCAAACGCCTGGGCAAGATTCGGCCTCCATTCAAACACAGCAAGCTGGCATTGACGTGGTGGTAACCAGCAGCCAGTCAGGCGGCCTCGCGGACGTGCGCGTCTTTGCCTTTAACGCTGATGACAGGTATGTGGGCGTTAGTGGCAATACAGATGCACAAGGCCGCGTAACGCTAGATTTGCCAGACGGCAGCTACAAATTCCGGGCAAACTATCGCTCAGCAGAGTATTGGTCCGCAGTGATCGACAGTTTAAATACGCAGACGGTCACGATTGACGTCGCAGAAGGCGCGCTCAATGTTTACACCGTTGACGGTAGTGGACAGCCACGAAATGGCGTACATATTTATGTATTCACCGACTCTGGCCGCTATACGGGCGTCCGCGGCCAAACAGATGCCAATGGCCTTGCCATTGTGACCGTGCCTCCCGGGCCGCACACCATCCGCGCAAATTACCGAGGAAATGCTTATTGGTCGGCTGTGTTTGATGTTTCTACGCAAACGGCCGTCACCATCACGACTGAATAACGATATGAATAACAAACGATCTTTCGGCAAATCTGCCATGCGCTGGCCCATTATTCTCACGCTTCTGCTCATTGTCGTCGGCATAATAATGGCGGCCCTGCTATTGCCTTCTCAAAATAACCTTGCTGGCAGTTCCGGCTCTGCCACGCCCGGTGTCCTGGAAGGGGTTCCCATAGAGAACTGGGAAGATTACGTTGATCCGACCTTCCCGGCCGTCACTGCCATCCCCATACCCACGGAACCAGCAGAACATATTCCCCTGGAACCAACTCCCGAAATGCCAGAAGTTACGCCTTGGCCCACGCCACCTGATCCTTAGCTTAAATTAGGGACGTTCTAATGAAGAAGATTTCAAAAGTCTTCGCGGCACTTTGTCATCACTGGAGAAACAAGACTTTTGAATTCTAAGCCGCCTGGCATAATTTACCATTTGTGGTTTACAACGATACAATAGCGTCATGAAAAAAAGTAGCGTTGCCTGCCTGGTTGGCCTTTTTGCCCTGGCGATGTGGTCATTTCAGGACGAAACTGTATTCCCGGCCGCAAAACAATTCATGGCAAATTTACCTTTGGCTGCGGACCCATTGCCCACGCTGGTCCCGACCCTGGACCTGCTGCCCCAGCCGCCAACGCCGCTCCCGCCCAACCCGGCAAGTGGGGCTACAGCTACGCCGCTGGCAACGGCCGTTCCCCCCACCCACACGCCTGCTCCCACAGCAACGCCCTCCGCCACCGCGCCCCCCACTTTTCATCTGGCGCTCAATGCAGCGCAGCCCCAAGGCTACCTGAGCCAGTTTCGGCTGGTGGCCTTCTACGGCAGCCCCACTGGCCCCAGCCTGGGCATCTTAGGCGACTGGCCCCGCGAGCAAATGCACCAACAGCTTCTGTCTACAGTCGCCACCTACGAACCATTCACAGATCGACCCATTTTGCCCACGTTTCATCTAATTACAACGGTGGCAAATCCCCATCCCCCTTTGTACCGTCACCATGTGGGCATAGAGCAAATTGAAGAATGGGTGGCGGCGGCCAGGGAATTAGAAACGGCCGTTATTCTGGACATTCAACCTGGGCGAGCCGATCTGTTATCGGAGTTCGGTCGTCTGGAACACTTGCTATACGAACCGCACGTACACTTTGCTATCGATCCGGAATTTGTCATGAATGCCTATCAGGTACCGGGTGCAAACATTGGACAGCTCTACGCTGCACAAATTAATGAGATTCAGGCCCGCCTAAACGCCATTGGCGCGGAAATTGGGCTGAATCGCGTGCTTATCCTGCACCAGTTCAGGCCATCTATGCTGCCAGATAAGGCGTTGATTGAAGATTTCCCTCATGTAGAAGTTGTGATCGATGGCGATGGCGTCGGTCCGGCACAGGTCAAGATTTACAACTATACAACCTATGCCGACGAACCTGCCTTTGAGTTTGGCGGCTTTAAGCTGTTTCCCACCGATGGCGATTATCCAGTGCTGACGCCCGCTGAGGTGATGGCGCTAAGCCCACAGCCAATGCTGATCATCTACCAATAGGACAAAGACAGGCCAATGACTATCTTCCACTTTGCCCGGCTTCTTGGCTTATGCCTATTGGCATTGTGTTTGCCACTTAACGTAGATGCTCAAACCGCCAGCCAGACAACGCTTGTGGTGCAGCCCGGCGATACCTGGGCGGCGCTGGCGATTCGCTTTCAGGTTGATGAAGCCTCTCTCCACGAACTCAATCCACGGATCAATCCCCGACGCCAGCCCGCTATCGGTACGGAGTTGACGATACCGGCAACGGCCGTTCCCCAGTTTGGCATTCTCGCACGCCCCACGGGCAGCCTGTTGGCAACGGCCGTTCAGCACGGCACTTCCCCCTGGCTGTTGGCTATGCGCAATGGATATCCGTCTCCACTGCGCCCCGTATTCCGCCAGGCCACCCTGGTACCAGATGAAGCCAGCACGCCGCGCGATCTGCCCCCTGGGCTTAGCCAATTGGAGCTGTCGCACGCGGTAGGCATACCGGGGCAGGCCGTGGGGCTGCGCGCCCAGAGCCAGCCGGATTTGCAGGTAACGGCCGTATTGGGCGATAACCAGATGGACTTGTTTCGCAACGGCCGCTTCCTGGTCGCTCTCAGCGGGACCGGAGCATTTTTTGGCACCCAGCAGCCGATGCTGCAAATTCAGGTAGAAGGCGCTCCGCTTTGGCAGCAGCCGTGGCAGTTCCGCGACCCCGCAGCCTGGGATTTTCAACAGCTCACCCTAACGGGAACGGCCGCACAAATAGACCAGCAATCCATTGAAGAAGAGCGGGAGCGGCTGTTTGCCCTGTGGGAATCAAACAGCGGTGAAGCACAGTGGAACGCTCCATTCCAACTGCCCATCAGCAACTATTTAGAAATAAGCTCAAGCTTTGGGGCGCGGCGCTCTTATAACGGCGGCCCGTACCGCACTTACCATGAAGGCGTCGATTTTGCCGCCTATGGCGGCACGCCAGTCATGGCCCCAGCCAGCGGCACCGTCGTGCTGGCCGAAATTTTATACGTGCGGGGCGGCGCCGTCATCATCGATCACGGCCTGGGAATTTACACTGGCTTTTACCACCTGTCCAGCGTCAATATTGCGCCTGGGGATAAGGTAGAGCCAGGTCAGATAATTGGCGAGGTAGGCACCACCGGATTATCGACGGGCAATCATTTGCACTGGGATTTACTGGTAGATGGCGTATGGGTCGATGCTCAGGCTTGGCTGGAACAGGGGATGGATTGCTGGATTTTGGTCGGCCTTGATCAGCCCTGCGAATGAGACGTGAAGCATGATGCGCAATTAACACATCACGTTTCACGCCTCACTAAACGCTTGCTATTCGTCCTCGTCCTCTGGAAATAACTCTTCCAGGAAGTCAATAACGGCATCATTGAAGGCATCTGGCTGTTCCAGGTTTGGCAGATGGCCTGCATCGGGGATGACAACCAGTTCTGAATTGGGGATGGCTTTGTGCATTGCGTCTGCTTCAGAAACGGGGATAAGCTGATCATCTGCCCCATGAATGATGAGCACCGGCACGTTGATGTCACCTAGCATGGGCGTGGAGTCTATTCGGTCGCGCATGGCGGCCAGCCCACCAACCACACCATTGAGTGATACAGTGCTCAGAATATCCTGTACAAAATCTACCAGGTCTTCGTACGATTCAGAGTTTTTGGAAGCCAGCATTTTAGGCAGCATTCCGGCAGAAACGGCCGTAGCACCCTCACTTTTTGCCAACTCAGCGGCTTTGTCACGATTCGCCTTACCCTCAGCGGAATCTGCTCCGGCCCGGGTGGCGGCCAAAATCAACCCGGCCACATGCTCCGGATAGCGTCGATAAAACTCCAGGGCAATGTAACCGCCCATCGACAGGCCGCACACGACAAATGGGGTGGACACATTCAGGTAGCCCAACAAGTCGGCGCAATCATCCGCCAGCATCGTGATGCTGTAAGGTCCAGCCACGCTGTCTGAACCACCATGCCCACGCAGGTCGGGGGCAATTACCCGCACATAATCAGCCAAATCATCCAGCTGTGGCTCCCACATCTGGCTGCTCAGCGGAAAACCATGAATCAACAATATCGCTGGCTTATCACAGGAATCCTGGAAGGCCATTACAAAATCTTCTTCGTCAGCTTCGCTCATTATTTCTCTCCATATGCTGTTATTTTTCTGGTCTGCTATCGCGCAGCAACGCCACTAATTTTCCCTCATTTTTCAAAGCTGTCACCAACTCCGGCACTTCATGTCTCTATTCCTTCAAACAGCTCGCCAATGGAGCGGCGAGTATAGTTTTGGCGAATGGCTTCGGCAAAGACGTTGCCCACTGAAAGAACGGTGAGATTAGGAGGCTGGCGCTCCGACGGCCGTTCCACCGTATCTGTGGTAATCACCTCTTGAATTTGCGGAATCGACTTAATGCGCTCAACGGCCGGACCCAAGAACAGGCCGTGTGTACAGATCAACGTGATGCGCTTAATGCCGCTTTCCACCAACACCTCGCTTAGCTCCATGACAGAACCGGCCGTGGCTATTTCATCGTCGTAAACCAGCGCGTGCTCAAATCCCTCTACCTGCCGCTGTAACAGCCCGCCAATCTTTACTTCGGTGTCAGACACCCGCGTTTTGTCGGCAGAGGCAATCGGCAGGCCCAAATCCTTGGCAAACCGGGCTGCCGGTTTGGCCCGGCCCATGTCTGGGGCAACCACTACGTCTCTTTTGGGGTCCCACTGGCGCTGCCGCACATACTGTCCCAGCGTCATGCGCGCCGTCAGCGGGTCCGCAGGAATGCTGAAAAAGCCGTGCACCTGCGGCGAATGCAGCGTCATCGTCATGAAATGCGTCGCGCCAGACGTGCACAGCAAATCAGCAATGAGCCGGGCTGTAATAGAGATTCGCGGCGCATCTTTCTTATCGGAGCGGGCGTAGGAAAAATAGGGAATGATGGCGTGGATTTCTCGCGCGGCGGCACTCTTGGCGATGTCCAGCATCATCAGCAGCTCTACTAAATGGTCGCTTACCGGCGGCGTCATCGACTGCACGATATACACAATACGCCCGCGCACGCTGGCGCCCAGCTGTACGAACAGGTTATCGTTGCTAAACTTGGAAAAATTTGTCTCTTCCAGGGGAATTGACAGATGCTCGCTGATCTTTTTAGCTAAGGGCCTGTTGGAACGGCCGCTAAACAAGCGTACATCGTTGGGGTCTAAATTCCGGGTCATCTTCTCCTCCCAAAAATCCGCAGATCAATCGCTTCAACATTCAGAAATCTTACACCCAGTCGTCCTTCAAAAAGTTGCTGGCGTCAGCAGCGCCTGCCCTAACAATGTTTTGTAGGCTGCTGCCGGGATCTCGACAGCGCCCAGGCTCCGTAAATGCTCCGTCATGAACTGGGTATCTAGCAGCCGAAACTTTCGCTCATTGAGGTGGGCCACCAGAAAGGCCAGGGCCACCTTGCTGCTGTCTGGTACGATGCTAAACATGCTCTCCCCGGCAAAAAAGCCGCCAATGGCGACACCATACAAACCCCCTACCAGGGCATTGTCCTGCCACGCTTCCACGCTGTGGGCAAACCCCAGGCGATGCAGCCGGGCATATGCCTGAACGATCTCCTGGCTAATCCAGGTCTCTTCCCGGCCTGGTGCCGGTGCGGCACATGCTTGCATAACGGCCGTAAACGCCGTATTCAACCGAATGTCAAAGCGCCGCTGGCGAATTGTCCTGCGAAGGGAGCGGGAAATATGAAAACGATCCAACGGTATGATAGCTCTGGGATCAGGATCATACCAGTAGATACGGCCGTCTTCATGGGCCATTGGAAATACGCCCTGGCAGTAGGCAGCGAGCAAGGTTTGAGGTGCAAGCGACTTATCCACTACCTAAACGTAAACGCAGGCTCCTGCGCGCACTGGCTTTCCCACCATTGCCGAATCCGTCCGCCAATCGGCCGTCCCACAAAAGCCTCAATCTGATACACAACGTTCCACAAGCTGGCAAAATCGACGCCAGTACCCAACCCCATTTTATAAGCCAGGAACACCAGATCTTCTGTAGCCAGGTTACCGGCCGCGCCGGGGGCAAAGGGGCAGCCGCCCAGCCCGCCCACGCTGCTGTCGAAGATGCGCACCCCTGCTTGCAGAGCAGTGGTGGCATTCGCCAACCCCATCGCCTGTGTATCATGCAGATGGACGGCTAGCTTGTTCATATCTAACCGCCTGCCTAGAGCTTCCATTAAACGCCCCACGTCCAGTGGATTGGCATGTCCAATCGTGTCGGCAATAGCCAGTTCATCCGGCTCTAGCTGCCACAGCTTCTCCGCCAGCGCAACGGTGCGGTGCGGTGGCGTATTTCCTTCAAACGGGCAAACCCAGGCCGTCATTACGTAAATGCGCGTCCAGATGCGGTCCCGGCGCGCCTGCGCCATAAGCTCAGAAGTAATCTCATAAGCGCGTTGGGATGACATGCGCGTGTTCTTTTGGCTAAACGTCTCGCTTACGGACACGCCAAAAGCCATCGAACGGCAGCCAGCGGCCAAAGCGCGATCATAGCCACGCTGATTAAACACCAGCCCCACAAAATCTCGCTGCGGCCAGCTTTGGCGACTATAGGCCATCAACTCATCCGCATCGGCCATCTGAGGCACGGCCTTGGGGTGAACAAAGCTGGTGAGCTCAATATGGTGCAAACCAGCCGTTACCAGGCCCGAAACCAGCGCTTTTTTCTGCTCCGTATCAATGAGATTAGCTTCATTTTGCAATCCGTCGCGCGGGCCAACCTCATAAATTTTCAGGGAGTCTGCCATGAATACCTTTACAAATCATGAACTTGCTCAGACTGCTGTGGGCCAGCAGCCTGTGGGAAAAGTGTATGGCGTGATTTTACCATACTACCGTGTGGGGGTGGTGAGCATCAATACAGAAGAATGGGAGGAAACGAACAGTCTGTCAATATCGACCAACGGCCGAATCAACAGCAATAGCGTAAGCGTCAATTCCGCCATCCATGTTATACACGTTGGTCCAGCCCTGCTGGCGCAGCCAGGCGGTAACCTGGGCGCTGCGGTTGCCATGATGGCACATCACCACAATTTCGGCATCTTTATCGGCCAAAACGACATCTGGCAACGCCTCTGGCCCCTGCTGAGCCAGCTGACTTAGCGGGGCAGCCAGCACGTCGTCACCCAGATTGGCGCGGAGCAGCTCATGGGCTTCACGCACGTCCAGCAAAATAAATTCTTCGTCGTTGCCAAGCTTTTGGGCCACTTCCTGAACGGACAGGCCGGGGACACCGTAGGGATTGCTCATTATTTTTTCCTTTTTTAAGGGTGTGCAAGTTTGCGAGTAAAGTTTGACGCGTCGCTATCTATTTTCAAAGACTGTTCGCCAGTGGTCTATGAACGCCAGGCGGCCAAAAACAGACAGCCCCAGCCGGCAATAAAGGCCACACCGCCGATGGGGGTGATAGCTCCCAGCCAATTTTGCCGGGTAAAGACGAGCAGGTACAGGCTGCCTGAAAAGATAACAATTCCCGCCAAAAACAGATAGCCAGCCCATGCGGTCAGAGCCACGGGGAACTTGTCCGCCAGCCAGGCAGCGGCAAATAGGCCAAGGGCATGGTAAATGTGGTAGCGCACGGCCGTTTCATAGATGCTTGCCAAATTAGGAAACCGCTCAAAGTAGCTGCTCAATCCGTGCGCCCCAAAGGCGCCTGCCCCCACGCCCAACATCATGAAAGCAGCGCCCAAAATGATAAAAAGCTTACTCATCTTCTTCACCCTCGGTAATTTCTGTGTTCCAGCGCATGGTTGGCGACTCTTCAATGGCCGGACCTTCGCCCTGGGCCAGCCGATCTAGCCAGCTAAGCGGGTCTTCCGGCTCGGCGGCTTCAATGGCAATGTAAGCGCCATACACTTCTTCCAGATGCGGCCGTTCGCGCACCATCTCCTGCACCAGCTCAGGCAAACGGCCGTTGCGCTCCATCGTGCCAATCAACAGCCCGGCCTTATCTCGCTGCGTATTCCCGCGAAGCTGATCATATTCAATCCCCAACCGCCGACACAGCAGTTGAAACTCTTCCAGGTTAAAAACCGTTAGCAAATCATTTCGTAACTGTTTACGATCCATACTATCTTCCTGCAAAGCAGGAGTAAAAAGTAATAAGCAAAAAGTGAAAGCTATTCATCTACTTTTCACTTATCACTTTTCACTTCTTACTGCTCCCACCTTAATTTCCGTTCAAACTCTTCGCCACATGGTGCACCAGCCGTTCAGCTACGGCCGTTTTGCTTTGCAGCGGAATCTCTTCTACCACGCCCGCAGAACTCAGCAGCAGCACCTTGTTGGTGTCCACTTCAAACCCCACGCCCTTATCCATCACGTCGTTGACGGCAATGAAGTTGAGCCCCTTGCGCAGCAGCTTCTCACGGCCGTATTCAAAAGCGTTGTGCGTCTCGGCGGCAAAGCCCAGTACCACCCGGGGGTAACCGCTCTTGTCTCGCCGCGCCTTAACGGCCGTTAAAATGTCCAGCGTCACCTCTAAACCAATAGCCAGGCCCCACTGTTCATCCGTCTTTTTGATCTTTTTGTCGGACTTTGTATCCGGACGAAAATCGGCCACCGCCGCCACCATAAACAGCGCGTCGGCATCTTTGGCCGCTTCCAGCACGGCGCTCCCCATCTCTTCGGTGGTTTGCACAGAAACGGCCGTTGCCCCAAAAGGAATCGGCTCAAAAATGGGTCCATGCACCACCGTCACGTCCGCCCCAGCATCCAGCGCCGCCTGTGCCACCGCCAATCCCTGCTTGCCCGTAGAGCGGTTGCTGATGAAGCGCACCGGGTCTAGCGGCTCGCGCGTAGGCCCGGTAGAAACCACGACCTTGCGCCCGCGCAGTGGACCGCCCTCAGCCAGCGCCTGCCGAACGTAGCCAAGCAAATCAGCCGGTTCCACCATGCGTCCCCGGCCCGTTAGCCCCGAAGCCATTCGCCCCTCAGCAGGGCCAAGAAGCTGAACGCCGCGTTCCCGCAGCGCCGCCACGTTGGCCTGCGTGGTGGGATGTTCATACATGCCGCCGTCCATTGCCGGGGCAAGCAGCAGCGGGCAGCGGGCTGCCAGCGCCGTCACCGTCAGCAGATTATCGGCCAGGCCGTGCGCCAACTTGGCCATTGTATGGGCTGTGGCCGGTGCAATCACAAAGAGATCGGCCGTTTCCCCCAGGCCCACATGCTGAACATGATCGTCCAGGCTCCACATATCGCTGTAAGACGGCCGTCCCGTTACCGAGCGAAAGGTGAGCGGAGTGACAAATCGCTGCGCGCCCTCGGTTAGAATCACGTCGACGCTGGCCCCGGCTTGCGTCAGCTTAGAAGCCAAATCAACCACTTTGTAGCAGGCTATCGAGCCAGTGACGCCCAGTAAAATGCGTTTTTCTGCCAACAAGCTAATTTTTTCCATAAATCTAGTTTAACCAGAAACGCTAAAACGCAAAATAATGCATATTTTGATATAATGACGGCCGTAATTTTAAATTGTTGTTGAGCAGAAACAGCAAAAATTGAGTTAACCACTATTTCACACTGAGACTTGCGTAACAGCTTAAACGAGTTAAAAGCCAACTACGGCGATCTGAATAAGCTTGCCACGCTTTCCCAAGTCTCCCATAAAAACCCCAAAAGTAAACCGAAGGGAGGTCCTCTTGACTAAACAATTCACGCTTAAGCAGCATAATATTGATGTAACGAATATTGTTCGCAATGCCATGCCTGCCCAGCTTTATCAGGAAGCATTGGCCCACGAAGTAGATGCTGCCATTGCCGACTGCGGCGCTTTAATGGTGCGCTCCGGGGAGAAAACTGGGCGCAGCCCATTAGACAAGCGCATTGTAGAACATCCAGACTCTAAAGATGATATTTGGTGGGGCGCGATCAACATCCCCGTTGACGAACATACCTTCGCCATTAATCGCGAACGAGCCATTGATTACCTGAACACGCGAGAAAAATTGTACGTTGTAGATGGCTTTGCCGGTTGGGATCTCAATGAACAGCTAAAGGTGCGCATCATTTGCACACGGCCGTATCACGCCCTCTTCATGTGGAATATGCTCATTCGCCCCACTGACGAAGAGTTAGAAAAGTTTGGTGAGCCCGATTACGTCATCTTTAATGCCGGTCAATTCCCCGCCAACCGCTACACCACCGGCATGACGTCCAAAACCAGCATTGATCTCTCGTTTGAAAGAAAAGAAGCCGTGATTTTGGGCACCGAATACGCTGGGGAAATGAAAAAAGGCATCTTCACCGTCATGAACTACATCATGCCCAAGAAAGGCATTTTGTCTATGCACTGCTCCGCCAATGAGGGCGAAGATGGCGATGTATCGCTTTTCTTTGGGCTCTCCGGCACGGGCAAAACCACGCTGTCTGCCGATGCTAACCGCAAGCTCATTGGCGACGATGAGCACTGCTGGACCGACGACGGCATCTTCAACATAGAAGGCGGCTGCTATGCCAAGGCAATCAACCTGTCTGCAGAAAATGAGCCAGAGATTTATGGGGCCATTAAATTCGGCACGGTTTTGGAAAACGTGGTCTACAACAAGCGCACGCACGAAGTGGATTACTGCGATGTTTCCGTCACCCAAAACACCCGCGCCGCCTACCCCATCCACTACATCCCCAATGCCAAAATCCCTGCTGTGGGCGGCCATCCGCAAAATATCATTCTACTTACGGCCGATGCATTTGGCGTGCTGCCACCTGTTAGCAAGCTCACCCCAGAGCAGACTATGTACCACTTCATCAGCGGCTACACAGCTAAAGTGGCTGGAACCGAAGTGGGAATCACCGAGCCCGAGGCCACCTTCTCAGCCTGCTTCGGCGCGGCTTTTATGGTCTGGCATCCCAGCAAATATGCCGAGCTGCTGGCCGAAAAGATGGCCAAGCACGGCACGGATGCCTGGTTGGTAAATACAGGGTGGACCGGCGGCCCTTACGGTGTGGGCTCTCGTATTAAGCTCAAATACACGCGCGCCATTATCGACGCTATTCACGAGGGGCTGCTGGATGATGTAAATTACGTAACGGACCCGATCTTTGGCCTGGCGGTGCCCACCACCTGCACCATCGTGCCGGATGAGCTGCTGATTCCCAGAAACACCTGGAGCGATGGCGAAGCCTATGACAGGCAGGCTCGTAAGCTTGCCAATCTTTTCATTAAGAATTTTGAAAAGTATAGGGCAGGCAGCAGCGAAGCCATTGTGAATGCTGGCCCTACGATGTAGATAATAAATCTACGCAAAGCCAGGCTTTCAGGACCTCTAAGACCAAAGATTCATGACCAACGAAGCATTGCTTGTTTGCACGCAACGGCGATATATTGAGTATGGAATAAAAACCTTGATGACGTCCCCTTCACCCTTATTGAGGAACCATAATGAATATCAACGGCGCGAGCAACTCCACCTTTCAACGAAGCACTCCACGGACCAAGAATGCAGCCGCAACCAGACTTGAACAGCGGGCGCAAGAGCTAGCTGAAGCAGAGCGCCGGTTGGAAGCGAGCTGGCGGCGGCTGCGAAAAGCCGAAGAAGTTTCCCATCTGGGGAGCTGGGAAATGGATATCCCCAATGGTGATAGTCGCTGGTCGGATGAGTTTTACCGCATCTGCGGCCTGGAGCCTGGCGCGGTACCAGCTACGGCAGAGGAGGGATTTAAGCTAATCCATCCTGATGACAGAGAACGTGCAGCGGCAGAAGTGTCTCGGGCCATTGAAACCTGTGGCTACTATAGCA
>JBHIWP010000078.1:0-18099 GCA_041987425.1 Promineifilaceae bacterium (SeqCode) | reverse complement strand
CGATGCCAAAATCGGCATGGCGCAAACTTTGGGGGGCAGTGGGGCAACGGCCGTTACGCATGTGCTCAGTAATCAGTAGAGTAATACTCAGTATTCAGTTTACTGACTCACTGCACACTGAATACTGACCTACTAACCGCCGTTTTGGTAGCTTTTGACAGTATTTTCCCCTGTACTGACAGTGAATGAGAGAACTTTTGTAGATAATAACTCGTGATAAGCGGCACAAATTAGCTGAATGCGATACGGCCGTTTTTTGAATTTAATGTTAGTGGGAGACAAATAATGGAAGTTTCACGCCATTGGCGATTACAAGAACAGAGATACAAATTAGTTGGGGAAACCTGCGACAGCTGCGGCGTTAAGCTATTCCCGCCGCGCGATGTTTGCCTGGAATGCAAAGCCCCAGCTTATGAACTTTACACTTTTACTGGCTTGGGTGAAATCTACTCTTTCACTACCATTTACGATGCGCCCGCCGGTTTTGAACACAACGCACCCTACACCGTAGCCCTTGTCAAGCTAGAAGAAGGCCCCATTGTCACCGCTCAGCTTACTGACGTAGACGAAAATGAACTCAGCATCGGTATGCCGGTGGAAATGGTCACCCGCAAGCTGCGCACCGATGGCCCCGAAGGAATGATCGTTTATGGCTACAAGTTCCGGCCAAGCGTGCAGCATTAGTGCCGCGCCTCAGCGTTAGGCACTGCCTCGCAGGTTAACGGCCGTTTTTCTTCCGAAAATCGGTTGGCGACTCCCCAACTATCCGACGAAAAACCCGGCTGAAATATGCCGGGTCTGCAATTCCCACCCGTCGCGCAATCATCTGCACGCTGTCTGTGCTGGCGCGCAACAGCTGCCGGGCCTGAGCCATCCGGTAGCGCGTTAAATAATCCCAGGGCGTAATGCCCAGTTCCTGACTAAAAGTACGGCTAAAATAATCTTCGCTCATCCCCAGCTCGGCGGCAATTTCGGTGCGGGTGAGGGCACGCGCATAGTTCTGATGCAGATAGGCCACCGACTGCTTGATGAGAAGGCTGGTTTGCGTGGGCAGTATTTCTTCGCCAAACAGCGCCTCATGCAGCGAAGCGGCGATTTCTTCAGGGGTAGATACTTCTTTGCTGCGCAGGGTCACGGCTGAATATTGTTCCAGGCGCTTTACATCGGCCAGAGAGAGCTGGCGACTGCTTAAAATAACGACCGGTATTTGCCGCGTACGGGCATCGGCCCGCATATTTTCCAGCAGCACAAAGCCATCCATTTCCGGCATCATCAAATCTAGAATAACCAGGTCTGGCAGATTTTGGCGCACGGCCGTCCAGCCGACACGCCCATTTACGGCCGTGCGCACCGCAAAGTTGGGCAGCCCCCGCCGTACCGCTTCCTGTGTCAGCCGCCGCGCCATCGGATCATCGTCCACAATGAGCACCAGGCCGGATTCTGCTTCCGGCACCGCTGGCTGGATGGCCGCCCACAGCGCCTGGGTGCTGGCCGGTTTCACCACCAGGCTGGTTAGCCCGGCGGCCGTCTCGTCTAGCTGCTCCTGCTGGTACAGCACAAAGGGAGTCTGGTGCAGCTGAGGATGGTTATGAAGGCGTCGCATGAACTGCCAATCTTCGGAAGTCGTTTTGGCCATATCCCAGATGACCACTGCGGGCATCTCAGCCGCCATCACCACCTCCCAGGAAGCCTGCGGATGCAGATGATGCAGCCGGAGCTGCCGCCGCTGGCTAAATCGGGTAACAGCCTCCGGTGTCTGCTCACTGCGCGACACCCACCAGACCACAGCACCGCCAGATAACGCCCCTGTTGCGGCGGGGATTTCCTGGCCGGGCAGCGGCAGGTAAACGTGAAAGGTACTTCCCGCGCCCGGCGTACTTTCAACCGTTAGCTCGCCTTCGTGCAGGGCCACCAGGTGACGAGTAATAGAGAGACCCAAACCAATGCCAGGCGAAGGCTGAACGGCCGTTTCATACGTCATAAATGGTTCGTAGATATGCTCAATTACCTCAGCAGGAATGCCTACACCTGTGTCCGTAACCCACAAATGCAGCTGGCTGGCGCTGGCCTCGGCTCCCAGCGTAATTTGCCCTGCCCGGGTAAACCGGGCTGCGTTAGACAGCAAATTGAGCAAAATCTGGCGCAGCCGCACCGGGTCTGCTTTGACAACAGGCAGGCTCTCCGGCAGTTCTAGCTGCCAGCTAACACATTGAGCGGCATCCTTGGCCATCGAGCTAAAGGCATCAGTGATCAGGCTGTGAGGATTCAGCATCATGGGGTAAAGGTCCAGAGCATTAATCTCTGCGCGGGACAAATCGAGCAGATCGTTGATCAAACGCAGCTGATGCTCGGCGCTTTGTTCAATTTGGGCCAGATCTTTTTGCACCGGAGTGGGCAGCGTGGTGGCGAGCCGCTGGGCATGACCAATGATGATGTTCAGAGGTGTGCGCAGCTCGTGGCTTACGTTAGCCAACAGCCGGGTTTTAATCTGGTTGGCCTGCTCGGCAGCCACCTGCGCTTCGTATGCTTCCTGAAAAAGCAGCGCACCCTTGAGAGCGGTGCTGATATGCCCGCGCAGCACCTCGTAAATGTCGCCATTGTACGGCCCCACCTCAAAAGCGACAATGCCCAGCGGCTCCTCCTGGAAGAAGAGTGGCTCCACCAGCAGCGTGTATCGACGGGCGGGCAGCAAGTCTGGCGGCAGCAGTTGGCAGGAGGGATAGATACGGCCGTTAGCCCCCAAATCGATACGGCCGGCGTCTGAATAAGCCAGAATCAGGCGAGAAGCGGCCAGCGGCTCAGCAGGGTCATCATACAGGGCCAGATAAGCACTGCGAATGCCCAACTCCGGCAGGCGCGCCGCCAGCACGTCGGCCAGGCCATCCACATCGAAGGTAGTAATCAATGCCTGACCAATGTCGCGCAGGACGCTGCTGTGCCGTTCAGCCTGTAGTTGGCGGGCAATTTGCGCCCGCTGGACGGCATCGCCAATGAGCACCCGCGCCTGACCAAACAATGCTTCTGCCTGGAGCCGCTGCCTGGCCGTGAGCGTGGGCAGCAGTTCGCTGCGCAAAATGGAAACGCTGTTCTGCCAGGCGGAAGTTTCGTCGCCGTCCAGAGTCCCTTGCTGCAACATGCCGTTTAAGGTGGTGCGGAAGTGGCCGCTGCCTTCGGCGCGAAGCTCGCTGCGAAAGGCGTCTAGAAGCTGCTTGGCCCAGGTGGCGGCAATGCCTCTGTTGCGAATCACGCGGAAAATTTCTGCTTCTAGCAGTTTCTGGGTCTGTTTTAGGGCTGGTTGTGGCTGGCGGGGTTGGGAAACGGCCGTTACCTCCGCCCTGGCTAACTTTTCTGACCACGAAGGGCAGCCACACGATTGGCGCACCAGCAGGCGTGACTGCAAGAGCACGCTGTCCGGCACGGTTTCTTCCGCCAGCATAGCGAGCAGCGTGGCCACAGATTGCTGTCCCTGCTCGTAAAAAGGGAGAGAAACCGACGTCAGCGGCGGCCGTACCAGGCGACCCTCTTCAATATCGTTAAATCCCACAACCGCCACGTCTGTTGGCACGTGAATGCCACGCTCGGCCAGCAGCCGGATTGCGCCAATTGCCAACAAATCACTGGCCGCCACCACCGCCTGAAAATCGCGCCCTGGCTGCAACCCACGCTCGTCTAGCAGCACAGACATCGCCTCTAATCCTTTGTTCCAGCCCCAGGCAGGGGAAATAAGCTGTTTATCGGGCTGCAACCCTTTTTCACGCAGCGTGTCCATAAACGCCTGATGCCGCTCCAAAGCATAGGGGTGGCCCTCTGGCCCCTGGATGAGAGCAATGCGCTGATAACCATGCTCCTCGATTAGGTGAAACAGCAAGGCGCGCATCCCCTGCCTGCCGTCAATGGCTACCATCGGGCGGTAGCCGGTTGAAGACGCCAGGTCTACCAGGGGAATGGTGCGATACGCCTGGTGGAAGCCCGCCACCTCTTGCGAAGTTGCCGCACCAGCCAGAGCCGATGTCCAAATCACCAGACCGGCAAGCTGGCTGCTGTCTACCTGCTTGTAAATGACGTTGCGCATGACTTCGGCCGATTCGGCCGCGTAAAGTCGTCCCCCGGGGAAGCAAATCAAGTTTACATCTTCGGCAGCCGCAGCATCCAAAATGCCCGGCCACAAAACGCGAGAAGCGCCAATATGAATATTGGCGGACAAAAAACCTATGGTAGGGCGTCTGGCCTGTTTGGCGTCACTCATCAAATTTCAATTCACGAAGGGTCACCCAGCATTTGGGAGCAACCCAACAAGTGCTACATATCTTAACTTTCATCATATCAATCATAAAAAATTGCCGATTCCATAATACGCAAATATTGAATCTAGAACAAACCTATGATTTCACAGAGCGAAATTTTGCTCATATCTTTTGCCCATAGTAGGCGGTGTCAATTAGTTGGTACCTAGGAGCTGAATGTCCTATCTCTTTGTTTAATAGAACATCCAGCTTCAAATTGCTTGCCTCTTTCTAGGCTTACTTGATCACAAACGGAATATAAACTTTGTAGCTGCCTGGCTGTTCGCCGCCGCCACCGTTGCTGTTATCGGCAATCCTGGTAATGAAGCCATCCTCGTTACCGGCCAGCGTGCGTTGAGGCGCACCGTTCGTGGTGGGGTAATTGGGGGAATCTGTTATCCCTGCCACATACAGCGCGCCGCTGCCGTCGCGGGCCAGGCCGTGGCCATACTCATCCCAAGCCCCTCCCAAATAGCTACTCCACAACACCGAGCCATTGGCCGCAAGCTTTGTGATGAAGCTGTCATAGCAGTAGCGCACCGTTGACCCGATATAGCACACGCCGCCCGTTCCCAGACTGTTTTGCATAGCATTTAGCGTCGGAAAGTTCGTTGAGCGAGTGATGCCCAGCACATAAGCATTGCCGTTGTTATCGGCGACTATGCTTTTAGCCTGATCGTCATCATCGGCCCCAAGGTAGGTAGAGTACAAAATTGATTGTCCGTTGGGCGCAAACTTCGTTACCCAGGCATCTGCTTTGTTGGTCGGATCTGGATAATTGCCGTAGGCCGCGTTGACGGTGGGGAAATCTGCCGCATAAGTAAGTCCGGTAACATAGATGTTTCCCTGCGCGTCGAGGGCGATTCCGCGACCTTCATCTGCGCCGGAACCGGCCGAAGGTGAACCGCTACCGCCAAGCAAGGTGCTAAATACCAGCGCGTTTCCAGCCGAATTGAGAATGGAGACAAAGGCATCGGTTGTGCAGCTTTTGCTGGAAGGAGTATAGACGTAGGGGCCGCAGGTGGACTGAACGGCGCTGTAGGTTGGAAAGGTGCTAACGCCGGAAGGGGCGCCCGCGGTCATGCCGGTAATATACACCTGCCCGGCACTGTTGACGGCAATGCCGTAGCCTTTATCCTCACCGTAGTCGTCGCCCCACTGCACGTGGTAAACCATTGCCGGGTTCGTACCGCCTGTCATTTTAAGAGCCAGCACCTCGCTCTGATTTAACTGTCCAGTTACGTAGACATTGCCGCTGGCGTCTAGCGCGACGTCCCGGCCTTCATCCAGATTATCGTAGCCATAATAAGTGCTGTAGGTCATTGTGCCGTTGGCGGGATTTAGCCGGGTCAAAATCAGGTCGTAGAAACCGCCAAAGGAATTTTGGTAGGCGCCAGAAGTCGTTGGATAATTGTCGGAATCGGTGGAGCCGGTAAGCCAGACCGCGCCGCTGCCAACGGCCAGCCCATAGGCGTACTCATGTTCGCCGCCGCCCAGGTAGGTCACCCACTGCCAGGCGGTTCCGGCGGCATTAAGCTTGGCAACAAAGGCATCGTTGTAGTCGTCGATGGCGTTGGGAAAGCCGCCCAAATTGTTGGAGTAGGTCCAACCGGCCACGTAAACATTTCCGGCGCTGTCCAGGCCGATGTCGTGAATGAAGTCGCTGGAAATACCCCCCAGGAACGTGCCATAGGTCAGGGTTGGGTCAATTATCAGCGGCTGGTGCGGATCATAGGGGCCAAGGGCGAAGCTGGCATCACGGCCGTTTAACACAAAGCGTACCGCAACCGGGTGCTGCTGGCCGTTTATTACCTGCCAGGCAACAGGAGCCGATTCGGTCAGGATACGGCCGTCTATCAGTTCAATCTGCAAATCCCCGGTCGCCGAGTCAACCGCTACTGCCCTTGCACCATCATAGCGCCAGCGAATCAGGCCAGGATCGCTGCCGGGGGCAACCGTGAAAGTGCCCTTGAGACGGCCGTCCACACCATCGTAGCGCAGGTCGATGCCCGGATAAAGCGCTTCGTACGTCAGGGCTGCATAGGTGGCAATGCCGCTCTGCCACTGGGCCGGATCGCTGCCCAGGTAACGGTTGATAACCCCGGGCTGCTGCTCCAGGGGCGTGAGCGTGGTGGCCGGGTTCGCATCCAGGTAGCGCACCGCAACCCCTTCCGATTCGGGCAGCGTTAAGGTGACGCCAGCGGGCTGAAACACCAGCCTGCCGCCCAGGCCAACGGCCGAATAAGCGGCCAAAGAATCTGGCTCCGGTGAAAACAGCAGCGGCAGGGCAGCCGGGGTTGATTCATTGAAAACGGCCGTTAGGGCCGGGGCTGGCTGCAGGCGAGTGAGCAAGGTTAACAAAAGCGTCACGGTTAAGAGAAGCATAGGTTTCATTGTAATAAGTCTCCTTAATGAGATTTTGAAGTCAGGGCGTGTGCCGTTTATTTAATTGTCAGAACCGACAGGGGTATGAACTAACACCAGAAAGGTGGTTTCGATGGTCTGATAGTCGCCAACCACCTGGCTATCTTCGTAAATGGCCTCCGCAAAATGCTCCAGATTGCCGGTGAATTTCCAATCCTCAATAACAAAGCCTTCGCCATGCCGATGATGCGGATAAACGACCCCAAACAGTGCCTGCCAATGCAGCATGTTCGTCACCGGAATTTCTCTCATGCCAGAGGCATCCTGACAGGTGTAGTAAATATTTTCACCAGGCACGGTGGGCGTGAAATACAGCGTCAGTCTGAGTTCGTTGACCCGGATTTTGAGCGTGCCATCCGTAATCTGAAAGGTGCCGTTTTCAAACTCGTGCCGTATGGTGCAGTTCTCCAGACCCACGTTCTCAACCTCGAAGCGAAGATATTGCAGCGGATGAACCTCACTGATCAGACCCCCGGTTGGCGCAAACTGAATCTGCACCCCTTCGGCCCGTACCTGGCTGGTCATGTTCACGGAGGAGGTAATGGACTGGATTGTTGAATCAAAATCCAGCTCAAACGACAGGCATTGCCCGGCCCGGGCCTCCATTTCTGCCAGACGTTCCGCACCGATTGCCGCTTTGATCTCGGCGTGGAGAACCGCCCACCGGTACCAATACAGCACGTTATACACATAGCGGTTGTTCACTTCGTTGATACAGCGGCTGGCGCTGCGGTTAAATTCCTGGTTAATCTTGCGCACCATGATCTTGATGAAGGCCTGGTGCAACGCCTTATCAAGTTCATCTTTGGTGGGATCGATGGGTATAAACCAGTCGTCCGCGTTGTCCGGATCCAGTTTAATTGGCAGAAAGAGCTCGTCTTCTGGAGAAATCTCAATGGGTGTGAAGAGGTCACCGGCGTTTATCGGGTCCAGTTCAATGGGTAAAAACAGGTCATCATCTGGCGTGAGCTTGATTGGTATAAAAAGTTCATCACCGGGAATGACGGCCTGACCCGGCGCGGCGGCAGCCAGGCCGCTATCTGCCAGGGGTACGCTTACCTGCGTTCCCTGAACCGCAGTGCTGGCATCGCTGCCGGTCTGCACCACGGCCGTTCCCGCCAGCATGTTAATGGTCATCGCGCCGCCCGGCTGCGCCTGAGCAAAGGCCGTGGAACCCAGGATTACGGCCGTATCGTTCAGCTTGAATGAAGCGACCTCTTCACCAGGCGGCGTCCACATCAGCAGGCCGCCGGGCAGTACGTCGGTATCTGCTGCCTGCGGGCTGGTGGCAAAGCTGAAACTTTGCAGCGGCTCAGTCGTGGTCCAATCGGGCAAAGCGTCGTCCGCTGCCGCTGGCTCACCAGCGGCCGTTTCAACATTGAGCGCGACAGCCTGAACTTCGGTCGTTGGTTCGATATTGGAGATTTCTACGTTACCCAGCGCCAGCATAGTCAAATATTGCTCGGGCGCAGCCATACCCGCCTGCAGGCGAACCACGGCCAGCCCCCGCTCGTTGAGACTGCTGCCCCCCACGTGCAGCTGCTCTACCAGCGCCAGGTCGAGCGTGTCGCCCGGCTGGGCAAAGGGCTGGGGATCAGCCCCAGGGCGAAAAGTGACGTCAACGGGGCCACGCACAAAGCATACCTGGTCGCGCCCCGTGGCGGCACAGTGGTCTTTGGCACTGGTCAGAGCCGTTTGCAGCAAGATGACCGCCGGATCGGCCGTTTCGGTGGGCAGTGTGGGGGTTGGCGAAACGGCCGTTGCCGCAGCCAAACCCTCTGTACGACCCGGCTCAAGCGCCGGGGCCATGCCCTGGCCCGGGCTGCCTGTGGTGCAGGCAGTAAATGCCGCCATAAACAACATAATTAGCACAAACCGCAAGAAAGTTTTCATGATACATTCTCCTTTGTATTTTGAGCCGCCTAACGATTACCAAAAGGCTGGGCCGGTACGGATTGCAGATACAGCCACAGGGCAGTCAATTCCTCGTCCGTCATTACCTGAAAGTTGGGCCAGGGCATTTTGCTGGCATCGATGGCACTGCCATCCGGCCGCGTGCCGGTGCGCATCGCCGCAAAAAAGTCTTCCTGGCTCCAGCTGCCTAGCCCAGTCTCCATGTGCGGCGTCAGGTTGGCAGGCAGCGGGGGTTCCGGGGGCAGCCCAGGCTTTGCCCCGCCAGACAGCCCTTCCCCATGGCAGGCCATACAGATCTGGACCAGATAACGGCCGTATTCGACAGACGGCTCAACCGCAACGGTGGCGGGGCGCTGGGCCGTATGGTCAATGGTTTCAGCAGACAGCACCGGCGCTACATTGCTCACCAGCACAATTCGCGCCAATGGTCCGGCCAAATTTGGCGGCGAGGCCTTATCGATGGGTGGCAGACTTTTGAGATAGGCAATCAAAGCGCCCAGTTCCTCGTCGCTCATCTCACTGTATTCACCGGATGGCATGATCAGCAGCGGCTTGCCATCCGGCCCAATACCGTGCCGAATAGCCAGCACCCAATCGCCGTCGTCATAAAGCTGCGCCACCCCACCGACACCGGCCGTAAGGTTGCTGCCGCCCGCGCTGCCCAGCATGGGCACTTCAAGAAAAATGGTGCCCGCTCCGTCTGCGCCGTGACAATCTATGCAGCTTCGCGTCAGATAAAGTCGCTTTCCTTCATTAACGGCCGTTTCGTCCGTGGGAACGGGCACGGCGGCCGGTTGAACATCATAAATTTTGTTCAGCCGGGCGTTGCTAAGCACATAGACCACGGCCAGGGCCAACAGCGCCAGGCCAACGACACCAGCCAGGCCAAAGCCAATCCACTTCAAAAATCGCTTCATCTTTTGTTTCATCGTTCTCACCTCACTTTTTCATCAAGCAATTGCGCGGGCCAGCCAGGATGTGGCCCGGTAATTTCGCAGCCATACCGTGCGGCCGTTGCCACCAAATGCTCCAGGTTGCCCGTCCACGTAATTTCTCCGTCCAGTTCCCGATAAAATTCTTCAAAGCCCGCTGGGGCAAACATCGCCAGCAAACGTGCCGAATGGCTCACCGCCGCCAGGGTGTGTTCGCTTTTGCGTGAAATCACAACTGCCTGCCCTTGGGAAAGTAGCTGCCACTTCCCGTTGGCAAAAAGGGCCACCTGACCGGCCAGCACGTACACCATTTCATCTTCAAAATGGTGGCTGTGGCGGGGCCAGATTTCCCCCTGGTAAAGTTGCATTTCAATGAGGGACATTCTGCCGCCAGTAGCATCGCCACTTATGAGAACGGCCGCAGCAGGCCGGGGTGCGTTTTGGGTGCTCATGATCTAATTACTCAGGCGGGCTACGAAAATTGCCGCCAAAAAATGTTTCGTTATAATGCTGCCATTATCGATTTTGAAGCAGCTCTATAACAGCCACAGAACTGCCACAGTTCTGCTACAGTTCGGCCGTTAGCCGGGCCGAACATTGTTTTGGGCGGGCAAAATTGCTCGCGCTCCCTTTTCATTGGCATTCAGAGGATGGGTTGATGAGCACCACTGTGGATGTGCCTTTTAGCGAACTTCTGCGCATCCTGCGGGAGCGTGCCGGGCTGAGCCAGGAAAAGCTCGCCGAGCAGGCTGGGCTGAGCGCCAAAGCGATAAGCGCCCTGGAAAGAGGCGAACGCCGCCGCCCCTACCCCAATACCGTCAGCGCCCTGGCCGATGCGCTGGGGCTGGCCGGACCCCAGCGCGACAGCTTCACGTCTGCCGCAGCGCGCCGCAGCGCCTCTCCCCCTGGCCCAGCCACCGCGCAAAATACGCCGGGCCACATGCCTAAACCAGTTACGCCACTAATCGGCCGGGAGATGGAAGTGGCCGCCGTTATCGCCTTCTTGCAGAGCCCAGATATTCGTTTGCTAACGCTTACGGGTCCCGGCGGGGTTGGCAAAACGCGATTGGCGCTCGAAATTGTGTCTGGTGACGGTTCTCGTTATGAGGATGGAACGGCCGTTGTCTTCCTTGCCCCTTTGGAAGATCCGGCACTGGTTGTGGGAACCATCGCAAATACCCTGGGCCTGCGTGAAACGGGCAGCCAGCCGCCGCAGGAAGCCTTGATTGTCTTTCTACAAAACAAGAAAATGCTGCTGGTGCTGGATAACTTCGAGCATCTCCTGCCTGCGGCCGTTGACATTGCGGCACTGATGGCCGCCTGCCCCAGCGCGGCGAGCAGGCGTATCCGATCAACCCATTGCCGACGCCGACACTGGCCCAAATTCCCCGTGTTTCAGATGTATTTGCCATTCCGGCCGTCTCGCTTTTTGTGCAGCGAGCCCAGTCGGCCGCCCCCCACTTTAGCCTCACCCAAACCAACGCAACGGCCGTGGCTGCCATCTGCCGCCGCCTCGACGGCCTGCCCCTGGCCCTTGAGCTGGCGGCGGGCTGGATCAAGCTACTATCGCCAACGGCGCTGCTGGCCAGGTTGGATCGCAGCCTGCCGCTTTTGGTGGGCGGTGCCAGAGATTTGCCGCAGCGACAGCAGACCATGCGCCAGACCGTTGCCTGGAGCTACGACCTGTTAGCGCCAGCCGAGCAGCACATCTTCCGCCGTCTGGCTGTTTTTAGCGGCGGCTGGACGCTGGCGGCGGCCGAATCAGTTTGCCAGGGCGCGGCAAATGTGCTGGAGGGGCTGGCTTCTTTACACGATAAAAGCCTGGTGTTTCGCTACGATGACCCAACGTTCGACGAACCCCGTTTCGGCATGTTGGAGACCATTCGCGCCTATGCCCTTGACGCGCTGGCAGCCAGCGGCGAAGCGCCCACCGCCTATGACGCTCACGCCGCTTATTGTCGCGTTCTGACCAGCCAGATTAGACCTGAACTGTTTGGGGTTGAGCAGGCCCTGTCGTTCAATCGCATTGCCCAAGATTATGACAACTTACGTACGGCCGTTCGCTGGTGGTTGGCGCAGGAACAGTTCGAGGTTATCGCTGAGGTTGCCATGGGCCTGTGGCGCTTCTGGAGCGTGCGCGGCTATGTTTTGGAAGCAAGAGCATGGCTGGAAGCGGTTCTGCAAGCTGGCGATCGGCTGAGTGCGCTGGCACAGTGCCAGGCGCAGTTTGTAACTGGCCTGCTGTATATGCAGTCTGGCCTGCCCACAAAAGGATTAGCTTACGCTGAATCGGCTTTAGAACTCAGCGCCGAATTTGATGACCAGGATATGCGGTTGAGCGGATACATTCTGGCCGGTTGGCTGGCTGTGCAAAGCAGTGAGTTTGCCAAAGCAAGGTTGTATTTTGAAAAAGGCCTGGCTTTGGCCGAAGCGATCAACCAACCCGCCTCCATTGGCAACTGCCTGGCGGGAATGGGCTTGATTCAGATAAACGGGGGGGAATGGGCAGAGGCCCAAACAACCTTGACAAAGGCAGCAGCTCTCATTCGCCAGTCCGGCGCCTGGTGGGACCTCACGCTAACGCTAAATATTCACGGCGTTCTGCTGCAGCTCCAGGGGAATACGGCCGAATCAATACCCCTGCTGCGAGAAAGTTTGCTGCTTTCAGAGGATTTAAGAGACCGCTGGACCATGGTCTTCTCCCTGGAAGCGTTGGCCAGTGCCAGTTTTAGGTTGGGCCAGCCAGAAAAAGCAATCTTGTTGTTTGCCGGTGCAGAGGCACTACGAGAAGCCACCGGCACAATGGGCCATGGCACACGCAACATTCGTGAAATTCAAATGGCACAAATAGAAACCCTGCGCACGCAAGTAGATCGGGCTTACTTTGCAGAAACCTGGGCAAAAGGCCGGACAATGCACTTGGACGAAATTACCGAATTAGCTTTGGCTGACCACCAGAAAATTTAAGAGAAAGTACTAAATCCCCTGTCGCGACTTGATTTCATTACATTTGTAGTAAATAATGGGACTGTTATTTCTTCCTGAGCAGAAGGCTTAATCAACCCATAATATTCAATAAAGGCTGGTAGCCTGTTTCAGTCTGGCAAAAATTCGTCCCTCCATTTTCATGGTGAGTTTGCCAAGCTGTTGCAGATTTGTGCCGTCATATCATCACCATCCGATGAAAGCGTT
This sequence comes from Promineifilaceae bacterium (SeqCode), assembly GCA_041987425.1. Taxonomy (GTDB): domain Bacteria; phylum Chloroflexota; class Anaerolineae; order Promineifilales; family Promineifilaceae; genus Leptofilum. The sequence continues at coordinate 5,354 of JBHIWP010000078.1, read as the reverse complement.
CAGAGCACAACCTATTGTGGCTCCTCTTGTGGGTTGGTAAACATACATGCTAATAGCTTCTTCCTTGCAGCCTGCTTCTAAAAAACGTTACATCGTCACCCACATCAAAAATAAGACCTGAGCTATTGTCATGTCGAGGAGGTAATTTTTTTATTAAATAAATAAAAAGTAGCTTCAGGCTGTCCCCACCCATTAACCACAGACATAAATGGAGAATGAAAAGTCCTTAAATTGCTTCTACCCAAAGAAGTTTCGATTCTCCTAAACGCAGACCGATGATGGTTTGCCTAACCGTTAACCACACGGTTTACATAGATACAACATCATAACAAACGTATGGAGGGTTTTACATGCGCATCACATCGATGGACAGTATTCCGAAGATAAGGTTTTTATTATTTTTAGCAGCTTTGTTGACCATGTTGATATTCAGCATTGCGCCAGGCAATCTGTCTGCCAGTAGCAACCTCAACGACAGTGCCCTTACAAGCAGTCAAACCAGTAATTCCGTTCTTAAAGTAATTGCTCCGTCTGGAGTACTTGATACCAGCATTGATGGCGTGTCGCTTTGGCACGATTATGGCTCGTTCGCACTGTATCGCGTTACCCAGACGGCGCTAAACACGCTACCGGCAGATGTACGTGCCCAGGTAGTCATGGCCGATGGGATGGATCAGTTGCTGTTTAACGATCTCACCATTGACACAAAGCTCGCCGCCCCAGCGACGGCCGTCACAACAAGCGCCCCCCAGAGTACGGAAGAATCTTTACATCTGGTTCAGTTTGTCGGCCCCATTAAAGATGAGTGGCTGGTAGAGGTAGAAAGCACAGGGGCAAAGCTAGTGCAGTACATCGCTACAAATGGCTACCTGGTGTGGGCCAATGGACACAGCCGCGAGCTGCTAGACCGCATGGCCACTGAAGCAGATATCCTGCAATTTAGCCAGCCATTCCCCGCTTCATTAAAGATCGGGCCAAATCTGGCGCAGCGGCTAGAGACAAGCACAAACCCAGATGAGACTGTCCGAGTTATTGTGCAAATGGTATCTAGCAAACGACAAGAAGAAACTGAACAAGCTATACAGGAGCTGGCAGCGACCCAGCACTCAAGCTGGTCACCTGTACTCGCATTCCAAAATGCTGATTTTACGGTCAGTATGGAAAATGTTGAGGTAATTGCCACCTTGCCAGACGTCTACTGGGTTGAAGAACGCCTGGAGCGCGAGCTGCTGGACGAGGTCCAGGGCCAAATCCTGGCCGGTAACTTCAACGGCAGCCAGACCGGGCCAAGCGGCCCAGGCTACCTGGCCTGGCTCTCCGGCTACGGCTTCAGCACCAATCCGGCCGATTATCCAGTTGTAGACATTACTGACGACGGCATCGGCAACGGCACGGTTAATTCTGGCGACTTTACGCTGCACGAACTGGGCGACATTAGTAACCCCACGCGTTTAAGCTACGTGGCTAACTGCACCAGCGCTTCCAGCGGGGAAGGAACCGACGGACATGGGCACATCAATGTGAGCATTGCCGGTGGCTACGACACCACGGCCGGTTTCCCCTTCCGCGACCCACTAGGCTTCCAGCGCGGGCTGGGCATCAATCCTTTTGGTCAGTTCGCCGGAACGCGCGTCTTTGGTCCCAGCTTCAACCTGAGCAACTGTGGCGGCACCGACACCGGCCTGATCCAGAGCATTCAGGACAATGGCGCGCAAATCAGCAGTAACTCCTGGGGCTGTTCTGGCTGTGCGGGCACTTATGATGACTCCTCTCAGGCTTTTGACGTGGGCACCCGCGACGCCGACCTGACCGAAGCAGGCAACCAGGAGATGATCTTCATCTTCGCCGCCGGTAACTCTGGCCCGGGCGCCGCCACCGTCGGTACCCCAGGCAACGGCAAGAACATGATCACCGTTGGCGCCTCTGAGAATGTACGGCCGTCCGACGAAGACGGCAGCTGGACGGATGGCTGTTTGATAAGTTCAACCGGCGCGGACAACGCCATGGACGTTATCAGCTTCTCCAGCCGCGGTCCGTCACCGGGCGGCCGGGTGAAGCCCGAAGTGATTGCCCCCGGCACCCACATTCAGGGCACGGCCAGCACCAATGCCAGCTACAATGGCTCCAGCGTGTGTGATCAGTTCCGGCCTTCCGGGCAGACGGTTTTTGCCGCTTCTTCCGGCACCAGCCACTCCACCCCGGCCGTGGCGGGCGTCAGCTCGCTGGCTTATTACTGGCTAGAAAACACCTATAGCGTTTCCACTCCCAGTGCGGCCGTTATGAAGGCTTATCTGATTGCCCATCCCACCTACCTGACGGGCGTTGGCGCCAACGACACCTTGCCCAGCAACGCGCAGGGCTACGGCATGCCAAACATGTCCTTGATGTTTGATGATGCCGCTAAATATATGCTGGATCAGTCAGAAATATTCGATAGCAGCGGCGAGACCTGGACGTGGCAAGGAGCTGCCGCCGACCCATCCAAGCCGGTGCGCATCGTGCTGGCCTACACGGACGCTCCCGGTGCAATCGGCACCAGCCCGCAGGTCAATGACCTGAATCTGGCGGCGGATGTAGACGGAACCAGCTATCTGGGTAACGTTTTCTCCGGCCAATGGAGCACCACGGGTGGCTCGCCCGATCCCTTCAATAATTACGAAGCGATCTTCCTGCCCGCAGGCACCAGCGGGGCAATTGAGATTACCGTGACTGGCTTTAATATTTCTGGTGACGGCGTGCCCAACGTTGGCGACGGCACCGACCAGGATTTTGCCATTGTCTGCTACAACTGCGCTCAGACGCCTACCTACTCCCTGGACGTCACGCCGACCACCCTGGACATCTGTGCACCGGCGGACGCGGTTTACAATGCTAATGTTGCCTCGATTCTGGGCTACAGCGATCCGGTAAGCTTGAGCGTGAGCGGCAACCCGGCAGGAACAACGGCCGCATTTAGCGCAAACCCGGTGGTTCCCCCTGGCAGCAGTACGCTGACCATTGGCAACACGGGCAGTGCAGCAGCGGGCAGCTATACGTTAGACATCGAGGGTAACTCCACGGTGGGCACGCGCAATCGGTCGGTGGATCTTAACTTGTTTACGGCCGTTCCCGTTGCCCCCGATCTACTCTCCCCAACTGATGGCGCTACAAACGTATCCTTTAAGCCAGCCTTTGAATGGACGGCCGTTGCCCAGGCCAGCACCTACCTCGTCGAGGTCTCTGACGACCCAGGCTTTAGCAACATCGTCTATTCAGCCTCAGTCGCTGGCACCAGCCACACCGCAGCCACGCCGCTCTTCGCCAGCACCACCTACTACTGGCGCGTCACGGCAGACAACGTCTGTGGCAACAACACCTCCACTACCTTTAGCTTTACCACACAAGCAGCCACGATGATTTGTAACGGCGCCGTGGTAGAGTTTGAAGACGGCATTCCCGCAGACTGGGAAGTTGTGGACAATGAAGGCGGTGGCGTAGTCTGGACAACTACAGCCGACGCTGCCTGTGAAATCGCCAACCTTACCAACGGAACAGGAGAGGCTGCTTGCGTTGATAGCGACGCCACCGGCTTACCGGCCATCCCCTATGACACCGAGCTGGTTTCTAACCCCTTCGATCTTACCAGCTTTGGCACGGCCACCCTGGACGTGAAGGCCTACTATCGTGACCTATCCACCAACGCCAATGACCGCTTCGAGGTTGATGTGTGGGATGGCTCCACCTGGACCAATGAACTCAGTTGGGACGAAGATCACGAACCAGAAGACTTTACCGTAAATCTTTCTGCCTATACCGGGCTGAATGGCGTTCAGGTAAGGTTCCACTACTTTGGCGACGGCTTTGACTGGTACGCGCAGGTTGATGACATTAACTTGACCTGTGGCGCGGCTTCAGCCCCGATTATTGACGTTTCGCCGGGTTCCTTCTCTGCCTCGCAAGGTCCCGACATTGTCAATGCCGAAACGCTGGAGATCGCCAACACGGGCGGCAGCAACCTGGACTGGACGATTGACGAGACGGCAACAACCTGCGGCTCGCCAGCGGACGTAGCCTGGCTTGATGCTTCACCAGATGCTGGCACGACGGTACCTTTGGGAACAACGGCCGTTGACGTCACCATAGACTCCACTGGGCTGGCGCCTGGAGACTACACGGCAAGCCTGTGCGTTAACAGCAACGACTCCGGCACGCCCGTCGTGCAGGTTCCCGTGACCCTTACGGTACTGCCGCCCGAACAGCTCATCTGCAATGGCCCGGCCATCGCTTTTGAGCAGGGCATCCCCGCTGGCTGGCAGGTTGTGGATAATGAGGGCACCGGCGTCGTGTGGACCACCACGGCAGACGAAGCCTGCGAAGTTGGCAATCTCACCAACGGCTCAGGAGAAGCAGCCTGTGTCGACAGTGATGCTTCCGGCTTCCCGGCCGTGCCTTACGATACCGAACTCTGGACGCCGCTAATCGACCTCTCCACCTGGGGTGCCGTGGTGCTGGATGTGAAAGCCTACTATCGCGACATCACCACCAACGGCAATGACCGCTTTGAGGTTGACGTCTGGGATGGCTCTACCTGGACCACTGAGCTGAGCTGGGACGAAGACCACGAGCCTGAAGATTTCACCTTGAATCTGTCTGGCTATGCTGGCCTGTCTGAAACGCGTATTCGATTCCACTACTTTGGTAACGGCTTCGATTGGTATGCGCTGGCAGACGATGTCGCCCTGACGTGTGTCGAACCTGGCCCGCCGTCGGTGGCTGTTGATCCCGCTTCGCTTACGGCCGCACAAGGCCCTGACATCGTTAGCAGCCAGAGCCTGTCCGTGGCAAACGATGGCGGCAGCTCGCTGGATTGGACCATCAGCGAAACCAGTACAGACTGTACGTCACCCGCCGATGTTCCCTGGCTCAGCGCTGCGCCAAACGCAGGCTCAACCATTCCTCTAGGCAGTGATGCAGTAGAAGTATCCTTCGACTCTACTGGACTGACGCCCGGCGATTATACGGCTAACCTGTGCGTCAATAGCAATGACCCGACGACTCCAACGCTGGCTGTGCCGGTGACATTAACCGTCCTGCCGCCTTTCCAACTTACCTGTAACGGGCCGGTTGCCGACTTCAACAATGGCATCCCCTCTGGTTGGCAGGTGATAGACAACGAAGGCAACGGCGTTGTCTGGGGCACCATCGCCCAGGCTGGTGAAAACGGCAACTACACCGGTGGCACGGGCGACGCAGCAACGGCCTCTAGCGACGATGCCGGTGCCGTCCAGTACGACACCGAACTGCGAACCTATGCCTTTGACCTCAGCGATTGGTACACGCACGACACCCTGTCGATCAATTATCTGGCTAACTAC
>JBHIWP010000077.1:0-18123 GCA_041987425.1 Promineifilaceae bacterium (SeqCode) | reverse complement strand
GCTGGCCCGCACCTTTGCCCAGGCGTTGAACTGCGAAGCGCCAGAAGCGGAACGGCCGTGTGGCCGCTGCCGCCCCTGCAAGCTGATTGCCGTGGACAGGCACCCGGACGTGAAGTTAGTTGTGCCAGAAGTCAGCGGACGGGGCAAGCTGACTCTAAAAATTGAAACGATTCGCCAGCTACAGCAAGATTTGAACCTGTCCGCTTACGAAGCTCGCTACAAAGTCGCGATTTTGGAACGCTTTGATGCGGCCACCATTGGCGCAGCCAACGCCTTTCTCAAGACGCTGGAAGAACCGCCGGGCAAAGTGGTTCTGCTGCTCACCGCCACAGACGCCGACATGCTGCTGCCCACCATTGCGTCACGCTGCCGCACGCTGAACTTACGGCCGTTACCCGCCGATCTCATTGAGCAAAGTTTAGCCACACGCTGGCACGTTCCGGCGGAGAAGGCGACATTGTTGGCCCATCTGGCAGACGGCCGTTTGGGCTGGGCTGTGCGGGCCGCGCAGGAAGAGTCCATTTTGCAAACGCGCACCGAGCATTTGGCCCTGCTGCATGAAGCCCTGGCCGGACGCCGCGCCCAACGCTTTGCCCTGGCCGATAAAGTGTCGCGCAAGCCGGAGACTTTGCCCGATTTGCTAAAAACGTGGCTGAGCTGGTGGCGCGATTTGACGCTGCTGCACCAGCGGCGCGGCCAGCCTGTAAACCTCATTTTGACCAATGTAGATGAAATTGAGCGCCTGGAGCCATTAGCTGCCGCCTGGACCGAGCAGCAGATCAACACCAGCCTGAACCAGACCAACGATGCCTTGTGGCAGCTAGAGCGCAATGCCAACACGCGCCTGGTGATGGAGAATTTGCTGCTGGCTTACCCTATTCCCGAAATGGCTTAGGCAATTTAGAAGTAAAAAGTAAGAAGTTAAAAGTGAGAAGTGAAAAGTGGTCAGTTGGTGGCGGTAAATCAACTGATCGGTTGATTTGCCATTCCCCTTGAGCACCTACAATCAAAACGCGACATAGCAAAACATGACCCGGCGCATGACTTCTGGCACATTTGGTCACGGCCGTTTGCCGCTAAACTCGCTATTAGATCCTAAAAAGTAACAACGATCCAAGGAGCGCGGAATGAACAAATCTACCTCTGCGCCTCTATGTCTCTGCGTTAAATTATCAAGGAGTAACCGATGTCACCAATCGTTGAAGTGAAAGATTTGCACAAACAGTACAACCCACCCGAGGGCGTAACGGCCGTTGACGGTGTTTCCTTTGCCATCCGGCAGGGGGAGATTTTTAGCTTGTTAGGGCCAAATGGGGCGGGCAAAAGCACCACCATCTCCATGCTCAGCGGGCTGTTGGCCCCCACCGGCGGCGATGCCATTATCGACGGCCATTCCATTACCCAAGACGCCAAAGCGGTTAAGCAGGTGATTGGCGTGGTGCCGCAGGAAATTGCCCTGTACGATACCATCAGCGCCAGGGAAAACCTGAGCTTTTGGGGCAAGATGTATGGCTTGTCTGGCAACAGGCTGCAAGAACGGATTACGGCCGTTTTAGAGGTTGCCGGACTGACGGATCGCGCCAACGACAAAATTGAAACCTTCTCCGGCGGCATGAAGCGGCGAATTAATATCGCTGTAGGCCTGCTGCATAACCCTAAAGTGCTGTACATGGACGAGCCAACCGTGGGCATCGACCCCCAAAGCCGCCGCCGTATTTTGGATACGGTGAAAGAGCTTAACGAACATGGCCTCACCGTTTTGTATACAACGCATTACATGGAGGAAGCCGAAGAGCTCAGTGACCGCATCGGCATTATTGACCACGGTAAGCTAATTGCTGTGGGCACACAGGCGGAGCTAACGGCCACGGTGGGCCAGTACGACACGATTTTGCTGGACATTGGTGAAACGGCCGAACTTAACGGCAGCCTTGTGACTGACCTGGCCGGGCTGGAAGGCATTCATCAGGCAGATGGCGAGGCGGAGCACGTGATTGTGCAGGCCAAGCAGGCCAACGCTGTGCTGCCCCGCATTTTGCAAGCCGTGACGCAACACGGCCGTTCCATCCGCCGCCTGGAAATACAGGAACCGAACCTGGAAGCCGTCTTTTTGCATCTAACCGGACGCGCTTTGCGAGACTAAGCGAGAAATATCATGAAAATTTGGACAATTGCCTGGAAAGATACCCTGATCCGCTTTCGCGATCGCAACGCGTTGATATTGATGATTCTGGCGCCACTGGTGCTGTCGGCCATCATTGGCTCCGCTTTTGGCGGCTTCATCAGCGGCAGCGATCCGGTTCCATTCGACGCTATTCCCGTGCTGGTCATCAATGAGGATGAAGGTGCGCAGGGCGAGCAGTTTATTGAGATTTTAACCAGCGGCGACCTGGCCGACCTGCTGGATGTGACGGTGATGACAGATTTGGACGCGGCGCGCCAGCAGGTGCAGGCGGGCGATGCGCGTGCCGCTATCGTAATTCCTGCGTCGTTTAGTGAGGCGGTGGAAGGGTCGGAGGATACGGCGGTGTCGCAGATCCAGTTCTACGCCGACCCCAGCGCCACGCTAACGCCCAACATCGTGCGTGGCGTAGTGACGCAGATGGTGAATGGCTTCAATACGGCCGCTATTTCCGTGGATGTTACTCTGGATCAGCTCACGGCATCTACCGACACGCTTGGTCCAGCCATGGCCAATCTGGGCACGCTGCTCAACAGCGAACTAGAATCGCAGATCGGCCAAAATCAGGCCAGCATCAGCCTCCGTGACGTCTCCGTGACCAACGAAGAGGGCGGTGGCGATTTGAATCCATTCGCCTTTTTTGCCCCCAGCATGGGCATTCTGTTTTTGATGTTTGCCATGGTCGACGGCACTCGCTCTATTCTAGATGAGCAGCAGGGCGGTACGCTGGATCGCCTGGTGAGCACGCCCACCAGCCATATCGAAATTATTCTGGGCAAAATTGGTGGTGTTTTTCTCACCGGCGCGCTGCAATTTGTGGTGTTTGTTATCGCCTCTTCACTGCTGTTTAGGCTGGATTGGGGAAACTCGCCGCTGGGACTGGCACTGATGGTGTTGGCGGTAGTGCTGGCTTTTACCAGCCTGGGTGCGCTTGTGGCAGCCTTTGCCCGCGACGCCAACCAGGCCAACATCGTTGGCTCTGTGGTGACGCTGCTGTTCGCCGCTTTGGGCGGCAACTTTGTCCCGGCGCAAAACTTTCCGCCTTTTTTGGAGCAGCTTAGCAAGATTAGCATCAACCGCTGGGCGCTAGACGGCTTCTCTGACCTGACGCTGTATGGGCTGGGCCTGGACAGCGTGCTGCTGGAGGCGGGCATACTGTTGGGATTAAGCATCGTACTTATCGGGCTGGCGCTGTGGCAGTTCCAGCGACGGCTGGCGCGGTAGAGGCAGTAAGAAGTAAAAAGTGATTAGTGAAAAGTAAGGGTCACTTTTTACTTTTTACTTATCACTTTTCACTACCATTCGGAGCAAATCATGTTCAAAAATGCACTAGACATTACCAAACTTTATCTAAAAATGACCTACAGCGAGCGAGCGGTATTGATTTTTCAACTGATCATGCCCCTGGTTTTTACTTTCCTAATTGGACAGGCGATTGGCGGCTTTGGGCCAGACGGCAGCAGCAGCACAACGGTAACCTGGACGCTGGCGGTGGTAAATGAAGATGCCGGCAGCCTGGGCGCTGTCCTTCTGGAAAACCTGGCGGCCGATCCCACGCTAGACGTTGTAGAGGTTACGGCCGTTTCCCTGCCCACAACTGTGGAAAATGAAGAAGCTGAAGCGGGCCTGCTCATACCGACAAATTTTAGCCAGGATCTGCAAGCGGGTAACGGCCTGACGCTCGATTTCTATAGCGATCCGGCTAACGTGCAGCAGGTGCAGCCCGTGGAGCAAGCCGTTTTGGGCGCCGTTAGCAAGCTAACCGGTTCCATCAGCGCGGCCAATATTTCTCGCGACGTGGCCCGAGGGCTGGGTCTGTTTGAACTGGGCGTGAGCGAGGCAGATTATTTTGAAACGGCCGTTGCCACTACCCAAACCAAATGGCAGAATCCACCCGTTGCCATCCAGGTAAGCGAAGACCAAATTGTGTTGGACAGCAACGAGATTATCCCGCAGGGCCTTAATCAATCTTCTCCTGGCATGATGGCGATGTTTGCTACCTTTGGCATGATTGGCGGGGCGGCGGTGCTGATACAGGAACGGCAGTCCGGCACGCTGCGCCGCCTGGTGGTGATGCCCATCACAAAGGGGAGTATTTTGCTGGGCAAATTGCTGGGCATCTTGCTGGTAGGGCTGGTGCAAATGGCTTTGCTCATCGTTGCGGCCGCACTCTTTTTTGACGTGCCCTGGGGCAACAGTCCGCTGGCACTCGCGCTTGTGGTGCTGGCCTTTGGCCTGGCCATCACCAGCCTGAGCATGATGATGGCGGCCTTGACGAAGACATTGGCCCAGGCGAATGCCCTGGGCACCGTGATTGTCCTTTCCATTTCGGCGCTGGGCGGGGCGTGGTGGCCCCTGGACATTGTGCCCGGCTGGATGCAGACTATCGGCCGTATTTCACCCATCTCGTGGGCAATGGACGGCTTCCAGGATATTATTACCCGTGGCCTGGGCCTGACGGCCGTCTTGCCGGAAGTAGCCGTTTTGCTGGCCTTCGCCGCCATCTTTTTGACCATCGGGATCTGGCAGTTTAGGTACGAATAGTCAGATGTGAGAAATGGCAAGTTGCAGGTCGCAGGTCAACTAACCTGCAACCTGCTACTTGCAACCTGCAACCCAAAATTATGTCCCAAGACCTCTCTTCTTTTCTCAACTTCGCCCTCGACGCCGCCTGGCAGGCCGGGCGCGTGACGCTGGGCCATTTCCAGACCGGCGTGGCGGTGCAGCGCAAGGCGGATAACACGCCGCTGACCATTGCCGACCAGCAGGCGGAGCAAAAGCTGCGCCAGCTCATTGAGCAGTATTGGCCGGATCACAACATTATTGGCGAGGAATATGGCCGTACCCAACACAACTCTGCCTACACCTGGGTTTGCGATCCCATCGACGGCACCAAGTCGTTTATGTGCGGCGTGCCGCTGTATGCCAATTTAGTGGCCTTGCTCCAGGATGATGAGCCAATTTTGGGCGTCATTAACTTTCCCGCGCTGAAGGAAATGGTGTATGCGGTGCGCGGCGGCGGCTGTTTTTGGAACGGCCGTCCCGCCAGGGTTTCTGCCACAAAAAAGCTTGCAGACGCCGTGCTGTTGTGCAGCGACTTAAACACGTTTGGGCAATACGGCCGTACTCCAGGCTGGCAAAAGCTCATCGATGCCACCTACGTGCAGCGCACCTGGGGCGACGCCTACGGCTATGCCCTGGTAGCCACCGGTCGCGCCGACGTTATGGCTGATCCGGTCATGGCCTTGTGGGACATTGCCCCCCTGAAGGTGATTTTGGAAGAAGCAGGCGGCACGCTTACCGACTGGGCCGGGGAAGCCACCATTTATCACGAAGAGTGCATTGCCACAAACGGGCATCTTTTGGGCGAGGTTTTGCGCCTGACGCGCGATGCGTGAAGGTGCCCCTCAGGCATCACGCATTACTTTTTTTAGCCGCTCCTTTGCTTCACCTTTTCGCGAAAGCGCATAAAGTGCGCCATACCCCTCAATCACCAGCGAGGCAGAGACGAGGCCGTAGGCCACTGCCCGGGCTGGGTCCCCTGTGTGGGCCAGACCCACCATGAAGCCGCCGCAGAAGCTGTCGCCAGCCCCGGTTACGTCTACAATGCGGGGGTCGCTGGCGGCGTGATACGGGGGGAAGTGGCTGATGGTTTGGCTACGGCCGTCTGCCAGCAGCACGCCCTTGGCCCCATTCTTCACCACCACGCGGTGCGCGCCCCATGCTGTGAGCGTAACGGCAGCCTCCGCCAAATCCACCTTCTCGCCAAACAGCGAACGGATCTCCATGGCGCTGGGCAAAAACACATCCACCTGGGGCAAAATTTGCTTGAGGTACGTCAGGCGCGTTGGAACCATGTACCGTTCACCCGGATCGAGCGTAATTTGGCCCACACCAAGCTGGCGCAGCCGGGGCGGCACGTGCAGGTGGGTGGCCAGCGCCTGTGGGGAAAAGTGAACGGCCGTCACGGCCTGCCACCGTGTGGGCCAATCTTCTGGGCGCAAGGCCAGGGGTTCGTAATGATGCGGCTCATCCTGGCTGGGGGTGGAGTGGATGTAATCGTGCAGTGCCGAGGGCAAGGGCTGGCCGATGCGGGCGAAGTGGTCCGCGGGATTTGTATCATCGCGACGGCCGTCTGGCAGATAGGCAAAAAATGTGCGGTGATCCTGTGGTGAAGAGAGCTTCACCAGCCCCGCGCCGCTAATTTGCCCGGTGGGAATCTGGCTTAGCCAGGCTTGCGGATAGTTGCTGCCCAGGCGCGCCCATAAGTGGATCGGCCCTTGCCAGAGAGCCGCGCCCACGGCTGCGTAAAGCGCATTGCCCCCGGCCAGCGCCACGCGGGCTTCGCCGTCGTGGGTAATTAAATAGTCAACTCGCATGCCTCCTGCCGTTACAAACATGCGCGCCAGTTTATCATTTGTTAAAAAATTCTGCAGATACTTTTTGCGCGTGCTATGCTAAAATAGTTGCCAGGAGTCCCCGATTTATTAGGGAATTAAAACAAAACTATGGCGAGTAAGCGTGTGTTTGTGCTCGTATTAGAAAATGACCTAGAAAAAAGAATCTCCCATTTGCTTTCCACAATTTCTACTGATACAGACGAAATTCAGATACAAATTGCTACGACGGCTGATGACGCTTTGCTGTTGCTGCAAACCTCATCTTTTACGCTCATTTTGCTTGGCCTGCCGTTTAATGGGGTAATTGGAGATGGCTTGAACCTGCTTGTGCAGCTCCGTCAGCTAAATCCGCGGGTTCCAATTGTTGTTTTGGTAAACCAGGACACCATTGGCCTGGGGCTACAGGCGCTGGAGTTTGGGGCGTACGCTTATTTTTCTAGTCAGCATTTATCCGAAAGTGATTTGCAGCGGATCATTCGCAATGCGGCCGTTCAAGAATCTGTATTGCAAGCGTCGCCCCCACTTAGCGAGCAAGATACGGTCTTGCTGAACTCGTTCCCGGCCTGCATTGCCGTGTTGGATGAAAGGGGTGTGGTAACGGCCGTAAACGCAGGGTGGCAGGAGCTGGCTCGGCGGTCTAGCGATCCGCTTATTCAGGGAACCGACGCGAACGTTAGCTTTCCTCAACTTTGCCAGGAGGTAGAGCGCTCTGATATTGCTATTGCTCTGCAAAGAGTGCTAGATGGCGTTCGGGCTGAGCAAGCTTTCGAGTTTTCCTGGATGCAGGAAAATCAACTTACCTGGTGGAAGGTGTATATAACCGCAATGCGCTGGCCGTACGGTGGGGCCATTCTGTCTATTCAAGAAGTGACAGACGTTGTGTCTAGCCAAATTCGATTGAGTGCGTATGAAGCGGAGATTTCTGAACTAAAGCACGGGGTTGTTTCCCTTGTTCACGAGCTTCGCACACCGTTAACCGCCATTCGCCTTTACCTTAACCTGCTGAAACACGCCGACACCCCGAAAACAAACCAATATCTTGCTATTCTGCACCAGGAAACCGTTCATTTAGAGCAGTACGTTGATGATTTGCTAACGCTTTCTCACCTCGAACAGATGGAAGAGCCACTGTTCAAGATACTTGACTTTATGACGCTGGTGGAGCAGGTTGTGGTAGAACAAAGCCCTGTTGCTGAGGCAAAAGGGTTGTTCCTCAACTTACGCGCTGCTCAAGAGCAGTTTCTGGTGCGGGGGCAGTCCCGCCTGTTAAACCGCATCGTCACAAACCTGGTAGGCAATGCCATACGCTACACCATTCGGGGCGGCATACACGTTTCCGTAGCACGAGACGCGGCCATGAGCCGGATTGTACTTAAGGTGGAAGATAGCGGTATTGGTATTGCCCAAGAGGTGTTGCCCCATATTTTTGAACCCTTTTTCCGCTCCCCACGAGCGCAAAATCTGATCCAAAGAGGCTCTGGCCTGGGGTTGGACATTGTTAAGCGCATTCTTACGCTGCATGGGGGCACAATTGAAGTTAGCAGCGATTTAAATAACGGCTCTGTGTTTTGGGTGTTTTTGCCAGCTTACCCCGATTCAGTGCGTGGCTGATGGGAGACAACGGCCGTTTCGAGCGGCCGTCTTAAAGAATTTGTTCGCTGGAGCGAATACGGGAGATGCCGCCACCGCCTTCAATGCTGCGTCCGCCGCCAAAAGCGCGAAAGTACGGCTCGCCAATGAGTTGGGCGCGGTAGGCGGCAAACAAGGTGCCGGGCAGGCAGGTGAGCAGGGGAGAAAAGCACTCGCGGGTGGGTACGGCCGTTGCCCACAAAAACTGTACGTCAGGATGCGCAGCCAGCGCGCTGCCCTGCGGCGCAATCACCGCCACCCGCCGACCAATCGCCCTGGCGGCAGTAACTAGCTCCAGCGCCCGGCTCTCATCCTGCCCGCCCGCCCCAATAAAAACGGTTGGCGTGGTGACCTGCCGACCAAAGTATTGCAGATGAGCCCACTCTTCGGTGTCCTGGGCTACGGCCGTATCTCCACTGGCTTCTAAAATTTTGGCGGCGCTAAACAGCGCCGTGCCATAATTGGGTCCCGCCCCACAAAAGACAAACTGATTCGCATCGTGCCAGCTTTCGGCTGCTGCCAGGGCTGCCTTATCACTCAAGGCAATGGTTTGGGCCATCAGTTCGGCCGTGCTTGCCAGTTCGCGGCGCAGCTTGTTGGCTGTGGTTTTGCTTAGATGGCCGCGATGCTCCCCAAGCTGAATGGCACACAGGTAGAGCGCCAGTTGTGAGGCCACGTAGCTGCGCGTGCCGGGCACAATTTGGCCTTGCAGCTCGGCAGGTAAGGGGGGAACGGCCGTTTCTAACACAAGTTCCGCCGCCTGACCCAGTGGCCCGTCCGGGCTGCCCGTTAGCGCCACGGCCGTGGCGCCCGCTCGCCGGGCCAGGGCCATCGCCTCCACCGTCCGGCTCACGGCCCCGCTCACCGAAATAGCCATTACCAGATTGCTGCCCCGCCCTGTCTCCGGCAGCGTGCCAACGGCGTAGCGGGCAAACTGCATGGCGGTCATGGGTTCACAGGGCAGCCCGGCCAGCTGCTCAAAGGCCATTTCCGCATTGAGCGGGGCATGATGGCTGTCGCCACAGCCCGTTAGAAACACCCGCTGCACGGTTTGGCTGACGCCGGGGGTGATGGTGTGGCGTACGGCCGTAACCAGCCTGTCTATCAGCGTCTGCACCAGCTCAGGTAATGTGTCAATTTGTAGGTGAAGGGGGGATCGCATCATATTTTGGGTCCACGCTGCTGCGAGCAACTTAACAATCTTCGTAAGCACAAGCCAGGAAAATTGTACTATACAAAATCTTCGGGTCAATTGGAGCTAAGCAAAGGAATGATCACAAAATTGAATACGTCTCAGCTGCGGGTTGGGTTATTCCTCTTCTTAACTGGAATCCTCTTAATTACTGGCTCAGCAGGGCCGCTGCATGCAGCAACGCTCACGGTCACAACCGTGTTGGATGAAGAAGATGGAAGCTGTACCGATGGGGATTGCTCATTGCGCGATGCGGTGGCTACGGCCGTTTCTGGGGATACGATAGCGGTTCCTTCTGGCAGCTATGTGCTCACGCTTGGCGAACTGGCGATCAGCAAAAATCTCACGCTTACCGGAACAGGCGCCGCACCCGTGTTGGATGGCAACGCGGATTCACGCGTGCTTCAGGTGTCGGGGGCAGTCAGCCTGACGTTGAATAACATCATTGTGACCAACGGTAAGAGCGCAGAAGGCGGCGGTATTGCTCTTTATGGCGGCAGCCTGAATCTGGTCAATAGTGAGGTTAGCGGCAACAATGCCAGCGTCATTGGGGGCGGCATTTATTTGGGCACTTCTGGAACCGTTACGTTGATCAGCGGCAAAATCAGCCAGAATACGGCCGTTGTAGGTGGGGGCGGACTATACAACATGAGTGGCTCCTTTGTGCAGGCCGGTGGAACTATTGAAAATAACAGCGCCGCCTCGGGAGGTGGTGTTTATGTAAACTTGCCTGACGCCGTCTACATTTTAAACGGCGGTATTGTGCAGAAAAACAGCAGCTCGGCCGCAGAAACCGGCGGGGGCGGCGTTCACGTTGCCCAAGGCACAGTGACTATCAACGGAGGACAAATCTCCGAAAACAGCGGTGCGCGGGGCGGGGGTATTCAATCTGCAAATGGCCGCGTGATTTTGAACGGTGGCGCGATTAAGCAGAATGAGGCGAGTTATGGCGGCGGTGTTTACCTTGCCTTTCCTGAAGCACTTCTCACCCAAAATGGCGGTGAAATTAGCGAAAATGTTTCTACGGCATCAGATTTTGGCGGTGGTGGCGTTTATGGCTTTCAGGGAAGCATGGCTTTAAGTGGCGGGCTGGTTCATCAGAATACGGCCGCTGCCGATGGTGGTGGTATCAATATTCGTTTTGGCAAGCTGACCATCACTGGCGGCACGGTGACCAACAACCAGGCGGGGGCCAGCGGCGGCGGTATCTTTGTGGAGCTGGCTGCGCTTTCCGCTATCAGCTTGCAGCTAGGCAACAATACGGCAGCTCAGGGTGGCGGGCTTTACGCAGACTTCCCGGCAACCGCTGTGCTGACACAAACGGCCGTTTACAGCAACACCGCCACGGCAAATGGAGGGGGGCTGCTGCTTAAAGGGAACGGTTCGCTCACCAACGTCACGGTCAGCCGTAATCAGGCCGACAGCGGGGGTGGGGCCTGGATCGGTGCAGGCAGCGTTAGCTTTAACAATGTCACCGTAGCAGAAAACAGTGCTGCCAGCGGTGGCGGCATATTCAATAGCAGCGGTACGGTAACGCTGCACAACACCCTGCTGGGAGGCAACGCCGCCGCCAGTGGCCCAGACTGCAGCGGCACGGCAATTACCAGCAGCGGCTACAATCTCGTACAAAATAGCGCACAATGTGCCCTGGAAGGCAATCTGACGGGCAACATTCTAAATCAAGATCCGCTGCTGCAGGCGCTCACGCTTTATGGGGCCGCTACCTACCTTCATCCGCTTCAGGCTGCCAGCCCGGCAATAGACGCGGGCGACCCGGCCAACTGCCCGGCCGCGGATCAGCACGGCAAGCCGCGCCCCTTGGACGGAAATATGGACGATACGGCCGTTTGCGACATTGGGGCTTTTGAGTTCGGCATTCCTCTCCGCATTGATGATGTAGTCGTCACAGAAGGAAACAGCGGCCCACTCATGGCCAATTTCCCGGTGACGCTTGACTTCCCAGCACCGATTATCGTGACGGTTGCCTATGCCAGCAGCAACCAGAGTGAGGTGGATGGGCTGGATTATACGGCCGTTTCCGGCACGCTCACTTTTGCTCCTGGGCAAACAGACCAGACAATTGCCGTTCCCATTTTGGGCGATCTTTTAGATGAGGACGATGAAACTTTTATACTCACATTGTCCAATCCCACCAACGCTTATCTGGCTAAAAGCCAGGGGCTTGGCACGGTTGTGGACAATGATCCGGCTCCCGGCCTTTCTGTAGATGACGTGGTTGTTGTCGAGGGCAACAGCGGCAGCAAAACAGCCAGCTTTAGCGTGACGCTAAGCGCGCCGAGCGGCAAAACGGTGCTGGTAAATTATGCTACGGATAACGGCACGGCTCTTGCTGGCGTGGATTATACGGCCGTTTCCGGCACGCTCACCTTTACACCCGGCCAGACCAGCAAAACAGTTACTATTTCCGTACTGGGGGATCTGTTGGATGAAGTGGACGAACTCTTTTACGTGAACCTGACTGCTCCACAAAATGCAGCCATCGTTAAGGGCCAGGGATCGGGCACGATTCAGGACAATGATCCTTTGCCTGTGCTAACGATTAACAACGTAAATATCACCGAGACAGATGGAGCCCCTCAGGCGATGCAGTTTACGGTGACGCTCTCGGCCGCCAGCGGTAAAACCGTGACGGTAAACTATGCCACGGCGGACCAGACGGCCGTTGCCGGGCGGGACTATACGGCTAAATCGGGCACGCTTACGTTCACGCCTGGGCAGACCAGCAAAATCGTTTCAATTACAGTTCTTAATGATTTTGCAGCAGAAACGACGGAGACCTTTGCCGTGCAGCTCAACACGCCTGTCAATGCCATTTTTGGCGACAGCCAGGGCATTGGCACCATTATAGACAACGATCCAGGCGAGCCAACAACGACGAACTATGTAGTTTACTTACCTATGGTGAACCGGCCATAGGCTGAGACAGATCATTTGGTGCTTTCAACGCGCTGCCACAGGGTGGTTAACGGCCATTTGCGCACGCGCACTTGCCAAAACACCAGCAGCCACAGGTGCAGCCGGGCGGCAAAGAGACAAAGTGTCCACCAGAACTCGCGCGGGGTGCGGGCAAATTTCAGCGCCAGCATCGTGCCTTGCTGCGCTTCCAGCCTGGCGGAGCGCATGGAAAAGGGGGAGTTACGCACGTGATCTTGCGCATAGCCACCAGCAGAGCGCACCTTTTGCCGCAGCCAATCGGCGTAGGTGGTGGGGTATTTCACGGAGACCACCGCTTCAGGAGCGTAACGAATCTTGAATCCCTGCTCAGCGATGCGGTGAGAAATGACCGCGTCTTCTGCCAGGGCATCCTCTGGGATGGGGGGGATGAGGCCGCGGCGGGCGGCGAACAGGTAGCCGGAGCAGAGCAAAAATTCACCGGCTGCGTTCCGCGCCTGCCGCGTTTGGTGGGCACCCTCAACCAGGAGGTGAGACCAGTAGCCCAATTTTGTAGTACGTGGACTAATGGAAAACGGCCGTCCCGTCACCGCGCCCACGTTCTCATCAACAAACGGGGCCAGCAGTGGCGCCATCGCATGTTCACCAATAATGACATCTCCATCGCTAAACACCATAATCTCGCCTTGTGCCGCCTGCAAACCAAGGTTAAGCGCCGCTGGCTTGCCGCGCCGTTCTGGCTCTGGGATGTGGCGCACGTAGGGAAATTTTTGAGCGTACTGGTGAACAACGGCCGTTGTCTCAGCATCAGGACAAACAACTAACAGCTCGCTATTCGGCGGAAGCTGAGCCAGAAAGGCTTCAATGGCCGGGCCAATCGTGGCGGCTTCCCGGTAAGCGGTAATGAGGATGGAAATCATATGGAGACGAGAGAGTGGAGATTGGAGATTAAAACTCTCTAGCCTCCAAACTCCACTCCCCTAAATTGAGACGTTTTTGGTGCCTTTTGGCGCTTCAACGGAGCTGTACACCACGGAAACGCCGCGAATTCGCCCTATAATGCCTTCCAGCGCGGCAATGAGGGCCATGAAGAAAATGTTGACGCCAATGGCCATGGACAGAGCCAGGCCCAGATAGCCAAATACAGTGGCGGCTGGCCCGGCCAGACTGTTCAGCACCATGCCCGACCAACCAAGCAACGACAGAATGATCCCAACCACAAGCATGGTCCAAAGAAAGGCGGGCCAGGCGCGGCGGTCTGAGCGGCTGGGCATCATGCCGTTGGCGATGGCAAAGAGCAGATAGAGCCACAGCAGAAAGTCTGGCGTCTGGAACACCTGACCCAGCGCCACGGAGAGCGTTTCGATCTGGCCCACCTGAATGGCTGCGGCCAGTTCCGTAACACTAAACACGTGGAAACCAATGAGCAGGATAACGGCCGTTCCCGTGATCAGCGGCGCCCCCCCAATAATGCTTTCCCGAATTGGCCCTAGCGTACGCCCTTTGAAGTATTCCACGTAGCCCAGCTGTACCGTGCCGTCGGACTGCATTTTGGGGATTACCGAAAACGTGCCGGTGCGCACCCCTAGAAACGTGGCTGCCAGCCAATGGCTAAGCTCGTGCAAAAATACGCCCGGTAGCAGCACAATGGCATATAAAATCACTGCGCGCTCCGGCTTGCCCATTAGCAGCAGCGAGAGGCCGTGCAGATGCGTATGAATCCAGCGCTGCATGACCAACAGAATGATGAGGGCAAAAGCCACCCAAAAAAAGGGCATCAGGGCATCACTCATAATGTTCTCCGTTGCGCGTCATAAATAGCTGTTTAGTTAACGGCGTTCTTCACCAGTTCTACAAAGCTGGCTTTCAGGCTGGCACCGCCCACCAGCGCGCCGTCAATGTCTGGCTGAGCCATGTACTCAGCAATATTATTTTCATTTACGCTGCCGCCGTACTGAATACGTACTTTTTGCGCCGTTTCTTCGCCAAACATCTGGGCAATGGGGCCGCGCACGCTCAGGCCAATGATGCTGCCTGCCTCTGCGGCGCTAGCGGATTTGCCGGTGCCGATGGCCCAGATCGGCTCATAAGCGATGATGAGCCCTGCCACCTGTGCGGCCGTTAGCCCTTCCAGCGCAGCGCGTACCTGCCCGCTTACAAATGCTTGCGTTTCACCCGCTTCATTTTGCTCCAGACTCTCGCCCACGCAAATGATGGGGACGAGGTCGTGGTCCAGGGCGGCTTTGGCTTTTTTATTCACGCCTGCATCGGTTTCGCCAAAATATTCGCGCCGCTCGGAGTGGCCAAGAATGACATATTGGCAGAAGGGCGTGAGCATGTTGGGGGCTAATTCCCCGGTGTAGGCGCCATTTTCTGCAAAGTGCATGTTTTGCGCGCCTACACCGATGTTTGTAGCTTGCAGCGCGTCGTGTACGGCGGGCAGGGCGATGAACGGCGGACAAACGACCTTATCGACACCTTTGATCTGGCTGAGGCCGTTACGAATTTCACGAACGAAAGCCACGGCTTCAGCGGCCGTTTTATTCATTTTCCAGTTTCCAGCAATAATTGGGGTACGCATGATGCTCCTTGCAAATAGCCTAAGGGAAAAATATTCACGCTGGAGGATAGTACGAAAATCTCCAGACTTTGCATAACGACTATAATTCTATGGCATTTTCCGAAATTCGGGTAGCCAACTCCAGGGAGCTAACGGCCATTTACTTGGAATAAATATATCTTGCTGCTAATCTTAATCTAATGTCCTCAAGGTTTACTAGGACCTTGTATTGTGCAGGCGGAAAAAGATGTTGGTTTTCCTTATCGCCTGCCCCCTGGAAGTTTACAAATCTATTTCGACACTTTGTTGAAAATTATCAATAAATTGGAGGTCGCTTACATGCGAAAAGTTTTAGTGTCCATTATTGTGTTATTTATGCTGCTTTCTTTTGGGCTTGTGGCCTGCGGCGGCGGCGATGAGGCAACAGACGAGGAACCCACACCGGTAGGGGATGCGGCCAATGGGGAAAGGCTGTTTAACGCAACCACGATTGGGGCAGCAGAAGCGCCGGGCTGCATTACCTGTCATTCCCTGGAGCCGGGCGTGGTTATGGTGGGCCCTTCACAATCTGACGTAGGGACCCGGGCGGAAACGGCCGTAGCTGGCATGAGCGCCGAGGAATATTTGCGCCAATCTATTGTGGAGCCAAACGCACACGTTGCCGAAGGCTTTGTTGAAGGTGTGATGTACCAAAACTATGGCGAGGAGCTAACCAATTCACAAATTGATGATCTGGTTGCCTTTATGCTTACGCTGAAGTAATTGCCTGTATACACCAGAGGCGGTGGCTGCTAACCAAGCGGCCACCGCCTTTTTATTTTCAGGAGCCAGGCCAAACGCTGATTAAATTGGACTGATTCCCTGATAATTATTACTTCTCGTACCCATGCGGATTTGCCACGTGCCACTTCCAGGCCATCTCGATAATCTGGCGCAGGTTGGGGTAGACGGGCCTCCAGTTGAGGTCATGATTGATTGTTTCGCTGCTGGCAATCAAAATATCGGGGTCGCCAGCGCGGCGGGGGCCAATTTCGGCGGGGATGGGATGCCCGGTTACAGCACGGGCCGTATCGATCACCTCTTTGACGCTAAAGCCACGGCCGTTTCCCAAATTATACTTCCTGCTTGGGCCGCCGTTTAAGATTTCGCGCATGGCCAAAATGTGGGCTTCAGCCAGATCCACCACGTGGATGTAGTCGCGCACGCAGGTGCCGTCTGGCGTGTCGTAGTCATCGCCAAAAATGACGATCTTTTCTCGCTGGCCCAGGGCCACTTGCAGCACCAGGGGAATGAGATGGGTTTCTGGGTCGTGGTCTTCGCCGCGCGTTTCTGTAGCGCCGCAGGCGTTAAAGTAGCGCAGGCAGCAGTAGCGCATGTCGTACAGCCGGTCCATCCAGTATAAATACCGTTCCAAAATAAATTTGGATTCGCCATATGGGCTGCCGGGGACGATGCGCTCATCTTCATCAATGGGCATTCTTGCCGGATCATCGAACAGGTTCGCCGTGGAAGAAAGAATGAACCCTTTGACGCCGTGAGCAACGGCCGCTTCAATCAGGTTCAGCCCGTTTACAATATTGTCGCGCAAGTAAAGGAATGGCTTTTCTACCGATTCACCCACCAGCGTGTAAGAAGCAAAGTGCATGATGCCGTCTGGCTTGTGTTCAGCGATTGCGGCTTCGACGGCCGTTTTGTCGGCCAGATCCCCCTGAACGAACACAGCATCTGGATGTACCGCATCGCGATGCCCCTGGTATAAGTTGTCGAAAACAACGACTTCTTCGCCAGCTTTTATAAGACGCTCGACGGTAATGCTGCCAATGTAGCCAGCCCCGCCGGTTACGAGTATTTTCATTTAGTTCTCCTTGTGTCAGTATTCAGTAAGCAGTGTACAGTATTCAGTAAGCCAATGCTGAAAATAGCAGATTGCTGACTTCTGATTACCGATTACTGTTTCTACACGTCTAACCTTGCAGAGCCGCTGTCATTTTGGTCGAGTTAACGGTAAGTGAGTGTTGTGATGAATATGGCAGACTGGGCTACTTACCACCTGATAAACGATACTGTGGGTTCATGTTTTTCTTCAGCTTATCTGCCAGTTTTCCAGAAAACTGCCACCAGCTTTCTAACTGCCAAAAGACGAAAAAGTAATTCATCCAGCCGGTTAACGACAGCCTGATGGGGCTAGTCGAACCCTTTATTAGGGCCTGGTAGCGACAGGCCTGGAAAAAACGTTGCTTCGTTAATGCAATTACACTATCGCGAAAGAAGCTGCTGAGCGCCTTATACTCTTTTTCTTCGGTCCAACTCACGGGCGCGTTGGCTAAATTTTGAATAACTGCAGCTGGAATGGGGGCCTGAAAACTGTCCATCAAGTAAGCCAGTGCATTGCGCAAGAAAAGTATGGTCCGGGTATTCTCCGCCAATTGAACAAGGCTCTCCCACTCAATATTTTCGTGGTCTTTTTCCAAAATTAGCAGGGCGTCTGGGATCCAGGTTAAATAACCATAGCTCCAGCGAAGCCCGTGCACACAAGCATGAAAAAGTTGTTCTGTTGGATTCAGTACATGTACAGTGAGACCCTGCCAGTTTAGCGTAGAGGCTTTTTGCCATCGTTTGGTTTCTTTTTGATTAGTAAACGGCAGCAGTGCGCGATGGAGATCAAGTTGAAAGCCATTTTTGGAAAAGCCACTGGCGTGGACAATTTGCGCATCATGATAGGCTTGCATAATTTCTGTTGAAAAAAAGACCGTTTGCCACTCATTTTGTATGAGAATTTTTGTTGCCTGCGCATGCTTTTCCGGGGGTACCATTACGTCTATGTCCTGCATGAACCGGATGCCGTTATCTTCATAGTAGTGCATGGTCATGGCAGCACCTTTAAGAAACATCACCGGAATGTCTGCGTTTTGTAACTGCGCCACGATGTGCTGTGCCTGGTGAAACAGCATCTGGTTTTTATACCAGTTATGGCGATAAACGCCTTTCAGCCGCTCTAACAGCGGGCTATTCAGACCGAGTTGCCCAATGTTCCGATAAACAAGGGGAAGCAGGCGAAAGGAGGCTGGATCGATCTCGTCGAGATTGACATGGGCCTGCCACTTTTGCCATGCTTGCGCTGCCTCATCGCCACGCAATACGGCCGCTTGCAAAAGCCACGTTTGCTGTTGAGTAGGCATGCAATCATTCAGGTTGTATTTCAATTTCATAGGAACTCTCTTTTTCGCGCCGTTGGTACGGGCTTAAA
>JBHIWP010000076.1:0-18217 GCA_041987425.1 Promineifilaceae bacterium (SeqCode) | reverse complement strand
ACAACGGCCGTATTGTGATAAACGGCCGTGTCAGCGCCCTGCTGGAGCTGGGAGCCGGTTTTCACCCTGATCTTACCGGACGCGAGAATATCTTCCTCAACGCCGCCCTGCTTGGCTTCGATGAGGCCACGACACATGAATATTACGACCGCATCGTCGAGTTTTCCGAGCTGGATGAGTTTATCGACATGCCTGTGCGCCATTACTCATCTGGCATGTACATGCGCCTGGGCTTTAGCGTCGCCATCCATATGCAGCCGGATGTTCTCATCGTGGATGAGATTTTGGCGGTAGGCGACCAGGCATTCCAGTCTAAATGCATCGACGCCATCATGGCTATGAAAGACCAGGGTGTTACCATTATCATCGTTAGCCACAACATCAATCTGGTGCGAACGCTTTGTACCCATGTGTTATGGATAGACAAGGGAATACCACAGGCATATGGTCCCGTGGATGAAATTGCTGCAGAATACGTGGCGCATGCTTACCAGAAAAAAGGCCAGCCTATTACTAGCTCATTTGCACGGTCAGGCACTGGGGAAATTGAGATTACGGATACGCGTTTTTTGGATGCACAGGACGTCCCGCAGAAGACATTTGCCACTGGCGAGGCAATGACCATCGAAATTAGCTATCTGGCTCACAAGCCTGTTCCCAATCCGGAGTTTGGCCTGGCGATTTTTCGACAGGATGGCGTGCAGGTGAATGGTCCCAATACAAAAGTAGCTGGCGTGGATTTAGGCGTGATAGAAGGGAGAGGCGTGCTAAGGTACGAAATTGAAAACCTTCCCCTTTTGCCCGCAACTTATTTGGTAACGACGGCCGTACACGACGGCCGTTCGCACCAGTGCTACGATTATCACCAGAAGGCATACTCATTCCACATTGTGCCAGATAGTTCACTGGGATTGGAGGGGCTTGTTGAATTGTTTGCGAAGTGGCGCAAAATGCCCTGTCTTAGCTGAAGTTGATGGGTTTTAGCTGCAAGCCAGTTTGTGTTGTAAAGCTAGATTCAACAAATATTACAGGTAATAGAACAGTACTGATACAGAAGCAAATGACCATACCTCCCCTTGAAACTATATTTGCTTCACAAGGAAGAGGAATAAAATGAAAAATATAAGACTTTTTGTATTAGTCTTAGCAATGATGTTGCTCTTAACGTCTACAATTTGGCTCCTGGCCGACGAGCAAGGGGCTTCCAGTTCAACTCATGGGTTCATTACAGAATATCCTATCCCGACGGCCAATAGTGCGCCCCAGAGCATTGTCGTGCAATCTAGTGGGCCGCCCGCAAGGGTGTGGTTTACAATGCCCGGCGCAAACGCTATTGGTAATTTAGTCATTACTGATACAAATAATTTTACCTTTAATATCTTTACCACAGGTATTACGGCAAACAGCGCGCCGTATGATCTTGTTTATGATGCTGGCAATAATCTAATCTGGTTTACCGAATCTACTAATAGTAGCCTGGGGCGGTTAAACATTACCACTGGGAATATCACAGAAATTGACCTGCCGGGGAACCATGCTCCGCTTCACCTGGATATTGCTCCAAACGGTCTTTTATACATCACTTCTCCAGCCACGGGGCACGTTATTCGTTACAACCCTGGTACGGCCGTTTTTGCACTCTTTCCTTATGATGCTGCCGGAGGAAACCCTACACATATCAGTGCACTAAACAATAACAGTATTTGGGTTACATCTCCTGCTACCAACCATGTTGCAGAGCTCAAACCCAGTTCTGGTACCAACTTTATTAAAATCCCGGTTCAGGATTTTGGCCTTGCTCCATTCCCCCCCTCTGCACTTGCACTCGATAGCTCTGGTCCTTGGATCACAGCACCCAGTAAAGGCTGGATTGGCAGGTACGCAGAAGGCACTCTATCCTTCTGGCGCTGGTATGAAGTTTTATCAGAAGATTCCGGCGCTGGTGCTCTGGACTACACATCATCCACAGAGTTTAATTACCTGTGGTTTGTGGAATCCAACTGGGGGCGCGTAGGGCGCATGACTCTTTCCTCAGGGAATAACAATCTAGTTTCTATTATGATGCATGGTCTGTCTTCGGCAAACAGTTCTCCTGCAGACATTATTGTCGATGATAGTGGAACGGCATGGATTACCGGGAAGGATAGTAATGTGATTGCTCAATGGCGCACTCCCTATGCCAATTATATTCATCTTCCGCTTGTGCAGAGGTAGTGAAGTGCTTCATAATAATATAGTTGAAATTAAAGGTAAATTGCTATGCAAATTTTAGAACGTAGACGGGACTTGTTTGGCCTGTTGATGATTTTTGTCCTGTTTATGACCCTTATTCTCTTTGCTAAGCCTGCTGACGTGCAGAGTCAAAAAGGCGAAGACATGAACGGCGTAGTGGATTCTGACATCTATCTTCCACTCATCCAGAACAGAGTTGATTCAACTCTTGGTATTCCAATATTTGGCGTGCAAATGTATGGGGGTACGTCCGACACGAGCAAATACCATGATGCATTGTTAGGCACAAATGCTAGCTGGATCCGAGTCGAGATATCCTGGGCGACCGCTGAGCCTGTAAGTCAAGTGCCGCCTGTATACCAATGGGAAACAATAGACAATAATTTATCTGCGGCTAGAGAAAATATGGGCGGATTGAATATAATTGCTACGGTTAACCGTTCCCCATCCTGGGCTGCAAATAATGACACCGGCCCTATTAAAGCTGCTCAGCTTGATGAATTTTCTGCATTTATGAAGGCACTTGTGGAGCGCTATGATGGGGACGGTATTAACGATGCTCCAGGCTCACCTGTGGTTTTGTATTGGGAACTTTATAACGAACCAGACAGTAACTCTATTGTGAGTGATCCCAAATTTCTTCCACCTGTGGGTTGGGGAAATCATGCTGAAGAATACGCCAATATGCTGGAAACCATCTATCCTGAGATAAAGATAGCGAACCCGCAAGCAAAGGTGGTGTTTGGTGGAATTGCCTATGATTGGTTTGAGTCAAATGGCGGTAAGTTTGTCAAGTCATTTTTTACAGACGTACTGGATGCTGGCGGTGGAAACTTTTTTGACGTAATGAATTTCCACTCATATCCTGCATTTTATCCCGTATGGACCACTAATCAAGGGCCGGGGCTCTATGAAAAGGCAGCTGCGATTCGTAGTGTGCTTGCAGAATATGAATTAGATGTGCCCTTAATTGTGACTGAAGCAGGATGGCATTCCAATAATGCATCAGGCCCAATTATCCCTGGATCTCCACAAATACAGGCTAGATACGTGGTGGAATTATTTACTCAAAGTATGGCGGCTGATCTGGATATTATGATCTGGTGGATGCTTTATGATGTTGGTGGTAACTACCCATATGATACTGGCCTGGTGACCAATGCGGCCGTTCCCGTGGAGAAACTAGCTTATCAAGTTTATAAAAGGACCGTGGCTGAGTTAGAAACTGCCCATTTCGTACGCAAATTATCAAATGCCGAAACTGGCAACAACTTAATGGAAGTTTATCTATTTAACGATAATGTCTTACAGCGTAATGTCTATGTGGCCTGGTTGAATCGAGCCGATACAACAAATACCGCTACATTGCGCATCCCAGCTGCCGGCGCCACATTGCGCAATAGCGTCACTGGTAGTGTTTCAATAATTACTGATGGTAGCGATGGGATTAATGATGGACTTATTACCATAACGGTGGGAGCTAATCCATTATTTGTAGAGATAGGTAAATAAGGATTGGAGGAAAGTTGTGTCCATAAAGAGTAACAAAAAACATGTGCTAATAAGCACGTTATTCATTTCTTTTGCCTTCGTAATGGTTTGGATGAATGGAGAAGCATCCCGCTCAGCAACGGCAGGAAGCGCAGTTGCTCCCATATATTTACCTCTCATCAACAATGGCGTACCCCCTCAATGCCGTTTTGGCGTGAATGTTATTCAGGATCCAGCAAATTTATCGATTGAGAAGTTGCGCTTAGGCTGGTACTTAAATTACAAGACAAATAGTAGTCCAATATTAGCTAGCTCTTCTACCTTTGTACCCGTTATTCGTTTGAGCCAGACTGGTCCGAACGCAGAAAATTTTACTTATTCACCAAGCGGTACAGATTTGCTAAATGCAATTGCTGCTAACCCTCAAGCGGATTGGCTAATCGGTAATGAGCCTGATCGTAAAGACAACCAAGACGACCTAGAGCCGCATGTTTACGCGGCTGCTTATGCAGAACTTTACAATATTATCAAAACGGCCGACTCCTCTGCCCGTATCTTTGCTGGCACTATTGTCCAGCCCACGTCTATTCGCATGCAATACCTGGATCTGGTGCTGAATAGCTACAAGCAACAAAATGGCGGCGAGGATATGCCAGTAGATGGTTGGAGCATTCATAACTTTATCCTTAATGAGGTTAGTTGTGACTATGATCCGGGAAATTGTTGGGGGGCTGAAATACCACCCGGGGTAGATGCTGACTACGGCGAGATATTAACCATAGAAGATAATGACAACATTGATCTTTTTAAGCAAAGAATTGTTAACTTTCGGCAATGGATGGTTGATAGGGGTTATGGAGGTTTGCCGTTAACAGTTTCTGAATATGGCGTTCTGATGCCTGATTATCTTGGATTCGACAGCGTGCGTGTAAATGCCTTTATGAATGCTACCTTTGACTACATGCGAACTGCTACCAGTTCCACGTTGGGTAACCCAAACGATAACTATCGTTTGGTGCAAACATGGTCCTGGTACAGCACTGGTGCGGTTGGAGATGTGTATAACGGCTATTTGTTTCAAGGAACTAAAGACAACTATCCATGGGAGCTATCGGCCATGGGGAAGAATTATGCTAACTATACTAAGCAGCTTGTACCACAAGTTGACCTTTATGCCTCTAGCTTTATTTATGAAGCTGCAAGCTTAAAAGCACCATCTACCATTACATTGACTGCACAAATAGCCAATAGTGGGACAAACGTTTTTGCTAAAGAGTTTATAGTTCGTTTTTATAATGGCAGTCCGCAAAATGGTGGAACCCAGATTGGAACTTCACAGCCACTTTCACTTAAAGGATGCGGCCACAATGCGGAAGCCACTGTGGTGTGGTCAGATGTTCCTCAAGGAACTTACCAAATCTACGCTGTGGTGGACGCAAATTCCCAAATAATGGAATCAAATGAGCAAAATAATTCAACCAGCTTGCAAATAACGGTAAGCAACTAAACGGTATTTGATAGAACCACGGCTTAAGTAAAATATCAAATTCAATATTTATAGTTAGATGGCTGTTCGCAAGAGGATTTTTTGTTGGCAAAAGATTTGAAATGGTTTTTGAGGGAATAACGGGTCCCATTATTTTGCTCTAGCTATCTTAACCGCTCTCATTGGCATAGCTTATATTGCACTGGCACAGAAAACGCCAGGTATAGCAGATACAGTAGGGTGCATTCATGCGGGGATTCGGCTGGCTCAAGGAGAAGGATTAACTTTTGCGGATCCTAATAATGAGGTTATTGGACAATTTTTCTCCCCATATGCTTTTCAAGTAAAGCAGCCTCGAGATTCCCGACTTTACTTTGGATTTCCACCAGGTCTTCCGCTGCTTATAGCTTTGACAGTCGTTTTGACCGGACTTCAGGATTTTGCCTATTTTGTAGTGCCTCTTCTGGCAGCACTCGGTGTGTGCTTGACCTTTTTGGTTGCCAAAATCGTTGTAAGGAGTAAAGAAGCCGGAATAATGTCCGCAGTGTTGCTGGCTTCTTTGCCAGCTTATTGGCAGTTTGGGACAGATGCATAGTCGGAAATCCCTTCCCTTGTGTTTATCATGGCGGGCGTTTGGTTTTTCTAAAATCCCGCCAAATGATGGCTTCTAACCACAAACTTGTCATTTATTCTGTTATCGGTGGGGCGCTGCTCGTCTACAGTTTATTTATTCGCTATGCTAATGTGACATTCTTGTAAGCATTGGGTTGGCTGAATTACTGAGCGCTCCTGCGAGTCTAATCCGACCCTCAAAGAAATGGTTATCCTATTTGGTACTGGGCATCGGTTTATGCTGTATTTTAGCCTTTAATCATTTTTATTATGGTGGTATTTTGCTTATCAACTACAGCCCTGAAAATGGTTGGTACACATTCCCCGCTTTTTCTTTGGCTTATGCTGTAGAACCCCCTCGTTATAATCTTTTAGTAGTTTTTAAGACAATGTGGAGCAATTTCTCGTTATTGCTCTTGTTAGCACCAATTGGGGTGTTCATAATGTCTAAGCGGTACCGCCTTCTCTTTATATTTAGCGTAGTGAGCTCCGTGCTTTTGTATAGTATTTACAGGTTTTCAGCTAGGGGTATTAATGCCCGTTTTCTGTTGCCTATATATCCTTTTCTCGCCATTTTGTGCGCTGAAGCTATTCTATTTGTGGTAAAGAAAGCTCCCTGGTCAGGCTTCAAGACAGTGAGCTTGGCTGTTATGATCGTGTTATTAGGCTGGCGCATTCCCGGGCAGATTGATCAGCTAATACTGCGCAACAGTGATTCAGCAAATTTAACTGCTGCAGTGCAGGATTGGATTCAGGAGACGCCGAATGAAGCTGTATTTTTAAGCTATGTGCTTAATGATCAGATTGCAATTTATGGTAAGCGTTCAGTTTTAAACTATCGGCGCATTCCGCAATACGAGCCAGCTACAGACAAATATCACTACGATATGTTGGAACTATGCTTAGTTTACGCAGTAGACTCTCTTTTACTTGGCGATATACCTGTTTACTATATCGAAGATGGCACGCCACCGCTTTATGACTCCAAGGCTGTTTTAGAACGGCATTATGAATTAATTTCTTTTAGAGAAAGCCCTAAAATATTTGCCATTCATTCTGATCCCCTGACTGAGCCACGTGAGACTAAAGGCAGCTGTTCGCCATAAATACACTATTTCTCCGGGGTCTTCTTATTCATCTCGAACCATCTGGACAGAAATTTTGTTATGCTTTTCCAGATGCGGAGCAAGATCTACAGTAGTCAACTGGCCTTCCTTCACTACAATCCTCCCATTAATCACCGAATATTCCACCGTCGGCGGTTGGCACAACAGTACGGCCGCAACCGGATCGTGCAGCGCGCCCGCAAAGGCAATCTGCTCTAAATTCAGAGCAATAAAGTCGGCACTCATGCCCGGAGCCAGATAGCCAATATCATCTCGGCCCAAAACGGCCGCTCCCCCACGCGTACCAATTTCCAATGCCTGCCGTGCCGACATCGCGTCTGGACGCCCACCAAAGCCGCCGCGCCCGCCGGGGGCTTCACTAAGATAACGGTCTGGGGCCACACGCTGCAGCAGCATCGCCTGACGGGCCTCGGTTAGCAGATGGCCGCCATCGTTAGAGGCGGAGCCATCGACGCCTAGACCGACGGGTACGCCTGCTGCTCGCCAGGCCAGCACCGGGGCAATGCCGCTGGCCAGCCTCATATTGCTGCTGGGGCAGTGGGCTACACCAGTTTGCGTCTGACCAAATCGCTCAATCTCTGGCTGGCTCATATGCACGCAATGAGCATGCCACACATCGTTTCCGGTCCAGCCAAGTGATTCCACATAGGGCACCGGGCGCAGGCCAAACGTCTCAAGGCAAAACGCTTCCTCTTCCAAAGTTTCTGCCAGATGTGTGTGGAGCCGCACGCCATAAGCGCGGGCCATGCTGGCCGACTCACGCATGAGATCCGCCGTCACAGAGAAAGGCGAGCAAGGCGCCAACACCACGCGCAGCATGGCGTGGCGGCTGGCGTCGTGATAGGTCTCGATGAGGCGCTGGCTGTCTTTGAGAATAAAGGGCTCCTTTTCAGTGACTTGGTCTGGCGGCAGTCCGCCCTGGCTTTCACCAAGCGACATCGAGCCGCGTGCCGCGTGGAAGCGCACGCCAATTTCTTGCGCGGCGCGAATCTGGCTGTCCAGAGTACAGTCGTTGGGAAAAATATAAAGATGATCGCTGCTGGTGGTACAGCCAGAGAGGGCAAGCTCAGCCAGGCCGGTGATTGTGCTAATGTATATGGCTTCATCAGTGAGATTGGCCCATATAGGGTAAAGGGTGGTGAGCCAGTCGAACAAATTGCTTTCTTGCGCCAGGGCGCGGGTTAGGCTCTGATAGAGATGATGATGGGTGTTGACTAGCCCGGGCAGGACAACATGCCCGCTTAGGTCAAGCACGGTATCGGCCGTTTCTGGTAGGTCGCTCGTGGGGCCAACCTGTTCAATAACGTTTCCCCGCACAAATAGCCCACCACCTACAATTTCGCGTCGCTCGTCATCCATCGTTACGAGAACGGCCGTATTCTTAACCAACAGTGTATCCATTCCTACCTCCGCTTTTGTTTACAGTATTCTATAAATGGGTGACGTAAACCACAAATAGCAATAAAGGCTGTTTGTGGTTTACGTAAGTTTCGGATGATTTGCGTTGGACAATAGAGGATGGATACAGCTTAGAAATATGGGAATTTACTACCGATGCTCTACAACATACACGTCCTTTTCTAGCAGCTCATAAATACCACCTGCAACGGCGCCGAAAAGTATGTGTACCAGCGAAAAAGGCCAGGCTCTCGCTGGATAAAACCAGGCAAAGAAGAGGGTGAATGTGAAGAAGTTAATCAAATAGAGCGCCAGCCCAAAAAGGGCACCCCCCATGACGCTGATGAGTATTCCCCAGCGGTGCACAATGAAAGCCAAAATGAGCGTGTACAGCACCGATAGGGTGAAATGGACAAATACGGCAGCTAAAACAACACCCCCATCAAACGTTGTTGGCGGGGGCAAAACCGCTTCACCCAAAATAATGGCAGCGATAAAACGAAAGACTGTCCAGGGTGTGCCGCCCGTTGCCAGGGGATAGGCAATTGCTAACACAAGCAAGAAAACGGCTCCGGCAATAAATCCGGCAATTACGGCCGCTTTCCAATCCATTAAATGTCGTACTTCTGTGCGTAAGCCTGTCATCTGCCTCTCCTTTTTATTGGTCCAATCCATCCGGTACGCCGTCCGGGAATTCTTCCCTGATGGCCTCTTCAATCCGGGCAATGCGATTGTCTGGGTTGGGGTGTGTGCTGAAGAATTCGGGTGGCTGATTGCCCTGGGAAGCCGACGCTAAAATCTCCATGACGCGAATCAAGGCGCGCGGATCGTAGCCAGCTTCAGCCAAAAATTGAACGCCAAGCCGGTCCGATTGCAGCTCATCATCGCGGCCAAACTTCATGTTAACTAATTGACCAATTAACAGTGCCACCTGGCCTGCCTGTTGGCTGCTCGGGTTGTCAGGATCATAGGCGGCAATAACGGCTGCTCCCGTAAGCCCCTGCGTTAGCTGCTGTTTGGCAATCTGCTGAGAAGAATGCCGGGCAATAACGTGGCCCATTTCATGAGCCATCACGCCCGCTAGCTGCCCCTCCGTTTCTAACTGGTTAAACAAAGCGGCCGTAATAAACATTTGCCCGCCAGGAAGAGCAAAGGCGTTAATTGTGTGATCATCAGCCAGCAGATGACATTCAAAAGGCCACTCCGTCTCGCCCGCTTCGCTGTTCTCAATAATCCGATTGCACACTTTATCTACCAGCGCCTGAGCCTGTGAATCGGAGTCCAGCCCGCCAAACTCCTGCATCATTTCTGGGGCTGCTTGCAGGCCAAGGGCAATCTCTTGCTCTGGACTGATGGCCACGTACTGCGTTTCATCCGTCACCGGATTGTAGCTTCGCGAACTGCAATAAGACAGAATAGAAAAAGCGGCAATAGCCAGGGCGACCAAAATGCGCCCTCCGTTAAAACTCCGTCCTTGTGATCCACTGCTTCTTCGATACATAATGAATCCTTTTTGGCACCGAAGGGCCCGTACAGGCACCTCTTCTAAAGCTCACTTTTTATTGATAAATTCATCTTTCTGCTCTCAGCCGGGTTAGGGTCCGGTGGCTTGAGTGGCAGAGGCTAATTGTAGATTGCTTATAGCTTCATTTATTTCATTTATTAGGATACAAGGTTGCGCTGCATCTAACTCAAATTTGGCAGACACACGCAGCCATAGATAGTTTGGGATATTTGCCATTTTACTCTCGGCACAGGAGCACTGACATAGGAAGCTGTATAAGACCAGGCATATAAAGAGATATATTCTTGAGAATTTGGGCAGAAAATGTTGCCAAATCAAGGGTCGGAAGGACGGGTATGCACAGAGTGCGGTTGGCAAAGCCATCTCCAGTGGTATAATTACGAGCTTGCTGGGGATGTGGCGGAATTGGCAGACGCGCATGACTTAGAATCATGTGCCGCAAGGCGTGTGGGTTCAAGTCCCTCCATCCCCACTTTTAAGAGACCAAAAGCGTTGCTGCCCAAGCAACGCTTTAATTTTTTTGAGAGGTAGCTAGTGAGCCTAAAGATTCAAACAGAACAAGATGATCAGCGGCAGCTTATGATGACCATTGAGGTTCCCGAAGAGCGTGTCGAAAAACAAATGCGGCAAACCGCCCGTAAGCTTGGTAAAGAGGTTAGCATCCCCGGCTTTCGTCGCGGCAAAGTGCCTTACCCCGTTTTGCTCAAGCGATTAGGTAGAGATGCTCTGCGCACAGAAGCAATTGAAGATATGCTGCAATCCGTCTTTACAGAGGCCCTGGATGAAATAGATCCCGATATTTACGCCCCTGCGAACTTTGATGACATGGAGATGGAGCCGCTGGTGCTCAAATTTACCATTCCACTTACGCCAGAAGTAGAGTTGGGCAACTACCGCGAACTGCGTAAAGAGATTGAGGCGGTTGAGATTACGGACGAAGCAATTGCCGAGGCATTGGAGCGAATTCAAACTCAGCACCAGCAGTTGGAAGATGCGGATCGTCCTGTGGAAGTGGGTGATATGGTGACCCTCAGCGGCAAGGGTGAGCTGCTGCCACTTGCGGATGCGGATGAAGAAGCTGAAGCTGAAAAAGCTGATGACGAGGAAACGGCCGAATCTGAAGAAAAGGCCGCTGAACACCCAGAAGATAACGTTATCTTTAACAGCGAAAATGTGGACCTGGTGATGGAGGGCGACAAACTCTTTTGGGGCGAGGATTTTGTCAACAACATTGTGGGCATGGCGGCTGGCGATGAGAAAACATTTAACCTCTCGTTTGCTGAGGACTTTGAAGAAGAAGAGCTGGCCGGGCGCGAAGCAACCTTTACCATTCAGGTGCTGAACGTGCGCAACCGTATTCTACCGTCGCTAGACGATGAGCTGGCAAAGTTAGAAGGCAGCTTTGAAACGCTAGATGAGTTGCGCCAATCCATCCGTGAGGAGCTGCAAAACAACGCGGAAAGCGAGGCTAAAAACGCTCTCATTGAGGGCATGATCGATGATTTGCTAGAAGATGCCAGGTTGATATATCCGCCTGCGGCCGTAGAGGCAGAGATTGATGGAATGTTGGACAATTTTAAGAACCAGGTAACCCGCGCGGGCTGGAGCTGGGAAGACTTCTTGCAGCTGCAGAATACACAGGAAGAACAGCTTCGCGAAAACTTCCGAGAAGGGGCAGAAGAACAGCTTAAGCGGCAGCTGGTGCTGCGCCAGTTCATTATGGATGAGAAGCTGCGCGTGGCTAAAGAAGATATCGATAAAGTGATTGATGAACGTGTAAGTCAGTTTGGTGATAACGAAGCGCTGGTAGCAGGGATGCGAGACTATTATCGCAGTGGCCCTGGCTTTGATATGCTTAGCAGTGAGGTCTTAATGAACAAGGCTTACGAGCGCATCGAAGCGGTATTGTCGGGCAACGCACCGGATCTGGCCGAACTTGAGGCTGAGGAAGAAACGGCCGATGCGGAGCCTGAAGCCGAAGATGATGTACAAACGGAAGCCGAGGCAGAAACGGCCGCAACCGAAGCAAATGCGGCAGACGCTGATGTTGAGGCAGAAACAGAAGAAATAGAAGAAAGCGAAGAGCCAGAAGCAGCAAATGAAGCTGAAGGATAATGTAAATCTAATGCTGGCTGACTAAACTTCGCCCATTGCCTTACTGTCTGGGAAGGGTAGAGTGATCTACAGTTTCATCCCACAGGTTTGGAACGGAACGATTAAGTGGATTGCTTCTTTGCTTTCTTACAATTTTTAGGAGACGACTAACTCATGATGAATTTGCCAACATCGCTGGTCCCCATGGTGCTAGAGACGGATGGTCGCGGTGAGCGCGCTTACGATATTTTCTCTTTGCTATTGAAAAATCGCATTATCATGCTGGGAACCCCCATCAATGACCAAATTGCTAATTTGATTGTGGCTCAGCTGTTATATCTGGCTCGTGAAGACTCCAGCAAGCCAATCAGCATGTACATTAATAGCCCAGGCGGGCAGGTGTATTCTGGCATGGCTATTTACGATACCATGCAGCAAATCGAATGCCCTGTTTCTACAGTAGCGGTAGGCTTTACCGCCAGCTTTGGCACGGTACTGCTAACGGCAGGCGCCAAGGGGATGCGCTATGCATTGCCCAACGCCACCATTCATATGCATCAGCCGTTGGGTGGTGCTCAGGGCCAGGCTTCTGACATTGAAATTCAGGCGCGAGAGATTTTGCGGCTGCGCACCTCGCTAAACAATATTCTTTCTGAGCATACTGGCCAGCCCATCGAGCGTATCGAGGAAGATACGGACCGGGACATTTATATGGGGGCTAAAGAAGCCAAGGCGTATGGGCTAGTTGATGAAGTCTTGACTGGTCACGCTGTTTAGCTGAAAGAACAATTTAATGCTTTGTGTTGCAAAGGCCGTTCCTCACCTGGAACGGCCTTTTTTTTTGCCTTCTAAATATGAGTGCCCGTACATCACACTTGCTATTGTTTTGCACACTCCTTATAATCTCCATGTTCTAAAAGTATTGAATTTTATCATGTTATGTAAAACAAGTGGCGGTATGAAGCAAGACCCATGTTGCTCGTTCCCGCCCATCCCTTTTGAGGTTGAGTGAGGACAACAAACATGGCTAGTTCTCATAGCAAACGAGCGGCGCGCGCCGTCATGGTAATAATGAGCTTTGCCATTGTATTCATTGCTGCCATTTCTTTCTATCAACTAACGCAGCTGGATTCCCTTCAGGCACAGACCCCACCCTCGCTAAGCTTGAGCAACGGCAATATTACCGTGGCTGAAGGGGTGGGGACCATGAGTGTCAATGTCAATGTCTCTTCCTCGCCTACCACGGTTATTACGGTTTCCTACAGCACGGCAAACGGAACGGCCGTATCTGGTTCAGACTACGTGCAGGCCACGGGCATCATTACCTTTGGGGTAAATGACACAACGCCCAAGCCAATTAATATCGCCATTATTGATGATACGGCCGTTGAAGGCACACAGTCGTTTTTGCTGCAACTTTTTAATCCCGTCAGCGCCACTCTTGGTTCCCCCAGCGTTGCTTCCATCAACATCACAGATAACGAAACGGGCGCCAGCCCAACGCCGCAAATTTTTGCCGACGCCCAAGAGCCAAACAACAGCTTTAATGAGGCCACAGAAACGGCCGCAGACGCAGCCGACCTGTGTAACCTGACCTTTTATCCGCCGGGCGATCAGGATTACTTCCGCTGGTGGGGCAAAGCGGGCATTACGTACATCGTCACCACTTCCAATTTGAACGCAGGGATCGACACCGTATTGGATGTCTACAATACCAACCAATCTTTGATTGCCAGCAATGATGATGTTTCGCCCGGCGTCTTTCGTTCTGAAGTACGCTTCACGGCGGGCGTTGATGGCTACTACTACGCCCGCGTCACCAATAAATCGCCCGTCGATCCGGTAAACCGGCTGTACTGTTTTGGCATCGATTCCTCCGTGCAGCCCACCACCACGCCGCCCCCTGGTTTCCCACCAGGGGCTGACGTGTGTGAATTTAACAGCACCATCGACTTTGCCTGCCTGATTGTGGCGGGCGAAACCAAGTCGGGCCTCAACTTCGTGCCCACCTTGGGCAGCCCGCAAGATACTGACATGTTTAAGATGTGGGTCAAGCCGGGCATTTTTTACACTTGTGAAACAATCATTCCTGCTGGCTCAGCCGCAGATACTAACATGATTTTTCTAAATAATAGCGGCAACCCGTTTAATCCCTGGCTGGGTAATGACGACAAGGTGCCGGGCGGGCTCGACTTTGGCAGCAAGGTGAGCTATTTGGCAACGTACACAGGCTGGCTATTTATTCAGATTGGGCCAGTTAATGTTCCCCCGCTGGATGAAGCTGATCTGCATGATTATAATTTGACGTGCACAGGCGTTGATGCTACGCCCACGCCAACGCCTTCAGCCACCAGTTCGTTCACTGGAGGAGGGGGTGGTACAGGGGGTACGGGCGGTTTTGCTACGCCTGTGCCGCAGCCCACGACTTCATTCCCTACACCGTTCCCCACGCCAACGCCGATTGATTTTTCTATATTTTTTACGCCCACGCCAGCGCCACCGCCAGTTGTGCAGTTTCAGCCCTTGCCCACGGCTACGCCAGTTGGTGGGGGTACGCAGTCAGCCACCATTAACGTGACGCTTTATTATGACAGCAACAATAATTTCCTGCCGGAGCTTACAGAAGGCATTGTGAATGCGGCCGTAGCGCTCTATGATAATGGCACGGGGGAGCTGTTGTCGTTTGGCCATACCAATGAAACAGGTGTGGCGCGGTTCACAGGCATTAATGCTGCTGGCGCTGTGCGCGTGGTTGTGCCGTTCTTGAAATACAGCCAGGTGGTTGTGGGCAACAATGCCGAAATTTTGGTGCGCGTCGCGCCGCAGCCATTGCCCATCGGAATTCCTTAATTATTCAATGAAAAGGTTTTATTATGTCAATTGAGCCGCAAGAGAATGGGCCTGCGGAAAACAGGTTCCCGGCATCCTGGCGAGATTCCCTGTCTAACCCCGCAGTGCTGGTGGCAGGGGCTATTGCGCTGGTTGCCCTGCTGGCCGTTATTGTCTTGACGGTGATTCTAATTCAGCAAGGTCAGGAGGGGGATGGCGACACGGCCGTTTCCGGCACGCCCACGCCGTTTGGCGGCAGCGCTGAAAGTTCGCTTTCTGGGGAGTCGTTGGTCGTAGGTGTGAGTGACTCCGCTACCATTTCCGTAACGCTGGACACTCCCATTACCCTGAGCCTGCCCACGCAGCAGTTTAACGTGCAAACGCAGGTGATTGGCGCGGATGGCACCTGGGCGCCCTCGGTTGATGAACCGGGCACGGCCGTTTGGGTGTATGGCACTATTGTTAATTACGTAGTGGGCCTGCCGGATTCCGATGAGAATCGGGCTCTTTTGGAGAGTCTGGCCCCAGGCGAGGAGATGACGCTGACAACGCGCGGCGGCACGCGCTACACCTTTTCCTTCAACAGCCGCACCACCGTGCCGGTGACGAACCGGGACATTTTTGCCCAAACCATGCCGGGAATCACGCTGGTAATGCTGGGCTCTGAAGGCTCGGAACGTTTGGTGGTAAACGGCCGTTACGTGGTGTCTGAATCAGACAACCAGGCAAGTAATGTTGTGGGTTTGGGCGAGACAGCGCAGCTAGAAAACATTCAGCTCACTGTTAACAGCACCACCTACATTGCCGACCGGGCTGAGATCCCGCCGGGTTTTGCCCTTTTTGTAGTCGATTACGACATTCAAAACGTTGGGTTGACGGCCATCGACAGCGGAAGCTTGCAGTTTAGTTTGGTTGACCGCCTGGGCAATCAATATGTGCTAAGTCCACTGGCAACGCAGCTGGGCAACTTCCCCCCGCTTTCTGGCTTTTTAAACGCTAACCAGATCGCCCAGGCCAGTGCAGGCTACCAAATTCCGCTGGGCCTGGAAAGCGAAACGCTAAGCTGGGTGGTGACCAATAGCAACTCCGGGGCGCAGGTCTACGTGACGCTGCCGTTTACGGGTGGGGCGGCTGCTGCGGCTGGTTCATCGGTCACGCTGGCGCGTGTAGAGGTATCTACCGATTTAGCCAGTCTTCTGATTGGTGGGCAGATTACCAACTTAAGCACGCAGCCGCTCGTGATCACGGAGTCTGACGTGGCCTTGCAGGGGCAGGATGGTTCGGTCTATCTGCTACTCTCCACCAATCCGCCGTTTCCCTGGCCGGTACCGCCTGGCCAAACGCTGCAATTCTTTCTCACTTACCAGCGACCTCCGGCTGATACGGCCGTCTTCCGCGTGCTCAATCAGGGATTCCAGCTAACAAGCTTGCGGTAAAGCGATGGGCGACTGCCTCTAACTGCCGTTTCCATTCACAATGAATTCCATGGAAGATTTTTGGCGGGTTCCCCGGCTGGTGTAGTAAAGCGCCACGCCGATGATGATGGCTAGAACGGCCAGCGCCAGCCCGCCCAGCTGCAATGGACCCACAAACGGCCGTGCAAACTGTGGCTCCACGTGTGTGCCAATGCTTAGCAAATCGGACAGACCCGTCACGTAGGCAAACACTAAACCAGTTGCCGCCAGACGCACCCCAATGTCAGCCTGTAGGGAGCGCGGCGTGTCCTGACGCAATCCTTTAATGTACAAAAACAACGCTAGCGTCAAGGCTGTGAGACCTACTAACAGCTGGAACATTTGCACCATCCCAAAACCTGGTGTGATGTTCAGGCCAAAAAACTCTGCACCTAGCGACAGCGTTATCAAAATCAGGCCAAGACCAAAAAGAGATAGTGTAATGTTGCGGCGCAGGTTTGTAAGTTTGTTGTTTTTTTCACCGCTCATAGCTGTTTCCGCCCTCCCTCCAAATATGTGCGCTTACAAAATTGGAAATCATTTCTATGATTTTTACGCAAAAGTGCTAACTTCTGCAAAAAAAGAAAACGCCACGTAAGAACACGCGGCGTTTCTATCTTCTACTCTGGTCGGGGCAGCGGGATTCGAACCCACGACCTCTTCAACCCCATTGAAGCGCGCTACCAAGCTGCGCCATGCCCCGACAGCCCCGGCATTATAGCAAATCGACATTTGGCAAGCAAATGGCCCTGAGCAAATTGCCGATCAAAAATGTGAAGGTTAAGCCGTCTAATTATCTGAACGCTGTCAAAAAACGGCCGAGCAGTTGGTAATTTGCGGTGGCATTGGTACGATTGTCGCTAATTAGATTTTGGCAGTGATTCATAAGAATACCCCATATTCTTGAGAGAGAGAGGAAGATATGAAGATGAGGTTTTGGATTTGCTTGCTTGCATTCGTTGTGTTGATTGTTGCCTGTGGCGGTTCAGAGCAGGAGCAAAATGGGGATGAAATCGTTGCGGAGCCAGTATCTGAGCAGGACATGACGGTTAGCGCGTTGACCACCGCAATTGCCGCCAGTGCCCAGCCCGCCTACGATCCGGCCGTTTTGCGCGCAGAGTTGGAAACGGCCGTTGCCAACTGGGAAAGCCAGGAAATTAACCGGTACCAAATCACCGTGCGGCACCGCCAGCCTACCTGGAGCACGCAAATTATCACTATTACCGTAGAGGATGGCATGGTAGTGGACAGCAACCACACCTGCTTTCCCGAGCAAGATTGCATTATGCAGGAGATCGATCCCCAAACGGTGACAATTGCAGCCTTGTTTGAAACGGCCGAAAACGTTTTAGACCTAAATGACCCTGAAACGGAAATAAGTTTTAATCCGACGTACGGCTATCCAAACGCCATCATCTACGAAGATGCCAGTTGGGTAACTGATACCTTTAGAATCATTGAGGATGAATAGCTTTTTAGGAGCAATCATGTGGCCCAATTAATTGCCCGCAAATTCCTGTTGATTTTGATTTTTCTGCCGCTGCTAAACTTTATTGGGTACTCTTACGCTCAGGTGCATCCCCGCCTGTTCTCGTCTCCGCTGGGAAACACTGTTTCGGCAGAGTTTGAACCGTACTCTGCCTATTTGCAAGGCGTTTTATCCGAAGGAGACCTGGGGCGCGTTGGGACTGTTCCCGTGGCCCAAATCTTGAGCGGCCCGGTACAAAATAGCCTGGTTTTGGTAGGATTTTCCCTGCTGGTGTCGATCGTGCTGGGCTTACTGGTTGGCCTGCTGTCCGTTTCGCCGCGCACCAAGCGCATGAGCACGTCTGGGCTGTTTGTGCTGGCGGCTGGATCGTCCATGCCGGGCTTTTTGCTGGGCGGCGTGCTGCTCGCTGGCATGGTGTATCTGGTTTTCTTTTCAGACGCGACGTCTACCTTTTTGCCAATCAGTGGTTACGGACTTGAC
>JBHIWP010000075.1:0-18260 GCA_041987425.1 Promineifilaceae bacterium (SeqCode) | reverse complement strand
GGCCAGCGTCGTTTTGCCTACCTGGTCTGGCCCGGTGATTAAATAAGCGTGCCCCAGCCGATCATTTGTTAGTCCGCTAGCCAGCATGTTTACCGCCCAGCGATGTCCTACAATGTCATCCCATTTGCTCATGACGTAATTTTAGGGTGAAACGGCCGAATTACCAATTAGCAAACGCCGCGTTATAATTGTTCCACTAATGAAGATGTAAAAGTTCTGCGCCTTCTGTGGCCGTGCGGCGAATCATCGCGCTTACAAGTAAGCCCACAAACGAACGCAGATGATGATGGAGAGTTTCCCAATGAACGAAGTTGTTATTGTCAATGCAGTGCGCACTCCAATTGGCCGCCACGCAGGCGCGCTTTCCGACGTCCGGCCAGATGATATGGGGGCGCTGGTCATCCGCGAACTGGTAGAGCGGACCGGTATCGATCCGGAATTGATCGAGGAAGTTTATTTTGGCTGCGCCAACCAGGCGGGCGAAGATAACCGCAACGTGGCCCGCATGGCCACGCTGCTGGCGGGGCTGCCCGAATCGGTTGCGGCCGTTACAGTTAACCGCCTCTGCGCCAGCGGACTCAATGCCGTTAACCAGGCGGCGCGGGCCATAAAATGCGGCGAAGGAGAGGTGTACATTGCCGGTGGCGTTGAGAGCATGAGCCGCGCCCCCTACTCTTTCCCCAAAAATTCTCGCGCCTGGGGGCCATCGGGCAATATCACTGGCTACGACACCACGCTGGGCTGGCGCTACCCCAACCCCAAGATGGAAGCCATGTTTCCCCTGGAAGCAATGGGCGAAACGGCCGAAAACATCTTCGAGATGAGCTGTGCGGGCCAAATTGAGGGCGGTGAAATCTCGCGCGAAGCGCAGGATGCTTTTGCCTTTGAAAGCCAGCGGCGGGCATACGAGGCTATTAAAAACGGCCGTTTCCAGGACGAAATCGTGCCCGCGTCTATCCCCCAGCGAAGAGGTGATCCCATCGTGGTGGATACAGATGAACATCCGCGCATAAAAAAGGCGTCCAACGGCTACGAACTGGACACCAGCCCGGAAGTTCTGGCTAAGCTGCGCCCCGCGTTCCGC
Source organism: Promineifilaceae bacterium (SeqCode) (assembly GCA_041987425.1). Classification (GTDB taxonomy): domain Bacteria; phylum Chloroflexota; class Anaerolineae; order Promineifilales; family Promineifilaceae; genus Leptofilum. The sequence goes on along the minus strand of JBHIWP010000075.1, from coordinate 17,176 downwards.
AAAAACGGCACGGTTACGGCGGGCAATTCTAGCGGCCTCAATGATGGCGCCTGCGCCGTGCTGCTGATGTCTGCCAGCAAGGCAGAAGAGCTGGGTCTTAAGCCAATGGCCCGCTGGGTTGCATCGGCCGCCGCAGGGGTTGATCCCCGCGTGATGGGGCTGGGCCCGGTGAACGCCACGCGCAAAGCGCTGCAGCGGGCGGGAATATCTGTTGAAGATATTGATCTGGCTGAGCTAAACGAAGCTTTTGCCGTGCAGGCTCTGGCCGTGCTTAATGAGCTGGGGCTTAGCCAGGAAATCACCAATGTTAATGGCGGGGCCATTGCTTTGGGGCACCCGTTAGGCTGTTCTGGCGCGCGCATTCTCACCACGCTGCTCTATGAGATGCGCCGCCGGGCCAAGGCTGGTGAAGCGATGCGCTATGGGCTGGCGACGCTCTGCGTGGGGGTGGGCCAGGGCGAAGCGGCCGTTGTTGAATATTTGCCGTAACGGCCTTTTAGCTGAGACGACCAATTTCCTAAGTTTCAGCCATGAAAACATGCTTTTTGTGTTGACTTCCATCCCTACATCACTTAAAGTTCAGCAATCGCACATGAACTCTAATTGGAAGTAATTATGTCAAGAATGAATCTCAACTTACAGGTGGAACGGCCGTTGGTATTGGCCTGGGGCGTTCATCTTTTTACCGCTACAGGCGCACTGTGGGGGCTGCTGGCCATCATGGCCACCGTGCAGCATCAATGGCAGGCCGCTTTTTTTTGGTTGGCCCTGGCTGTAGATAGCCTCGATGGAACGCTGGCACGCCGCTTCAAAGTAAAGGGGCTGCTGCCCAGCTTTGATGGCGCTCTGCTCGACAACATCATTGATTATCAAACCTATGTAATCGTACCGGCAATCTTCCTCTACGAAGCAAATCTGCTGCCTCCCTCGGCCACTATCGCAGGCATTGCCATGGTCGTTTTGTCATCAGCCTATCAGTTTTGCCAGTCAGATGCTAAAACTGATGACCACACCTTCAAAGGATTTCCCTCTTATTGGAACGTGGTTGTTTTTTATATGTTTATGTTTGATGCCAGTCTGTGGGTCAACTTCTGGGTGATTGCCATCCTGACCGTCCTGGTCTTTGTGCCAATCAAATATCTCTACCCATCGCGAATGGTGCGCTATCAGAGGTTAACCCTGGCCCTTACAACGGTTTGGGGCATATTGTGCCTGATTATTTGGTTGCAGTATCCAGCCTTTAATATGTGGATGCTGTGGGCTTCGCTGCTTTACGTGGTTTACTACGTTGGCCTTAGCCTCTATATGATGGTGCGCTAAAGCTACAGCCCTACTGCTTGATGTTACTGAAGGCCTGGGGAAAAGTTCCCGGGTCTTTTTCTTTATGGGCAGTTCTCCGCAGATAAAGTGCCAAAATCATAATAGCTGACATAAAATCATTGCGGAAGCAGCGCAGATATGATAAAAATTGCATTAAAGAGTGAATGATTACCCCGCTACTTATTGTGCAAATTTGTGAACTGACTGGAACGAAGTCTCCAGACAATGAACGATATAACAGCAATTGTCTGGAGAACAGCTTTCTGGTCAGTAAATGTCTTTAACAGAGAGGAGGCATTCGATGACGGACACTATTCTCCACCGGCTCCACGAAAACGGCCGTATTCGCCCCAACGCACCCGCCTACTACGAGAAAATTGGCAGTGCCTGGGTACCCACATCCTGGCAAGAATACACTAATCAGGTCCGGCAAGCCGCCCGCGCATTGGTAGCACTTGGCGTGGAGCCCGGTCAAAACGTAACCATTCTGGGCTTTAACCGCCCTGAATGGGTGATCTTCGACCTGGCCTGCATGATGGTTGGCGGCGCGCCCGCCGGCATTTACACAACCAATTCACCCTCCGAATGTAAATACATCATCGAAAACTCTGAATCGAGCGTCATTCTGGTAGAAAATCAGGAACAGTGGGACAAAATTGCCCAGGTGCGAGATGATATCGCCTGCCTGAAGCATATTGTCCTCATGAAAGGCGAAGAAGTTGATGATGCAATGACCTTGACCTGGGAAGCCTTCATGGCCAGGGGAGATGAAGTAGACGAAAGTATCGTTGATACTCGTATGAACTCCCTGGCGCCAGAACAGTTGGCTACGCTCATTTACACGTCTGGCACCACCGGTCCGCCCAAAGGCGTTATGCTCTCACACAACAATCTGGCTACAACTGCCTTAAATTCCCAAAGCCTTATTGATTTGTCTCCTTCAGATCGCACCATCTCTTATCTGCCGCTGTCTCATATTGCAGAGCAAATGTTTAGCATTCATGCAGCCATTACGGCCGCTTACCAGGTGTACTATGCAGAATATTCGCCACAAGATCACCTCAACAACAACCTAAAAGAAGTAAAACCTACTGTCTTTTTTGGCGTGCCCCGAATTTTTGAAAGATTCCAGGCTGGGGTAGCCGCTCAGCTTTCCCAGGCGGAAGGCGTGCGGGCCAAGCTTGTGCAATGGGCGCTTGGTGTCGGCAAGCAGGTAACAGAACTGCGGAATCGGGGGCAGGAGCCGAGCGGATTATTGGCCGTCCAGCATCGCATCGCCAACGCGCTTATCTTTTCCAAGGTAAAGGAAGGGCTGGGACTTTCAGAGGTGCGTCACCTTATCGTTTCGGCCGCGCCAATTTCTCCAGACATCCTACACTTCTTTGCCAGCCTGGACCTGCCCGTGATGGAGCTCTACGGGCAGTCAGAAGATTGCGGACCAACCACAACGAATCGCCCTGGGGCCATCAAGATCGGCTCCGTGGGCCAGGCCTGGCCCGGTTCGGAGGTAAAACTGGCACCGGATGGCGAGATTTTGGTCAAGGGACCCAATGTCTTCATGGGCTACTTTAAGGACGAAGCGGCGACGAACGACACGCTCGTTGACGGCTGGCTGCATTCTGGCGATCTGGGCAAGTTTGACGAAGATGGACATTTACAAATTGTGGGCCGCAAGAAGGAAATCATCATTACTTCTGGCGGCAAGAACATTGCACCTAAAAATATTGAAGGTGCATTGAAAAACCTGGAGCTCATCTCGCAGGCAGTTGTGATTGGCGAGCAGCGTCGCTTTTTGACTGCCCTGCTCACGCTTGATCCTGACGCGGCAACCAGGTTTGCTCAGGAGCATAATCTTGAAGGGCAAACGCTCCATGAACATCCCACGTTGCGCCAGCACTTGCAAAAAGAAATTGATGAAAAAGTCAATTCGCTATTTGCCAGGGTAGAGCACGTGCGAGACTTCCGCGTTTTGCCTCGAGACTTTACCGTGGAGGATGGCGAGCTAACGCCGACTTTGAAGATCAAGCGGCGGGTCATCAACGAGCATTTTGAAGACGAAATTGAATCTATGTACGAAGGCTAGCGCCTGATTCGCGTCACGCCTGCGACAGCAGAAATTCACACGCATCATCATTTGTTAGAGCCTCGGCCTATGCCAGAGGCTCTTTTTTTTGGAGAACGTCCTCAGGTGTGAGGAGTTGGTTAATTTTGGCACGGCCGTTCCCCCTCAGAATTTGGTTACGGCCGTTTGGCTTGATATAGTTCTGGCATGAATAAGAAATGGATTACGGGCATTCTCTTTTGCCTATTTTTAGTCGTGGGGGAAAGTACGGCCGTGCAGGCCCATTCCGCCTCGGCCATATTTCAGGAAGTTAACCAGTTTCGCCTAAACAACGGGCTGGCACCGTTTCAATATAGCAACACCCTGGCTGCCGCCGCGCAAAACCAGGCCAACTTTATGGCGGCCAACGGCATCTTTACCAGCCATGTGGGTGCAGGTGGCTCAACGCCGCAAAGTCGGGCCGCTGCCGCAGGCTATGTAGGTCGCGTGAGCGAAAACATCGTGGGCGGCACCGGTATGACCGCCGCCAGGGGCCTCACCTGGTGGGCAAATAGCCCCGTGCATTACAACACGCTTATCACCAGTCGCTACCAGGAAGCAGGCACTGGCTTTGCCACCAACGGCACCGAAAATTTCTACGTACTGGTAGTCGGCCAGCCGTCAGACGCGCCGCCACCGCCCGCCGCAGACCCCAGCCCAGAGGTACTTTTTATTACGCCCATCACGCTGGCTCAGCCGGGCGAGGACGGCTCGATTGTGCACGTCGTGCAGGAAGGGCAGGCGCTCTGGTCATTGGCGGCTCATTATGAAGTGCCTCTATCTGACTTACTGCTCTTCAACAGCCTGCCACCGAACGCCATTGTTCAGCCGGGAGACCGCATTACGATTCGGCTGGCTGAAGGGCAGGCACCCCCACCCACGCCGACGCCTCCCACCATGCACGCGGTGCTGGAGGGGCAGTCGCTTTGGTCCATTGCCGTGCAGTACAACGTGAAGCTGGGCGATATTTTGTGGCTCAATCAACTGCCGGAGGACGCTGTTTTGCAGCCGGGCGAGCTCATTCGCGTCCGGCTGGCACCTGATGAAGCCCCACCGCCCACGCCAACGCCTATTTTGTACCACTCAGTGCGCAGCGGCCAGACGCTTTGGGAGATTGCTCTGACCTATAGCCTGACGCTGGATCAGCTTCTGGCGTTTAACCAAATTGACCAAAACGCCATTCTTCAGCCCGGCGACCAGCTTTTGGTGCGTGAAGCGGCACCTACGCCTGCCCCCACGCTTGCGCCAACTGAAACGCTCTTTCCGCCCACGTCTACAGCGACTCCCACAGTTACGCCTACCGCGCCGGGTACGGCCGTTGCTTCTTTAAATACGCATACGCAATCACTGGCCCAGGCAACAACCCCGGAAGCCGACAGTGAAACCGCAGCCGCAGCATCACCTGAAGCAAGCTCAGGGCAATCAGCCGTCGCAGGCATCATTACGGGGGTGGCCGTGGGCCTGCTGGTGGTTGGCCTGCTGGCAGTGGTAGTGTTACGCAGTGAGGTCTTCTAAGAGATGATTAATTGAGATCGCCGCCTTTAGGGAATGGGCGACCATTGCGGCTCAAAATCACGAGCAGGGTGGTTTGTCAGGTTTTGCAGGTTGGTGCCGTCCACATTCATCACGTAGATTTCGTCGTTGCCGTCCCGGTCTGTCACAAAGGCAATCTGGCTATCGTCGGGCGACCAGGTTGGATGAGAATCTTTGGCAGGATGGTTCGTCAGGTTAACAGTCTCGCCGCTGTTTTGGTCCAGCAAGATAATTTCGCTGTTGTCTCCGCGGAAGGAATGATAGGCCAGGAAACGGCCGTCGTGCGAAAAAGCCGGTCCAGCATTGATAAAGTCATCTCGCGTAAGCTGAGTTACCGAATTATCTGCCGCCTGCCACAAGAATAGCTGCAAGTTTAGGCCTGATCCGCCACACGATTTGGAGCTAAAAGCCAGCGTTTCGCCATCGGGTGACCAGGCCAGGGTTTCCTGATTACCAATTAAGCCCTGTAATGGCTCCATTCCTTGGGTGCCGCCGTCCAGCAGCATAAAGCCAATGCGATGGACCACACAGCCGTAGCCCTGATTGCTGAAGCGGTTGCTAAAAAAGGCGATTGATTCTCCATCTGGATGCCAGCGGGTATAAAATTCCTCCACGCCGTTTTCTTTGGGATCGGGCGCCAGGTTAATCGGATTGCTGCCATCAGCCCCCATTACAAAAATATCGGCGTTACCCTCGCGGCGAGACCAGAAGGCCAGGGAACGGCCGTCTGGCGACCAGGAAGCTCCGCCTTCAGAGATCTCCGTTTCTGTCAGCCGCACCACATTGTTGCCATCCGCATCCATTCGGTAAATTTCCCAGTTGCCATCACGCTCGGATGTAAAAACAAGCCCGGGCAGCGGCTCAGGTGCAGTGGGGAGACCGGTTACGGCCGTTTCTGTTCCGGTTAAGGTACAGGCACTCACAACAATAAACAGCAGGAGCAAAAAGCATAATCTAAGCATAGCATTCCTTAGGGAACGGGCGACCAGGCCGGTTCGAAATCTTTGGCAGGGTGATTTGTGATGTTGATTGGATTAGCACCGCTGGCAAACGGCTCTAAAATGACGTCCATCACGTAAATTTCATCATTGCCGTCACGGTCAGAAACGAAGGCAATTTGGCTGTCGTCGGGTGACCAGGCGGGATGTGAATCTTTAAATTCTGGATTATTCGTCAGGTTAGCAATTTCACCTGTTTCCAGGTCCAGCACAAAAATATCGGCAGCGGCGTTGGGGTGAACAGATTGGTAAGCCAGGTAACGGCCGTTGTGTGAGTAAGCAGGCGAGGCGTTGATGTAGCCATCGTCGGTAAGCTGCTGCACCTCACCGGTATCAATATTCCACTCAAAAAGTTCCACTCCGTCTTCTCGTTCCAAATCACAGCGTGAGCTAAAGGCAAGATGCTGCCCGTCGGGCGCCCAGGCCAGCGTTTCCTGCTCTGTCATGGGGTCTTCCAGCACTTCAATCTTGTCTGCGCCCCCGGCCAGCGGCATGAGGGCCACCCGGTGCCAGGCACAGCCCACCTCCGGCGAGTAAAACCTGTCGGTGTAAATGGCAATCAAATCTCGCTGCGGATTCCATTCGGGGTAGAAATCATCAAAAATTGAATCTTCTGGATCTTTGATCAAGTTACGCCAATTTTCACCGTTGGCGTCCATCACAAAAATGTCGGAGCTGCCGTCTACCCGCGAGCGAAACGTAATCTGACGGCCGTCTGGCGACCAGGATGGGCTTGTGTCTACCCGATCATTGTCCGTGAGGCGCGTCAGGCCGGTGCCATCTGGCTGAACCAGATACAACTCCCAGTTTTGGTGCAGACTGTTGTTGCGCTCTACGTGCCGCAGCGTGACAAACACAATGCCCGGCGTGGGATCGGCCGTTACTGGTCTGATAGGATCTGGCATCAGACCACCGCCTTCCCCAGGCAGGCAAGCCACCAGCAGCAGTATGCTACACCCCAGCGCCATTAAGAGATATGTTTTGCTTCTCATGGGTCAACCTCACCAGTCCAGAGTTAATGTCACCCCATTGTCTCCTAAAATCCACTTACAGGCCACTCACGAATGGTGAATCATAGGAACAGATTTCTATTCTTTTCGTATGGGAGTCTCATCAACAAGCCAGCAAAGTGCTGGAGGGCATGAATTGTACGGTACAATACCAAGAGCGTGAGAGGACAGGCTTCGACAGCTGTCTCTAGCACAAATTGAGGAAATCATGGAACAAAGGCAAACTCAACTCGATCTAAGGAATCACCTTCGAACACCGTTTAAGATTATAGGCGGATTTATTGTGCTGCTATGGGTGCTGGAGCTAATTGATCAGGTGATTTTTGGCGGGGGGCTAGATGGACTTGGCGTTCGGCCCAGAACAGTTGCCGGGCTGTGGGGAATATTGTGGGCACCTTTCTTACACGGCGGCTTTACGCACCTCATTGCCAATACGGGTCCAATCCTCATTCTCGGCAGCATCATCATGCTTTCCAGGCCGCTGGGTGATTTCTTCAAAGTATCCTTCATTGTGTTATTAATTGCTGGCTTAGGCACCTGGCTCATTGCGCCACGGGGGCAGGTGCATTTGGGAGCCAGCGGGCTGATCTTTGGCTATTTTGGCTTTTTGCTGCTGGCCGCTTACTTTGAGCGCAGCTGCCGGGCGATAGTGATTGCGCTATTAGTGCTGCTGCTCTACAGCGGCATTCTTTGGGGCGTCCTGCCCCAGGGAAATGGCATTTCCTGGCAAACCCATCTATTTGGCTTTATTGGTGGCGGTGCTTCTGCTTACTTTATCCATCAGCAGAACCAAAGCATTGACATCATCATCCACAATGATCCCTAAATTTGACTATTTTGCACGGCCGTTGCCAGATAGTGGTAAAAGTAAACGGCCGTTGCCATCCCCTTTTGCAAATGAGACAAATGATAATGTTCGTTGGGTGAATGGCGGTTATCGTCCAGGCCAAAAGGCATCAGCACAAAGGGTGCGCCTAATAGTTGCTGAAAGGTGTCCACGATGGGCAATGAACCCCCTCCCCGACTGAGCAACGGCCTGGCGCCCCAACCTGCTTCATACGCCTGAAACGCCGCCTGGATGCCAGCCGAATCATAGGGCGTTACGGCCGCGTTTGCGCCAGCCTGCACCGTCACTTCTACCTTCACAGTTGGCGGCGCTAACTGCTTTACAAATTGCGTGAACTGACGGGCAATTTTTTCCGCATCCTGATTTTCTACCAGCCGCATACTGATCTTGGCGCCTGCCTCAGCGGGAATAATCGTCTTGAACCCTTCTCCGCTAAAGCCACCCCAGATACCGTTTACCTCACAAGTGGGCCGCGCCGTCATGCGCTCAAAAAGCGTGTACTCAGGCTCACCCCAGGCTGCACTGGCGCCTGTCTCCGCCCGCCACTGCTCTATGGGATAAGGCACCTTTTCCAATATGGCTCGCTCAGCCGGGGATAAAGTATCCACGTCGTCGTAGAAACCGGGAATAGCGACACGGCCGTCGGCATTGTGCAAAGCAGCGATAATTTCTGCTATGGCCTGGGCTGGATTGTGTACGGAGCCACCGTAGCTGCCAGAGTGCAAATCTCGGCTTGGTCCCATTACTCGAATTTCAGCGGCCACCACACCACGCAAAGCGTAATCAATGGAGGGCTGGTCCGGCTGGAGCATGGCGCCATCGGAGACCACAACGTAGTCAGCGGCCAACAGGGACTGATGCGCAGCTACAAAAGGAGCAAGATTGGGCGAGCCAACTTCTTCTTCACCATCAAAACAGATTTTGACGTTCACCGGCAGCCGACCGGCCGTTTGCAGCATCGCCTCAAACGCTTTGAGATGGCTGAAGTGCTGGGCCTTGTTATCGCTAACGCCCCGGGCATACAAACGGCCGTCTCGCACCACAGGCTCAAACGGCGGTGTCGTCCAGGCCGTAAGCGGCTCAACGGGCTGCACATCATAATGGCCATACAGCAGCACCGTAGGCGCATTGGCCCCGGCATGGAGCCAATCGGCATACACTACGGGGTTGCCTGCCGTTTCAATTTGCTGAACGCGCTCAAAACCGATTTGGCTCAAGCTGTTTTGCAGCCATACGGCCGCTTGCAATACGTCTGAATGGTGCTGGCTTAGGGTGCTAATACTGGGGATCTGCAAATAGCGGCAAAGCTCATCGAGGAAGGTGCTCTGGTGGGTTTCTACGTAGGAGACGGCCGTTTCTAGCCCCTTCACTTTTACTCAACCGCCATGGAGCGTTCGAACTGGCGCTGCCCCACAATGGCTAAACCAATGCTCAGGACATACAAAACCAGAAGTGGCGCCATCGTCAGCAGCATGGTGACAGGATCGATGGATGGCGTAATCACTGCCGCCAGCACGGCAATCCCCACAACGGCAAAGCGCCACTGCTCGCGCAACGTTTGCGCCGTTACCACGCCTACTCGCGCCACAAAATAAACAATTACGGGCATCTCAAAGGCCAGCCCAATCCAAAACAGCATGCGCAGCACAAAGCCAATGTAGCCGCTGGGGGTCCAGTCTGTCTTAAATATTGTGCCCAGAAAATTTGCCAGGAAGAAAACGGCCGCTGGAATTAGAACAAACCAGGCAAACAAAATGCCCAAAACAAACAGCAGCAGGGCGCTGGGCAAAAAGACAAATACATATCGCCGTTCATTTGACGTCAGACCGGGTTCGATGAACCGCCAAAACTGGTACAGGATGAGCGGCATAGAAAGAACGGCGCCCGATAACAGCGAGACCTTAAAAAACGTTTCAATACCCTCTGTAGGCTCCAGCGTTTGCAGCTCAACCACCCCATTAATGCTTTCGGCATAGGGGCCCAGCAAAAAGTGCAGCATCGGTTCCGCAAAGACAAAGCTAAACGCCGTTGTCACCAGCACGGCAACGGCCGCATAGGTAAGGCGGATGCGCAGTTCATTCAGATGACCCAGCAGCGTCAAACCGCCAGCCTCTAGCTCTTCATCACCGCCCAACAAGGAATCTAAAGGAGTATTTGTCATTATTCAGGATCGCCAGGTACGTCTACGGGGGTGGGCAATTTGGGAACGGCCGTTGATTCGGCCGTGCCATTCGCTTCTTTGTCTGCGCCATCACGCTGTGATGGCGTCGTTAGTGCCGGGGGTCTCAGGCTGGGGGGCTTAATGCTATTCTGAATGTCTTTAACCGCTTTTTGGCCGGATTGAGCTGCTTCCTGGGTGGTCTGATTAACCTCACTGCGCAATTCAGTCAACTCCCGGCGCAGCTGCTGCAGCTCTTGCATCGTCTCTTTTATCGCCTGGCCGTCTCCCGTATTGTCCAGCTCCTGGTTCAGCTGCTGCACAAATCCTCGCGAAATCTTCTGCAACTGCGCGGTGGTACGCCCTATCCATCGAGCCGTTTTGCCAATGCGTTCTGGCCCCATTACAATGCCAGCCACCACCAAAATAAGCACCAACTCCGGAAAACCAATGCCAAAAAAGCTATCCATAACCTGCCCGGCTTACAATCGCAATCTTCTTAGCTACTATCGTCTAAGCTTCTATGTCACTCATAGGCTTTTCTTCATCTTCTTTGCTGCCTTCGCGTACACCCTGGCGGAAGGCACTAATGCCTTTGCCCAATTCTGAGCCAATGCGACTAATACGGCCGACGCCGAAGATTAGCAGCACAACTGCCAGGATAATAAGAAGTTCTGGTACACCTAAACCTGCCATTTTGCCTTCTCCTTGCTATATCAGAGAACAAAGCCTATAGAAACTTCACTCTAAAACAACTTTGCTCACCTTAACGTAAGCCAACTGAAGCCCATTTGCTTAAATCTCTTCGTGGCTTACGCAAAAATCTATCTTTCTTTCCACAGATTTACAATTACAATCTTGCTTATAGTGCGCCTCTGCGGAGAACAAAATGTAAACGACTCCAGCCTTTTTGGTTCTCAAAGTACCTGTCGTAGTTTACGTCGGATTATACCAGACAAAAGTTAAAAGAGAGAGAATGTTGGTAAATTTTCATATCTCTCCAGATGATACTTCTTATGCAGAGCGTTTTGTTAGGTGTGAGTGGTCGAAAAGGTATTTCTTTGTTTTAATAAAGCGACGTCGAAAAATTTAAAGGGGTAATCCACATGCAAATGCAAGATGTACTCGGATTGATTCTAGGCGGTGGAGCAGGCACGCGCCTGTATCCGTTAACAAAGGAGCGAGCTAAACCCGCTGTGCCGCTTGCCGGAAAATATCGCCTGATCGATATTCCTATGAGCAACTGCCTCCACGCAGGCATCGATAAGATAGCCATTCTCACCCAATTTAACTCCGTATCGCTACATCGTCACATTCACCGTACCTACAACCGCGATGTCTTCTCGCCTGGCTGGGTGCAAATTCTGGCTGCTGAGCAAAAACCAACCAGCGTCGATTGGTATCAGGGCACCGCTGATGCCGTCCGCAAACAGTCGATTGAAATACGCCAGGCAGGCACCAAATACACGCTCATCTTGGCAGGCGACCATTTATACCGCATGGACTACCGCCGATTTGTGGAGCAACATGTGGAGTCTGGAGCAGACGTCACCGTAGCGGTTCAGCCCGTGGCTCGCGATGTGGCTCCCAGTCTGGGCATCTTAAAACTAGATGGCCAAAATAACATTGTAGAGTTTAAGGAAAAGCCCAAGACAGATGAAGATTTAGACGCTATGCGAAGCTGGCCTGGGGCGGATCGTCCGTTTATGGCCTCGATGGGTATTTATGTGTTCAATACCGATGTGCTCTTTGAGCTGCTCGAAGGACAGGGCAATGATTTCGGTCGAGATATACTGCCGCAAGCAATGGAGACTCATCGGCTGCAAGGCTTCATTTTTGAAGGATATTGGGAAGACATTGGAACCATTCAACGCTTTTATCAGGTAAACCTGGACATGGCCCTACCTGACCCGGCGTTCGATTTTTACAGTGCCAGCGCACCCATTTATACGCGCCCGCGCTTTATGCCCGCTTCCGAAATTAACGGCGCCAGCCTGAACAACGTGCTATTAACCGATGGTTGCCGCATTTCAAAATCAGTCATCACAAATGCGGTTATTGGCTTGCGCAGCATTATCAAGGCAGACACGCAAATCGACTCGACTATTATCATGGGAGCAGATTTTTTTGAGTCCAAAGAAATGTTGGCTGAAAATCTCAGCAAGAGAATCCCAGATGTGGGTATTGGTGAAGGCAGCTCCATTTCCAGAGCCATTATCGACAAAAACGCGCGCATTGGGCGCGACGTTGTTATTCAAAATCTGCCTGAACGACCCGATGGCGAAGGCCCAAACTGGGTTGCCAGGGAGGGCATCATTATTGTGCCCAAAAATGCCATCATTCCAGATGGCACCGTTATTTAGGAGTTTGTAAAATATTCTGCAGCCAGCTCCGGGCTGGCAAACGCCTCTGGCACGTGTCCGTAAACCTGTGCTTCATTTCTTTCCGGGCGAATAACCGCAGGAAACCAACCATGCTGCTCCAACGGGGGATGTACGGCACCACAGAAACCGTTCGCTGTTTTCTTGGGAAATTGCCAAACAACCCATTCATGCAATAATCTCAAATTTACGGTTGTAGGCTTGCTACTGTTCAGTTTTAATTGTGCCAACTCTTTTTTTTCCACCCGCATTTGCCTTTTTGTGTAAGTTTATTCTTTCTGGAGTAAAGGTTTTTGTGTGAAAATTCCCATGAGCCTTACATTCCGTTACTGTCCTGCTCCAACAATACCTTTATTACATAGTCGGTATCGCCCAAATTGTCAAACAAGTGATCTGGTTGGTAATCGGCCAGGGTTGCGGCGGAATGCCAACCACTAGCCACGGCAACGGCCGTTGCCTTTCCTGCACGAGCACACAAAATATCTGCCGGGGTATCCCCAAAGATGATAGTATTGGTACCATCGAACTCTCCCCCAGTCAACTGCCGGGCTCGCGCCATGCCAATTGCCGGTAATTCGTTGCGATCCATCGCATCAGAACCGTAAGCACCCACCGTAAATTGCAGCGGATCGATCCCTGCCGCCGAAAGCTTCAGGGGGGCGGTAAGTTGAGAATTACCCGTCAGCAAGCCGACAACTACGTCGTCTCTAGTCGCCAGCCTGGCCAGCATTTCTGGCACGCCCACACAGGCCATCATCTCTTTGTCTTTGAATATCTTTTGACCATGTTCAGCCATCAGTTCATAAATGGCCGGCAAATGCTTGTTAATTTCTTTAGACGTAACGCCAATGGCCGTGAGCAAATCGGAAATGATGCGCGGATCGGTTTTGCCGCTCATGTTGTAGCTTTCGAGTGGGCCAACGGTGCCAAACAGCCTTTCCAGCGCATAAGCGAGCGTTAGACGACCCGCCCCATTGCTGCGGATAAGCGTCCCGTCAATGTCAAAGAGGAGTAATTTTTGCATGATCTATTCGGGGTTGTTTAGCAACGGCCGTATTTTCAACCACACATCTTCCGTGGGCATAGGTCTGGGCGGAACGGCCGTTCCCATTGGGATGCCCTGCGCGGTCAGGATCTGCTTGATCGCTCCGATGCGCGCCCCACCCGGCAGCTGGGCGAGGAGCTTGTTGATGAGCCGCTGCTGCCGCTGCGCTTCGGCCATATCACCTTGGAAATAAGCCTCCGTCATAGCCACAAATGGCCGAGGAACGGCCGTACTCAGTCCGCTAATCAAGCCGTCTGCTCCCAGGCCCAGGAGTCCCAGAGCCACCGACTCGTTCCCCACCAGGAACACCAGATGCTCAGCCGTGGCGTCGAGGAGCTGGCGCACGATTTGGGCGTCCGGGCGGCTGGACTTAATGCCCGCCAGTGACGGCACTTCCTGACCCAGCCGCCGCAGCAGCGCTGGCGATACGCCATTGATCGCCAGCTGGGGAATATCGTACAGTAGCAGCGGCAGCTCTGGCGCACTGTCGGCCACGGCATGGCAGTAGGCCGCCAGACCCTCATCGTGCATGCCGTAAAAGTATGGCATTACAACTGCCATCGCGTCGGCGCCAATTTCTGCCGCATGGCGGGAAAGCACCAGCGTCTCTGCCAGCCGATTGGTACCTGTATGCACCAGCACCGGCACACGGCCGTTTACCGCCGAAACGGTCGCTTCATGCAGCCGCATCCGCTCTGCTTCACTCAGCAAAATCCCTTCGCCCGTGGAGCCGCCCACGAAGAGGCCGCTCACGCCAGCATCTAGCAAAAAGTTAACTAAATCGGGCACAACGGCCGTGTTCACCGTTACACCATCAGCCAGCACCGGCGTGGCCATCGCTGGCGTCACGCCACCGCGCAGTTTTTGTTTTAATTGAGCAATTTTTTCTTTCATAAGCGAGTGTAGATTCACCGATTTTTACAAATGCTTTGCTTCAGCGTCGGTGAGAGCAGCCTCAAAAATGTGCAGGCCCTCCTCCACCAAATTGTGCGAAATATTGAGCGCTGGCGTCATGCGGAGGGAGTTTATGCCGCAGGGAATCAGCAGCAGGCCATGTTCGAAGGCATGCTGAATTACATGATCGCGCAAGGCCACCGCCCGCTCCTTGCTTTTTTGGTCCTTCACAAACTCCATGCCAATCATCAAACCACGGCCGCGCACGTCGCCCAGGCTGGGGTGCCGCCCGGCCAGCTCAACCAGAGCGTCCTTCAAGAAGCGGCCCGTTTCGTTGGCTCTCGCCAATAAATTTTCTTCCTCGATCACCTGCAAGGTCGTCAGGGCGGAAACGGCCGCAATCGGATTGCCACCAAACGTGCTGCCGTGCGAGCCAGGTTTCCAGTCCATTATCTCTTCTGGAGCAATAATGCCGCCAATGGGCATGCCGCTGCCCACGCCCTTGGCGAAGCACACAATATCAGGCTGAATCTCCTCGTGCTCCACGGCCCACCACTTGCCCGTACGCCCCACGCCGCTCTGAATTTCGTCCACAATGAGCATAATACCGTGCCGGTCGCAAATCTGGCGCAGGCGTGAAAAGAAGCCAGGGACAGGCACAATATAGCCGCCCTCGCCTTGAATAGGCTCCACCAATACGGCCGCAACATCCTCCGGGGCCAGCGTGGTGCGAAACACCATATCTTCCAGATAGTTGATGACGGTGTCGGCATAACTTTCGCCATCTTGCTGGGCCAGAACAGGGCGGTAGGCGTTGGGATAAGGCAGATGGTATACCTTGACCCCAGGTAGATAGTTGGCCCGCTGCACGGATTTGCTGGCAGTAAACGAAAGAGAACCCAGCGTACGGCCGTGAAACGCCCCAAAAAAGCCAATAAAGCGCGTGCGCCCGGTTTTATACATTGCCAGCTTAATGGCTGACTCTACCGCCTCGGTGCCGGAATTGCCAAAATAGACGCGGGTACGGCCGCTTATCGGGGCAACCTGCTGCAGCTTTTCGCCCAGCTCCACCGCCTGTGGATAATAAAAATCGGCCAGACAAATGTGCCAAAATTTGTCAATCTGCTCGCGCACGGCGTCTACCACGCGCGGATGCCGGTGCCCCACATTAAGCACGGCAATTCCAGCCATAAAATCGATGTAGCGACGGCCGTCTACATCCCACACTTCAGAGCCTTCTGCTTTGTCTACGACCAGCGCATATTCGCGAGCGTACGAGGGTGAAAGCACGTTAATGTCTCGTCTGATTAATGCCTGGCCCACCGGGCCAGCGCCAGCCATGCTGAACTTCATATTGCCTCCGATATTCCTTGACTTGTGCCAGTTCGTAAATAGCTTTGAATTTATAAAGAGACCTCAAACTAACCGGTCTCCTGTCTCCAATTTCTCGATTGCTTTACCATTTTTTCTGGCTATTTACGCTGGCTCGATAGTAAACATGAGGGGGTACCCCTCTAACTGAGCGGCAAAATGGGCCTTCCCCACCCGCTTCTTGGCTTCACTCTCCGGCAGAGTAGCCACCAACGCCAGCCCATTCAAATGCGCGGTAATCATCACGTGTTCTGCTTCCAGTGGGGCAAGCTGAAAAATCCGCTGCAAAATAATGACCACAAAATCCATTGGCGTCACGTCATCATTGTGGATGAGCACATTCACCAGGTTTTCCTGATCATCTTCTGTTTGCTGATCCAGCGTGGTATCGAGATCCCACTCTGTTTCCATCATTAACGGGATAGCAAACAGGGCAGTGCCCTGGAGCCAAATGTTTTTCTCAGTCACCATACCGCCTACCATTTTACCTCAAAGCCCGTTGCCAGCCATCAGGACCAAAGCGGGAGATTGGGCCAATTTTTCGATCCAAATTGCCATTCCAAAGAAGATTGGCCCAATCTTAGCTATCTTTCGGTATCGGAATGAGACTTAAGCAGAGGCGCCAGAGTAGAAGCGAATGCCGTAACGCCAAAAAAGCCGTGCCGCAATGAACATTGCCATCGCCAAGGTCACCGCCAGGCCCAAATTACTGCCGGTAAGCTGACCAATCAGCCCCTGGGCAGGCACGGTAACGGCAAAAGCCACCGGCACCAAAAAGGTGAGGATAAAACGCAGCCACTGCGGATAAATGCCTACTGGCCAGCGCCCGGCACTGTACATGCTTTGGAAGATGACCAAAATATTTTCCACGCGCACGAACCAGAAAGAGCAGGTAGCCAGGAGAAGCCAGAAGCTGTATACGATTGTCGCCCCGCAGAACAGAGCGACGGCAAAAACGGCCGATTCCACCCAGCCAATGTCGCTCTGCAAACGCACCAGGGCAACGCCAATGACCGCCAGACCAATCAGCACGTCCACAAGCTTCCAGATTTCCACCCGCTGCACGCTCACAAGTAGCTGGGAGTCTGCCGGTTTCACCAGGGTAAAGTCCAGCGTGCCCTGACGCACATCCTGCATAAAGCGCTCCATGCTGGGATTGATGACCATGTTGATAAGACCCCCCACCAAAAGATAAATCCCCACCAGCGCCACCAGCTGGTCGGGTGACCAGCCGCCCAAATCCCCGGTGTGCTGGAAGACGACCGCCAGCCCCCCCAGAGCCACGACCAACCCAAGGATCGACTCAAAAACCTGGATGAAAAAGTTTGCCCGATATTCCAGTTCACCCAAAATCCCCAGGCGAAAATAGGTGGCGATGATGCGTAACGTTCTCATAATTTTAAGAGCCAAAGGCGCTGTAGCGGCGCACGCCTGCGCGCCAGATGATTCTGACGGCCGTCATGCTCAGCGCCACCCAAATGAGCTGCGCCAACCGACCGGTGTATACGGCCGTTCCCT